>JBAPOS010000159.1:0-30239 GCA_049279755.1 Candidatus Dormiibacterota bacterium | reverse complement strand
TCGTCTCGGTGATGCAGTTCGACAAGCGCGCCGGCGCCGTCGTCTATGAGTCCCTCCCGGGAAGCATCACCCTGACTCGCCTGCTGCACGGACGTGGGCCGCTCGAGCTGGCCGCGAGCCTCGTGCTGCTCGAGGACTGCATCTCGGGGCTCGAGGCTCTGCACAGTGCCGGCGTCCTCCATCGCAATCTCACGCCGGATTCAGTCGTGGTCGAAACCACCGGCGCCGTGCTGCTTCGAGATGCCGGTCTGGCCGGCACGCCAGTCACCACCGCCCGGCCGCCTGGGCAGCAGCCATGCGTGGCCCCCGAAGTCCTTGCGGGTGCACCGCCGACATCGCCGGCCGACCTCTACGCCGCGACGGCGGTCTTCGTCGAATCGCTCGGCGGTCGCGCCTCCCAGGCCGCGGTGCGGGGCGATCTGCGGCCGCTGCTCACTCAGGGGATGTCCGAGGACCCGTCGAAGCGGAGCGCGACGCTCGAGGACTTTCGCCGTGAGTTGGATGCATACGCACGTGCCACGCTCGGGGAAGGATGGCGGAAGGACGGTCGGGCACTCCTGACGGCTGCGGCGGCGGGTCAGGCCGACCGCGCCGTGCGGGTCGGATCGCAGGCCGGCATGAGTGGCAACGCGGCGACTGCGGCGACCGCGACGGTCGCGGCCCTGCGCTCCCCCGGAAGTCGTAGCCCACGAGTCTGGGTGGGGCTGGGCACGTTGGGCGTTGCAGCGCTCATCGCGGTTCTCGTCCTGGCGCGGAGTGTTTCCCAACCCCCGGGCCCGCCCGGTGGCCCTGGGTTCCTCGGCAACCTGCTCCCGTTCTTCAACCCGCCCACTGCCAGCGCGAGCCCGATCGCGCCCGGCGTCGAACCTGGGCCGAGCGCCGGCACCAACCCGGGCACAGCGGTTCTTCTCCCAATCGTGGGTCCGACATCCACGCCGAATGGCCTCCCGCCGCCGCCACCGACGCCGACGCCGAATCCAACGCTCCTATCCCAGACGATCAGCTGGACTTCCGCGACCCCGACTGGGGCAACGTATGGTCAGTCCTATCAGCCGGCGGCTTCCGGCGGAGGATCGGGCAATCCGGTGGTGTTCAGCAGTCTGACGACCGCGGTCTGCAAGTCCCTGGCAGGCACCATCGACTACATCGGGGTCGGAGCCTGCGAGATCGATGCGACCCAGGCGGGCAACTCGCGCTACAACGCGGCGCCGACGAAGACGATGTCGTGGGACATCGGCAAAGCGTCGCAGTCGATCGCCATCACCAGCCCCCGCCCCTCGAGCCCTACCTATGGTGGTAGCTACAACGTCACCGCCTCGGCGGCAGGCGGCCCCGTCACGTTCTCTGCCGACCCGTCGAGCGCCGCCTGCAGTGTCTCTTCGACAGGGTCGGTCTCCTTCATCGCAGCGGGTACATGCGTCATCGACGCGAACCAACCTGGAAACGCGGACTACAACCTCGCGCAGCAGAGACAGGAACAGTTCGAGGTGGCCCAGGCCGCGCAGTCGATCACGTTCACGTCTCAAGCACCCACGTGCCCTTGCTCGCTTCTGCAGCAGTACACGGTGACCGCCACCGGAGGCGGTTCAGGGAATCCCGTGACCTTCAACATCGACCCGTCGAGCACGCCACTCATTTGCAGCATCTCTGGATCGACGGTCACGATCATCGGGCTGCCCGGAACATGCATCATCGACGCGTTTCAGGCCGGCGACGCGAACTATTCGGCGGCGCCGGAGCAGCAGCAGACCATCAATGTTTCATAGCCGTGTGATCTGCGGCGAAGGCTTGCGAAACGATATCGTATGCCCGACAGGTTTCGGCTCGGCCGGAAACCTCTGAGTGGGGCAGGGAAAGGGGCAGGCCTGATGAGATCTGGCGACGAACGCAAGTCGCAGCCCTCCCCGGGCTATCGCGGGGTTGCCCATCATCAAACGCTGCTGCGCAGGCTGTGGATCAGCGCCGGGGTCGTCTTTGTCGTGGTTGTCATCGTGGTGGGCCCGGTGCTCCTGATGCGCATTACGAAGGCGCCGGCCGAGCCCAAGCTGGCGACGGTGGCGCGGCAGAACGTCTCGGCGGCCGCGAGCGCCTCCGCGGCGCTCCAGCCCGCGCAACTCATGGACGTGAACTTCAGCACCACCGGACAGGTGTCGGCGATCTACGTCCACGTGGGGCAGAAGGTGACACAAGGTCAGCTGATCGCGCACCTGAACGACGCCACGCAGCAGGCGACCTTGGCTCTAGCGAACGCGGCAGTCAGCGCCGCCCAGCAGCAACTCGCCACCGCGAAAGCCGGTGGCTCGAGCGCTGCTATTGCCTCGGCCGAATACCAGCTCGCCAGCGCCAGGCTCCTGCTTATAAAAGCACAACACGATGAAGCCGAAACCGCACTGCGTGCGCCCGAGTCAGCAACGATCCTGGACGTGAACAATTCGGTGGGCGATAACGTCCCAGGAGGCAACAGCGGGCCCCCGGTGCCGGGGGCAGCGCCTGCGCCGGGACAGTTCATCGTCATGGGCAGCGCGACGGACTTCCTTGCGGTGGCCCCGTTCTCCCAGAACGACACGAATAACCTTAGGGTCGGACAGACAGGCACGGTCGTCGTCAATCCACTCCCAGGCAACAGCCTTCCCTGCACGGTCACATCCATCGCGTCTAGCCCAACTTTGATAGGCGGAGTACCCGAATACTATGTCGACTGCGCACTCCGCCAACCGGACACGAGCCTGCGCGACGGATACACCGGAACGCTGAGCATCGACGTCGCTGACGCCACAGACGTGCTGGCGGTACCCAGTCAGGCAATCTTCACCGACGCCACCGGTTCGCTGCAGGTCGACGTGTGGGATCAGAATGCCGCGTACGCGACCACCGTGACCACGGGGCTCGTCGGCAGCACATTGACGCAGATCACCTCCGGGCTTCGGGCTGGTCAACAAGTGGTCCTTGCTCCTGCTGCGCAGCCGTTGTCGCATTCGTAGAGGGAACCATCAGCCGCGCCGATACTTGGCGACCGCAAGGGGTGCGAACACGGCGATGAGCCCCAGCGACCACAGCAGCGAGCGGATCACGAAGTAGGACGCGGGATGACCGAGCAGCGCCTCGGCAGCGTGTCCCTGAGTGAGCGTGCGCACCGCATTCACCATGACGGTGACCGGCTGATTCTCGGCGAAGCCACGCATCCACGACGGCATGGTCGCCACCGGGATGTACGCGGACGACACGAACGTGAAGGGGAACACGATCAGCGCAAATCCCTGGGCGGCTTGAGCCGAGCCCGCGACCATCCCAAGGAGCACGAACATCCACTCGAAGACAAAGCCGAAGAGCACGACCAGCGCGGCGGCAGCAAGGGCAGCGCTCCAGCTGCCATGGAGGCGAAACCCGACGAGGAAACCGATCGCCACGGTGATGGCCAGTCCCCAGATCTGGATCACCGTGTCGGCCAGGGCGCGACCGATGAGCACGGCGCTTCGCGGAATCGGAAGTGAACGCAGCCGTGAGATCAGCCCCGCACTCATGTCCTCGGCCATGCCCGCGGCGGCATACATCGCAGTGAACAGCACGCCCGTCGTGATGAAGCCCGGCACCACGAAGTCGACATAGTTGATGCCGGCGAGGGCGATGGCGCCGCCGAACACGTAGCGGAAGATGAGCAGGAACATCGCGCCCTGCACGGTGCCGACCACGACCAGTTGCGGCGAGCGGATGAACTTGAGCAGGACGCGCCGGGCGATCTGCCTGGTGGAGACAAAGAGACCTGCCGCGTTGCCGCGCGGGGGTGCGATCGCGATGCTCATGCCACGTCCTCCTTGGGTGCGCCGGTGAGCGCAAGAAATGCTTCGTCGAGCGTTGGTTGACGCACGGAGACCTCGTCGATCGCGATGCCGGTGTCATCGAGCGGGCGCAGCGCAGCGAAAACGCGATCGGTGTCGGCGCCCAGCGCGACTCGCACGCTGTGTGTCGGGCGGTCGATCGTCGCCGGTCCGTCGCCGATCGCCATCAACGTCAAGGCGACCCGGTCAAGCGCCGAGCTGTCGCGAACGCGTACCTCGACGACATTCTGCCCGGCGCGTTGCTTCAGTTCCCGAGGGGTCCCCGCCGCGACCACGCGACCGTGATCGATGATTGCGATCTGTGACGCCAGGTGATCGGCTTCATCGAGATACTGCGTCGTCAAGAGGACATCGGTGCCGTTGACGACCAGGGTACGGATCGTGTCCCACAGCTCGAGCCGGCTGCGAGGATCGAGACCCGTGGTCGGTTCGTCCAGCAGCAGCAGCCGGGGACGGCCGACAAGGCTTGCGCCGAGGTCCAGGCGGCGGCGCATGCCGCCCGAGTACGTGCGCACGGTCCGGTCGGCGGCGTCGCTGAGACCCATCTGCTCCAGCACCTGTGCGGCGTCGCGACGCGCGCCGGCCGCGGAGGCGCCGAAGAGACGAGCGACCATGACAACGTTCTCTCGACCCGTCATCGTGGGCTCCACCGCCGCCGCCTGGCCGGCGAGAGCCACGAGCCGGCGCACCGCACCCGGGTGGCGAGCAACATCGATGCCGTTGACGCGCAATGTCCCCGAGTCGGGGCGGAGCAGCGTCGCCACCAGATTGACGAAGGTCGTCTTGCCCGCGCCGTTCGGTCCGAGCAAAGCCATGACCTGACCGGACCGCATGGTCAGATTCAGCCCGTCGAGGGCACGGGTCTTGCCGAAAGCCTTGACGAGGCCGGTCGCCTCGAGTGTTGATTCCATCTCTAACACCTTTCCCTTGTTTGGCCACCTAACGCTGACATGTGCGATACTAGCCAAACATTGTTAGGGAAGTCAAGCACGAGTTGAAGACCTGGCATCCTGGCCGATGAACAACGGAGGGACATACCTGTGGCCCGTCAAGAGACGGAGACATCCGGGCTCAATCGCGAAGCGGTCGTCCAGGCCGCACTGGAGATGCTCGACGCCGTCGGTGTCGACGGCCTCTCCATGCGCGCGCTCGCAGATCGCCTCGGCGTCAAGGCCGCCTCGCTGTACTGGCACCTGCGCGACAAGGATCAGCTCCTCGGGTTGGTGGCTGAGACGGTGCTGGATCGAGTGGTCGTACCCGTTTCGCCGCAGTCGTGGCGCTCACAGGTCGCCGATGCATGCGACGACCTGGCCGCTTTCCTGGTCGACCATCGGGCTGCCGCGAGCGTGGTGCTGGCCTCGCTGCCGGTGGTCCAGCGCAGCCGCCTGACGCGCGACCTGGCTCGCGTCCTTGCGGCCGCCGGCCTGGAGGGCGCCGAGAGCGCCGCGTTCACGTTGGTGGTCGAGGCTGCGGCGTCGGCGTTTTCCACCCCCTCCGCGACGGCGCGGAAGCAGGGTGGCCAGGTCATGACCCTGGCAATCGACTCGGGCTCATGGCGTGTGCTGCTCCGCGCCGCGCCACCCGGCGCGGTCGACCTCGCGACCTCGGTCGGTGGGGGCGGAGCGGCATCGGTGGAGGTTCGTCCGGGCAGCCTTGTGCTCGTCAAGAATCGCCGAGGCGGCGATCACGGTGCCGTTGAGCTGAGTCCCGACCACACGTGGTACTTCAAGATCCACGGCGGGACCTGGAACACGGTGCTCGATCTGAGCGGTCTCAGCGTCAGCGGGGTCGAGCTGGACAGCGGCGCCGGCAATGTCACCTGCACTCTGCCGGCCCCGAGCGGCGTCGTCCCCATCCGCGTCAACAGCGGCATCGTCGGGGTGACCCTGCACCGGCCACAAAACACCGCGGTGCACGCAATCCTGTCGTCCGGGTCGGTGAAGGTGCGCATGGACGGCAAGCCCACCCGGGCGATGACATCCGATGTTCAGTGGGACACGCCGGGAGCGATGCGCAACCCTGATCGATACGACCTCACCGTGTACAGCGGCTGCGTTCGGGTGACCATGGACACCGCTGCACCGGCCGTTGCGCAGACAACGCGGCCACGGCCGTCCGGCGCGAGCGACGCCTCGACATGGCGAGCCGACGAGGGCGTCAGTCTCGTCCTCGACGGCATCGAGAAACGCCTGAGCGAGTCGCGCACCGGCTGAGACACCAGGCCCTTCCGCCTCGTCACTCGCTGCGGTCCTGGATCTCCCATGCGTGGTCGAGCGCGTGCCAGGCGAGGCGACGGGCACAGTAGCGCGGCGCCCATCCACGCTCGCGAGCGGGTGCCCCGGTCCGATCCGCGCGGATCACCGAGAGGAAGGCCTCGCGCATCGCCCGGATCGCGGCAGGATCGTCAGCAGGCGTCGGGTGCTTGGCACGCACGCCGATCTTTCCACCGTATGCCTGCTCGGCGCCGAGAACGTGTTCGTACATCGGGTCGCGATCGCGACCCCCGCCGCGCGGCCCCTTGCGCAAATGCGCCGGCGCCCCTTCTACAACCTCGTCGAGGCTCGCCCATGCGGCTTGGAGGAGGGTTGCGACCCGGCCGGCCTCCTTGGCGGTAGCAGGTTGCGTCTCGACCGCAGCAGCCGTGCTCGGGGCTCCGAAATCGGTCGTCGCGTCGCCCTTCACCTCTTCGATGACGTCGAAGGATTCGATGCCTCGGATTGGCGGCAGCCGAAGGCCGGCTGTGGCCGCGACCAGTCTGTACCGATCCGCGTAAGCGGCGAGCGCCTCAAGCGCGGCGTCGGGGGTGCGCCCGCTCCGGCACCAGCCCGGCCAGTCGATCGCCGAGGCGAACGCGCGCTTCTGCGCCGCCTCGACGACGACTCTGACGTGCGAACCCGCTCTGGCCACGGCCGCGGATTCTGACAAATACGGCGCCGTCAGGCGGCCGCGGAGACCTCGGACGCGATGGGTTCGAGCGCGACGTTGATGGCTTCCTCGACGCGACTCGCGAGGTGGAACGTCATCACCTCACGCACGCTCTCGGGGACGTCCTCGATGTCCTTCTCGTTGCGTCGAGGCAGGATCACCTCGCGCAAGCCCATGCGATGCGCCGCGAGGACCTTCTGCTTCACGCCGCCGATCGGCAACACGAGCCCCTGAAGGGTCACCTCACCGGTCATCGCGACGCTGCTCCGCATCGGCCGACCGGTCAACAGGCTGACGATCGCGGTGGTCATGGCGACGCCGGCGGACGGGCCATCCTTCGGCACCGCACCAGCGGGCACGTGAACGTGGATGCTCTGACGGGCCGCCTCGGGATCGACGCCCAGCGCCTCCGCATGCGCCCGGACATAGGAGAGAGCGATCTGCGCCGATTCCTTCATCACGTCGCCGAGCTGGCCGGTGAGCGTGAGCTTGCCGTCGCCCGGGGAGTTGGCGGCTTCGATGAAGAGGACATCACCTCCGGTGCCCGTGACCGCGAGCCCGGTGGCCACGCCCGCGACCGCGGTTCGCTCGGCGACCTCGTTGTCGAACTTCGGCTTGCCCAGGAGCTCGCGCACCTCCGCCGGCGTTATCTCAAAAGGAGGAACCAGGTCGCCCGCGGCGATGCGGGTGGCGACCTTACGGGTCATCTTGCCGAGCTCCCGCTCGAGGTTGCGCACACCGGCCTCGCGTGTCTGATCGGTGATCACCGCGAGAATCGCGGCGTCGGTGACGGTGACCTCGTCGGGTCGCAGACCCGCATGCTCCACCTGGCGGCGGAGGAGATGATCGCGCGCAATCGCAACCTTCTCGTTCTCGGTGTAGCCGTCCAGGCGGATCAGCTCCATCCGGTCAAGCAGGGGCGCGGGGATGGTCTCCCACACGTTCGCCGTCGGGATGAAGAGCACCTCCGACAGATCGAGATCGACCTCGAGGTAATGGTCGCGGAAGGTGTTGTTCTGCGCCGGGTCGAGCACCTCGAGCAGGGCCGAGGACGGGTCGCCCCGCCAGTCACTGCCAACCTTGTCAATTTCGTCGAGCATGATCACGGGGTTCTTGGTACCGGCTTCCTTGAGGGCGCGCACGATGCGTCCGGGAAGCGCGCCGACGTACGTGCGCCGGTGGCCGCGAATGTCCGCCTCGTCGTGGATGCCGCCGAGGGAGATGCGCGCGAACTTCCGGCCCAGCGCCCGGGCGACCGACTCGCCGAGCGACGTCTTGCCGACACCGGGAGGTCCGACCAGCGTGATGATCGCTCCGGAACCACTGCCGAGCACGGTGATGCCGCGCTCGCTGCGAAGCTTCCGGACGGCGAGGAACTCGATGATCCGCTGCTTGACGTCCTCGAGGCCCGTATGGTCCTCGTCGAGGATGCGCCGCGCCTCGACAAGATCGAGGTTGTCCTCGGAGCGGACGTTCCAGGGGATCTCGAACATCCAGTCGAGGTACGTCCTGATCCAGCCGTGCTCCGGGCTCTGCTCGCTGGTCCGTTCGAAGCGGTCCAACTCGCGCTCGACCTCGGCGCGCACGTTGTCCGGCATACCGGCGTTCTCGAGGCGGCCCCGGTACCCGGCTGCGACATCGTCGCCGCCTTCGCCGAGCTGCTTCTTGATCGCCTCGAGCTGCTGGCGCAGCAGGAAGTCTCGCTGGGTCTTCTCCATGCCCTCGTTGACCTCGGTGCGGACCTTTTCGCGCACTGACGCGTCGGCGAGGACGTCCTTCGTCCAGGCGATCAGCCGGGACAGGCGCTGCTCGATGTCGAGGGTCTCAAGAATCTCGAGCTTCTGCTCGATGCTGAAGTCAGGCGAGTAGCCGGCGAGGTCCGCGAGGTGGCCGGGATGGCGCACCGAGCGGACGGCTTCAATGGCCCGGCCTGCGCCGCGCAGCTCGAGGAGATTCTCGATGAGCGCGCGATACTCGCGCGCCAGCTCACGCGCTGCGTCGGTCGGGTCCCCGTCGGGGAGAGGCTCGACCTGGACCCAGAGTGCCCCGCCGATGTCGGACTGGCCGCCGCCGAGGCGGGCGCGGTGCAATCCCTTGAGGATGGTGACCTCGGCGCCTGAGGGCAGCTGACCCGATTCCACGACCTGGGCGACCGTACCGATTGCCGAGAACCGGCCGTCCACGTGGGGCACGAGCAGGATCAGCTTGTTGCCGTTCTGCGCGGCGGTGAGGGCAGCCCGTTGCGGGTCACTCTCGACGGCGAGGGTGGCGGTCATCCCCGGGAGAACGACGACGTCGTTCAGCTGCAGGATCGGAAGAAGTTCGGAGGTCAGCTCAGCCATGTTCTGTCTCTTGTGGCCGGCCGTCGGGGACAGTCGGCTCGTTTGGTTTTCGGAATCTCTATACCCGTGGTCGGGATTTCCGAACCAACCCAGGCGGGGCTTGGCGTTGCCGGGATCCGGGCCAAGGCCGCGGACCGGGGAGGCCCAGCTCGCGGACCGGGGAGGCCCAGCTCGCGGACGAACAGGGCGTGGAATGCGCCGACCAGCATCTGGCGGGTGTCGTCCTTCCGGTCAGTACACTCCTGCGTCACTCGCGCCGGGTGGCGCACCATCGCAGCCTAGTCTTTCATCGCCGCTGCCAGCCTGGAGAAGCCAACGATGCGCGCTCTGATCACGACCGGGGACAACGACATCCTGCGTCTCGCGGAAGTGCCCGATCCGGTAGCGGGAGCGAACGAGGTGCTCGTGCGCGTGCAGGCGACCAGCCTCAACCGGGGCGAGGTGGTGCGCGCCAAGAATGCGCCGGCGGGCCAGCAGGTGGGTTGGGATGTCGTCGGGGTCGTCGAGCGCCCCGCCGGGAGCGGTGGCGGTCCCGCCGCCGGGACCACGGTGGTCGGACTGGTCAGCAACGGCGCATGGGCAGAGCGGGTCGCCGTGCCCGTCGACTACCTCGCGCCGGTGCCCGACGGGGTCACCGCCGCCCAGGTCGCCTGCGTGCCGGTGGCGGGCATCACCGCGTTCCGGGCGCTGGCACTCGGCGGATTCCCCGTGGGCAAGACCGTGCTCATCACCGGCGCGTCGGGAGGCGTCGGCCACGTCGCGGTCCAGCTCGCGCGCGCCGTCCACATGACCGTGACCGGTCTGATCAGGAACCCCGAGGCGAGCCGCGGCGCCGCAGCCGCGTGTGACCACGTCGTTCGCGACGTCGGCGAGCTCCAGGGCCCGTACGACCACGTCCTCGACGGCGTCGGAGGCGAGGTGCTCACCCGCTGTCTCGACGTCGTGGCGCCGCACGGAACCGTTGTGTCCTACGCGTCAACGCTCATGGATCCGGCGATGCTCGGCCCGCGCTGGTTTGGCGCGCACCTCGGCGCCACGCTGCGCTCGATGCTGATCTTCGAAGAGCTGCGCTTCACGCAGAGCGCTGCGTCGGATCTCGCGAAGCTGTGCGGCCTCATCGCCGCCGGCGTGCTCGTGCCCCACATCGACGTTGACGCGGACTGGTCCCGAGGCGGGGAACTCGCGCAGGACCTGCTCGCAAGAAGGGTCACCGGCAAGGTGGTGCTGAGGATCAGCCCCGACTGAGCGTACAACCGGGAGTGCGTGGAGGCAGGCGATGGCGCAGGTTGTCGTTATCGGCAATCAGACCTACAAGAAGCGAAATATCTTCGCGGTCTGGATCGGCTTGCCCTTCATCACCCTCGGCATCTACTCGTATGTCTGGATCTACAAGGTCAACGATGAGGCGCGCCGGTTTCTCGCAGACGAATCCATCAAGCCCGCCCTTTCCGTACTGGCCTTCTTCCCCGGGTCGCTGCTGATCATCCCGCCGTTGGTGAGCATCTACCGGACGGGGAAACGCATCGCGCGCATGGAAGCTGCCGCGGGGAGCCCGAACCGGGCCGAGCCCCTTGTGGGCCTGGTGCTCGCATTTGTCCTCGGGCTGTACAGCCTCTACTACCAGGACCACCTCAACGGGCTGTGGGATCGATATCTCTGGTCCGGAAACGTTCCACCGCCGGCGTTACCCCCACCACCAGCACCACCGCCCCGCTGGCCGTGAGCAGCGAGTATCAGTTCATCGCCAGGCGCATGTATCGATAGGTGGTCACTGTCTCGAACCCGAACCGCTCGTACAGCCGCACCGCAGGCGTGTTCTCCGGATCGACCTCGAGGCCCACGTCGCCGATGCCTTCGTTGCGCAGCTGCTCGATGACGGCGGCGAGCAGGCGCGTCCCCAGGTGCCGTCCCCTCAGGCGTTGCTCGATCACGAACCCGTAGATCATGGTTCGCGGTGTCGTCTCGGTGAGGCGCAGCGTGCCGACCACCTTGCCGCCCTCGACTCCGACCAGGCGTCGCTCCCCGGGACGATCGCTGTAGTCCTCTCCCAGCACATGGACGATCGCGGCGTGGTCTGCATCGGAGGCGGGACGCATCTCCAGTGGCGTCGCAGCCGCCTGCAGCATCCCTGGCGGCGAGGCGACCCGAAGGACCATCCGGCGTTCGGTTGACTCGAGGGTCGCGCCGATCCTGCGCATCCACTCGAGCCCGGGATGCCCCGCCTCCTCACAGATGACCAGGATGCTCTCCCGCCCGAGACCTCTTGCCGCGCCACGCAACTCATCCAGGAGCGCCGTCCCCACCCCTCGACGTCGCCAAGCCGGGAGCACCATGCCGCACGCCTCGGCATCGTCGTCCGCGGTCACACCCGCGTAGCCGATCACCTCGCCGCCGGCGCCGGCGAGGAAATGCATCGGGCGATCGAGATGGTCGCTCTCGTCGAGCTCGATCTTCAGGTCCAGGGGTTCGGCCGCCTCGCAGGCGCGCCGCAGGCGATCGACGTTCGACCGGTCCGCGCCTCCGAGGCGCGCCTTCCCGGTGATGTTCCATCCGGCCACGAGACGACAGCCTGACATGGCATCAAGCCGGCGGCGAGCGACAGGCGACCGGCGTGTCGATTTGAGGCTTCCTTATTCGTCGTCATGATTGGGACGACTCATCCGGACGCCAAGGAGCGCAACCAGTGAAGTACATGCTGCTGTTCATCAAGAACGAGGAGGCGGTTCTCGACGAGGCGGATCACGGCGCCCACTACGCGGCAATCGACGAGTGGTTCGCGGAGATCGGTCGCGACGGCAAGCTTCGCGGCGGCGAGGAATTGCAGCCCTCGAATACGGCGACCACGATCCGCTTTCAGGGCGGCCGGCCGCTGGTCACCGACGGACCCTTCATGGAGAGCAAGGAGAACGTCGCCGGCTTCGTGACCATCGATGTCGCGGACCTCGACGAGGCGATCGCCATCGCCAAGAAGTGGCCGCCGAAGGACCAGGCGGTCGAGATCCGCCCGGTCTTGAGCCACGACGAGATGCCCCATCATCCGGCCGGCTGAGACAGGGAGCTTGCGGCGCAATGGTGAACGACCCGACCGTCGAGGCGATGAACGCCGTCTTCCGTGCCGAGGTCGGTCCGATGTGCGGCTCGCTGGTGCGGATCACCGGTGACTTCGACCTGGCCGAGGACCTCGTGCAGGACGCCGTGGTCATCGCCTTGGAGCGGTGGCCGGTCGACGGCGTGCCGGAGCGTCCAGCCGCCTGGCTGCTCCAGACGGCCAGGCGACGCGCGATCGATCGACTACGTCGCGATTCGACGTACCGGGCCAAGCTGCAGTTGCTGACCGACGGGTGGGCGCCGGACGTCCGCTCCGATCCGGACGACCGGCTGCGGCTCATCTTCACCTGCTGTCACCCCGCCCTGGCGCGCGAGGCCCAGGTGGCGCTGACCCTTCGAGCGGTCATGGGCATGACCACCAGCCAGATCGCTCATGCCTTCCTGGTTTCGGAGGCGACCATGGCGCAGCGCATCGTGCGCGCCAAGCGCAAGATCGTCGGCGCCCACATCCCGTATCGGGTGCCCGGTGCCGATGAGCTGCCGGAGCGGCTCGCCGAGGTGCTTGCCTCGCTCTACATCGTGTTCAACGAGGGCTACCTGGGCAGCGGACCGGATGTCTCCACGAGCCGCGATCTGTGTGTCGACGCCCTCTGGCTCTGCGGCCTGGTCGCGCGGATGCTGCCCGAGGAACCGGAAGGGCTCGCCCTGCTCGCCCTGATGCGCCTTCACGAGTCGCGCCGGGCGACCCGCTTCGACGCGAGCGGTGCGCTCGTCCTGCTCCGCGACCAGGACCGATCCCGCTGGGACCACGCCGCGATCGCCGAGGCGGGCGCGCTGCTCGAGCAGGCGCGCCGTCTCGGTCGCCCCGGCTCGTACTGGCTGCAGGCGGCGATCGCCGCGTGCCACGCGGAGGCGCCGACATTTGAGGACACGGACTGGGCCCAGATCCTCGCGCTCTACGGCGCGCTCGTGCGGATCAACCCGGGCCCGGTGGTGCGCCTGAACCGCGCCATCGCGCTCGAGCACGTGGCCGGCCCGGTGCCCGCCATGGAGGAGCTCGACGCCCTGCGAGCCGAGCTGGATGGCTACCACCTGTACTGGGCGACACGAGCGGAGCTGCTCCGCCGCTTCGGCAGGCTCGATGAGGCGGCTGATGCCGATCGCCGCGCGATCGAGCTCACAGACAACCCATCGGAACGCGCGCTCCTCGAGACGCGTCTCGAACCCACCGTCATCCGCGCCATCGGCGCGAACAGCAACTGACCAACCAAGGAGGCACGACATGGCGAAATATCTGCTCGTCTACCATGGCGGCGGCATGCCCGAGGGCGAGGAGGCTCAGGCCAAGGTGATGGCAGCGTGGGGAGCATGGTTCCAGAACCTCGGTCCCGCGCTCGCCGACGGCGGCAACCCGATCAGCCAGACCAGGACCATAGCCTCCGGCGGCGCAGTTTCGGACGGAGGTGGCGCCAACCCGGCGACCGGCTACAGCCTCATCGAGGCCGACAGCATCGACGCGGCGGTTGCGCTGGCCAAGGGCTGTCCGGTGCTCGAAGGCGGCGCGAGCATCGAGGTGGCGGAAACCTTCAACGCGATGTAGTCCACCTCGGACCGGGTCTCCGGTTCGACCGCAGGGACCGCCCGCGTCCGCGCCCCGCTGGCGCGGACCGCGGGAGATCCCCGTCATGCAGTCGACAGCCGGAACTAGCGACAATAGAGCGAGCATGAGCGAGGAGGAGGTCCCCGCCGGTCCGCCGGCGTGGCCTGGGGGAATGGGCTCGAACGACCCATGGGGCGGCACCGGGTGGACGTCCGCGCCCCCCGCGCCGGGATGGGGGCCGCAGCAGTACTACTTTTATGAGCCGCCGCCTCAACGGCGTCGGGCATCGCGGCTCATCCTGCTCGGGATCGCCGTTGTCATCTTCGTTTTCGCAGCGAGCGCTGCTGCGACGGTGGTCATCGCCACGCGGGGCCTCGGCGGAGCGGGGAACACCGCGGTCGAAGCGGCCGTCGTGGACATCGACACGTTCCTCGGTGGCGGCGCGGCCGCCGCGGGCACCGGCATCGTGCTGACCTCTTCCGGAGTCGTGCTGACCAACAATCACGTGGTCGCCTTCGGGCAGTCGATCAGCGTCCGCCTCACCGCGACCGGTGCCACCTACAGCGCGAGCCTCATCAACACAGATCCAAGCCACGATGTCGCGGTGCTTCAGCTCCAGGGAGCGACGGGGCTGACGACAGCTCCGATGGGCGACTCCTCGAGCGTCCGCGTCGGGGACAGCGTCACCGCGCTGGGCAACGCGCAGGGACGGGGAGGCGCCCCGGCGGTGGCCACCGGCACCGTCACCGCCCTCGGGCAGTCCATCGCTGCAGCTGACGAGTCGGGGCAGCATTACGAGTACCTCAACGGGATGATCCAGACCAACGCGCCGATCCAGCCGGGGGACTCGGGCGGTCCGCTGGTCAACAGCAGCGGCCAGGTGGTCGGGCTCGACACGGCGGCGAGCGGTGCGAGTGTGCGCCGGGGTGCTGATCAGGGCGCCGTGCAGGCGTTCGCGATCCCAATCGATACCGCCCTCAGCTACGCGCACCAGTTGATGGCAGCCCCGCACCTGCCTGCAGGCGCGCGGCTCGGGGTCTGTGTCAAGGACAGCACCTCACCGCTCGGCGCGCTGTTGTTCACCGGGCCGGCTCCGTGCGCCACGGCGGTTGCGAGCGGGAGTCCGGCCTCGACGACGGCGCTCGCCGCAGGCGACGTGATCACCTCGCTGGACGGCACCTCGGTCGACTCCAGAGCATCACTCGTCCAGATTCTGCAGGGCGAGAGCCCGGGACAATCAGTGGTGATCGTCTGGCTCGACCCGTCCGGCCAACAGCACCAGGCAACGGTCACGCTCGCCGCGCCGGCACCCTAGCGTCGACAATCCTCGCGTGGAGGAATCCCTGTCCGACGTGCTGGTCGAGTACGAGCTTGCAGCGCGCGCGAAGCTGACCCGGGCGGCCTTCGACTTCATCGCCGCCGGTTCCGGCGATGAGCTGAGCCTGGAGGAGTCACGCGCAGCCTGGCGGCGCCACCGGCTCCGTCCGCGCATCTTTCGCGGTGGCACGGCTCCGGACCTGTCCACCGATGTCCTGGGCACGCATCTCGCGATGCCGCTGGTCGTGGCGCCGACCGCGTATCAGGTGGTCGCGCACGCCGAAGGCGAGGTGGAGACGGCACGTGGAGTCAGCGCGGCGGGTGGTCTCATGGTGGTCACCACCCGAGCGACCCGTGCGCTCGAAGAGATCGCGGCGGAACTGCGCGGCCCGTGGTGGTACCAGGTGTACGTGGTCAAGGAGCCGCGTCTCACCGAGGAGCTCGTGCGCCGCGCCGCGGGGTTGGGAGCAACCGCATTGATGCTCACCGTCGACACGCCGTATGTCGGTTTCAAGCGTCGTGGACACTTCGCGCCGGTCAGCCTCGAGCAGCACCTTGTGAATTTCGGCACGCATCTCGCCCCCGGGGCGGCGTTCGAGGAGGTCACCGCCGGCATCGACCAGGACGCGTCGATCAGGCTCGAGACCATAGCGTGGTTGCGCGACATCGCCGGGCTGCCGGTGCTCGTGAAGGGAGTCCTTCGCGCCGATGATGCCGTCGCCTGCATCGATGCCGGCGCGGCAGGCGTCGTGGTGTCCAACCACGGGGGGCGTCAGCTCGATCGCGCCATCGCCCCGGCGGTCGCACTCCCGGAGATCGTCGATGCGCTCGAGGGCCGTGCGCCGATCCTGGTGGACGGCGGGATCGTCAGCGGCACCGACGTGTTCGTCGCGCTCGCGCTCGGCGCCAGCGCGACGATGATCGGGCGCCCAATTCTCTGGGGGCTCGCTGCAGCCGGGGCCTCGGGGGTGGAGCGAGTGCTCGACGGATATCGGAACGAACTCGCCCACGCCATGGGCCTGGCCGGCGTCGCGGCGGCCGGTGACTTCAGCCGCGACCTCGTGGTCTGAGCGCGATCGCAGGCCCTTTCGCACTTTGTAACGTCGACGCCTGACCCGCGCCGCGGGCGGACTCGTACGATACCGGCGACCCCACTCCGACGATCCGTAGCGAAGGAGCCGCCATGGACACGAGCGACACCGGACCCCCGACATCGAGCCGATCGCGTGGTCGTCGTGCCTCGGCCGCACCGGTATCGCCGGAGACAGCGAGCCTGGTGGTCCTGGGGCCGCGCGACACGCTGGTCGGCACCCTCAGCGTTGAGGGCGACGTCCGCATTGAGGGCACCCTTGATGGCGAGGTGTCCGCAACCGGCGAGGTCAATGTTCATTCCACCGGCACCGCCCGCGCGCACATCTCGGCTCGTGATGTCGTCGTGGGCGGGACCGTCGAGGGCAAGGTAACCGCCCGCGAGCTGATGGCGCTTGGCGAGACGGCGTCGTTCGCCGGCGAGATCCATGCCGGACGCCTGCGCGTGGACGAGGGCGCCACTCTGAACGCCAGCATCGCAATGACCCCGAGCGGTGATGCGCCGCCGGCGCGACGAACGGAAGAGCACGACGCCGATGCGTCGGTCGATGTGACCGGGTCAGCGGTCAGCGTCGAGGGTGACCACGGTGCCTACGGCGAAGAGCCGGCTGGCTCCGAGTCTGATGCGTACAGCGACGAGCGTACCGCGGAGACGTCCGGCGTCTCCTCTGGTGCGGACTCAGAAGTGGGCTGAGCCGGGGACTGGTCGCGAAGCCGCCCGGTAGCGAGGGTGAATGCGCCGTGAAACGCGTAATCACCTTCGCCCAGGCGGTGCATGGTGCTGTCGAGCTCCTCCTCGAACGTGGCCCGCGCGCCGGGGCTCAGCAGCCCGATCATCGCGTGCGGCCACGGTCCTGACCACTCCATCATCTCCGTCCATTCGTGCACGTCGTTGGCACGCACACCGACGAGCAGCTGAGTCACGCGGATGTCCGCGAATCCCGCCATCTCCAGCATGTTGGTGAGCACCCACGGTTCACCGAAGAGCGCGTGATGCGCCGGCGTGCGCGCGCGGTTGATGGCCAGATGTTCGAGTCGTTCGAAGAACACGCCCTGCGCCGGGGTCGACAGACTTCTGCACCTGCACGACACCGCGATGCGCCCATTCGGTTGCAGCACGCGCCGGATTTCCGAGAACGCCTGCCACGGATCCTCGAGATACGCAAGCGACTGCCCGAGGACCGCGACATCGAACATGTCGTCATTGAAGACCAGCTGATGCGCGTCCATGACCGAGTAGTCGACACCTCGATCGCCCTTGGCCTGTTCGCGCGCGTGGGTGATCATGTCCGGGGAGAGATCGAGCGCCATATGCTTGAGGTCCGACGTGCCAAGGCCAAGTGACCGGCTCACCAGGCCTGTGCCGCAGCCGATGTCGATCACCCGCTCGTGCGGCTGGACGCCGGCAAAGGACGCGAGCCGTTCGGCGGCACGAACGTTTGCGCCCCCGGCCCATGAGTCGTATCGGTGCGCCCCCTCTCGATAGAAGTCGAGTTGCAGCTGCCGGAAGGTGTCCGACGTCGGAGCCACCGTCACTGATTCGTGTGCCCATTCCACCCGCGAAGGGGCCACAGGATCAGTACGATATGCGCCGAGCAGCGGACGAGAAGGAGAGGACACATCCATGGAGAACATCACTGAAGTCGAAGAGGCGGCGGCATCCATTCCACGCGGGGGTCACCGCAACGGCGCGTCAGGCGCCAAGGGAGTCACCCTCGGGCCGCGCGACGTCCTCAACGGGACCCTCACCATCGAAGGCGATCTCCACATCGAGGGGACTGCTGACGGTGAGATCACGGCATCCGGGGACGTTGACGTCGAGGCGTCGGCCACGGTCCGCGCGGGGATCGACGGACGCAACGTCACCGTCCGCGGGAATGTGACCGGCAATGTGGTGGCGCGTGCACGCCTCACGGTGGCGGGGAGCGGCGTGGTGCTCGGTGACGTGCGCGCTTCGAGGCTTCGCGTCGATGACGGCGGCACCGTCAACGGCAGCATCACCATGGGTGCGACCGAGTAGCGTCGTTTACCCGGCCTCTCCACATCGGCGAATTATCCGCCGTTCGGGGGTCGGCGCTTCAGGCCGGCTTCTGCAGACCCTCGAGCAGGCGGGTGGTCGCGGCGGTCACCTCCAGCACGGCCGCGTCGAAAGCCGGCTGATTTGCCTTGGATGGCGCCCGGTAGCCGCTGATCTTGCGGACGAATTGCAGCGCTGCGGCGCGGGTGTCATCCTCATCCGCAGGAGGTTCTGCACCACGGAGCGTCTTGATGCTTCGGCACATGCGTCGAGAATAGCGCGGCGGAGGAGACGTAACGCTGCGGCGTACTCATTGCATCGACCACAGCGGAGGTTCTCCAAATGCAACGACTTGTCCTGACCCTGGCCGGCGCCGCGATGCTCGCCGCCTGCGGGGCGGCCAGCACCCCCGGCACGGCGGCGCCGGCCACGAACGCGCCGGGTTCTAGCGGCACGACGGTCACCACTGGGACCACCAAGCTCGGCACGGTGCTGACCGATTCGAAGGGCTTCACGCTCTACTACTTCCTCCCGGAGAAGGGCTCGACCATCGGCGCCTGCACGGGTGGCTGTTTGACCGCCTGGCCGCCCCTGGTGGTCACCGGAGCACCGACTGGCGGCTCCGGCGTGACCGGGACGCTGGCCACGGTGTCGATCATGCTCAACGGCGCGGCCGCCACCGAGGTCACCTACAACGGCTGGCCGCTGCACACCTTCGGGAGTGACACCGCCGCCGGCCAGACCAACGGGCAGGGCGTCGCGAGCATGTGGTTCGCCGCGATGCCGGGCACCAGCGCGACAGCGACCGGCGCGACCACGGGCTCTGTCTCGACACCCACACCCGCGGCGACAAAGTCCCCGGGAGGTTATGGATACTGACGCCTCACAAAAGTGAGCGTCTTTCAGTACATCTCCGAAAACTGGGACCAGATCGGGCCCCAGGTCCTCACCCACCTCGAGATCGTCGGCGAGTGCATCGCCATCACGAGCCTGGTCGGGCTGGGGCTCGGTATCGCCGCCGCGCGATCCGAGCCCCTGTCCACGATCATCCTCGCGGTCACCAGCACCATCCTGACGGTGCCGAGCTTCGCGCTCTTCGGACTGCTCTCGATCTGGTTCGGGCTGGCCAACCCGCCGGTGATCATCGGGCTCATCCTCTACGGCCTGCTCCCGGTGACCCGGAACACGCGAGCGGGCATCAAGACCGTGGACCCCGCTGTGGTGGAGTCCGCGCGGGGCATGGGCATGAACCCACGCCAGGTGCTGTTGAAGGTTGAGCTCCCGCTCGCGGTGCCCGTGGTGCTCGGAGGCATCCGGCAGGCGACGGTCATGATCGTCGCGATCGCCACGGTCGGCGCGACGGTCGGGGTCGACGACCTGGGACAGACCATCCTTTCGGCGATCGGGCGCGGTAGCGGTCAGCTCGATGCGGTGCTCGCCGGGATCCTGCCGGTCGCCGCCATCGGCATCCTCGCCGACCTGATCCTGGCGGGCATCCAGCGCGGCCTTTCGCGCGGACGCGTCTCGGTGGCTGCGACATGATCACGTTCGACCGAGTCGTCAAGCGCTACGCGAACTCTGTCGCCGTCGACCACCTCTCGCTCGAGATCAAATCGGGGGAGACGGTCATCCTGGTCGGCCCCTCGGGCTGCGGCAAGACCACATCCTTGAAGATGATCAACCGGCTCGTCGAGCCGACCGAGGGTGCGATCCTCATCGACGATCGCGACACGCGCACCTATGACGTCAACGACCTGCGTCGGTCGATCGGCTACGTCATCCAGCAGGTGGGGCTCTTCCCGCATCAGACGGTGGCCGAGAACATCGCGACCGTGCCGCGCCTGCTGGGATGGACGAAGCAGCGGATCGCGGCGCGGGTGGAGGAGTTGCTCGAGCTCATCGCGCTGCCGCCCGCCGAGTACGCGCGACGCCTTCCTTCGGAGTTGAGCGGCGGCGAACGCCAGCGGGTCGGGGTTGCCCGGGCGCTCGGGGCGGATCCAAACATCCTGCTGATGGACGAGCCGTTCGGCGCCATCGACCCGATCGCACGGGAACGCCTCCAGAACGAGCTGCTCCGGCTTCAGAGCGTGGTTCGCAAGACGATCGTCTTCGTCACTCACGACATCGACGAGGCGGTCAAGCTCGGCGACCGGGTCGCACTCCTCTCACGGGGCGGCGTGCTCGAGCAGTTCGCGACCCCGGAGGAGTTGCTGGCCAACCCGCAGTCCGAGTTCGTCACCGGATTCCTCGGCGAGGGTCCCCTGGTGCGCAGGCTCGCGCTGATCCCGATCTCCGAGGTCAGCCTGCAACCGCTCAACGGCGCCGCACCGGCGGCGTCCGTGGAGGCGGGCGGGACGCTTCGCGACGCGCTCGATGCCGTGCTTCGCTCCTCGGATGGGCGCGTTCGAGTGATCAAGGGTGACCAGACCCTCGGACTCATCGATGCCGACGTGATCCGCACTGCATCGATGAGGGCGCGCTAGATGCCAGGCCTGCCCGCCTGGATGCATCGCCTCCGACTGTTTGCCGTGCCGATCTGGGTCGCGATCGGGATCCTCGTCTCGGTCGGCGTCTACCAGACGCTGCTCGGAAAGCAATACGACTCCGAGATCCTCAATGCGCCGAACCTCATGAGCGAGACGATTCAGCACGTGTACCTGTCGGGGATCTCCTTCGCGGTGGTGGCGGCGATCGGCGTGCCGGTGGGGGTTGTGATCGCCCAGGCGGGCCGGTTCGTTCGGGTGCCGGTGTTCCTGATCGCCAACCTCGGCCAGGCCGTCCCCGGGATCGGTTTGCTCGTGCTTCTCTTCGCGATTCTTGGATTGGGAGTCGCTCCCACCGTCATCGCGCTGGTCGTGTACGGGCTGCTGCCCGTGCTGCGCAGCACGGTCGCGGGCATCCAGGGAGTTGATCCTGCCGCGGTTGACGCCGCTCGGGGAATGGGCATGACGCGTTGGCAGGCTTTGATGCGAGTGCAGTTGCCTCTTGCATCCCCGTTGGTGTTTGCCGGCCTGCGCACAGCACTCGTCCTAATCATCGGAACCGCTACACTCGGGAACTTCATCGGAGGTGGCGGCCTCGGGGACGTAATCGCCGCAGGCATCAACACAAGCGATCGGATGGTCTTCGTCGGGGCCGTAATGGTGGCATCACTCGCTTTGCTCGCAGACTGGGGGCTCTCAATGATTGAGCGCATCGCAGTCCCAAAACAAGTCAACAGTTAAGACATGTCAGCAGTTGGAACATGTGGAGGAACACATCCATGAAGCGCAAGCTACTCGCGGTCATCGCAATCGCGATACCCGGGACCCTTGCTGCGTGCGGAGGAGGCAACTCCGGCGGCAACAATCCGACCAGTGCGGGCACAACGGCGACATGCCCGACGGGTTCTCAAACAAGTGGCGGTGGTGCCACGCTGTCGATTGGCAGCAAGTCTTTTGCGGAAGAGCAATTGATGGCCCAGATGGCCGTCGATGTGCTGGGCGCGCACGGGTTCACAGTGACCAACACGTTCAGTGCAGCCGATCCGGCGCTCGGAAAGGCGCTGTCCACCGGCATCATCGACATGTACTGGCAGTACACGGGTACGGAGTTGACCGACACCGGTTACCTCAACTTGAGCGCAGGACAGTTCCCGACGGACCTCCCCGGGGCCTTCGCCAAGGTGAAGCAGCTCGACGAGGCGAGGCAACTCTGCTGGGTGGCTCCGACGCAATTCGACGATACCAACGGCATCGCCATCAAGGCCAGCGACGCCGCGAAATACGGCACCTCGCTCTCGGCCTTCGGCGCCTATCTGACATCGCATCCGAAGACGACGGTCTGCATCCAGTCGGAATTCCTCACTCGACCTGACGGCCTACCCGGCCTTGTGACGACGTACGGCTGGCCGTCGGCTGCGAGTTTCCACTACACGCAGATTGGCAGCACCGCAGAAAAAGCGATCGCATCCGGGCAGTGTGCCGCGGGCGAGGTCTACACAACGGACTCCGGCATCGAAGCCAACAACGAACAAACGCTCACTGACGACAAGAACCTGTTTCCGCCGGATAACGCGGGGCTGGTCGTCCGGTCGGACGTGCTCCAGAAGCACCCATCAATCGGCGCCTGGATGACCCCGGTTGCGGCCAAGCTGACCACGACGGTGATGCTCAGCCTCAACGCCATGGTCGAGATTCAGAACCAGACGGTCGCCAGCGTCGCGCACGCGTGGCTCGTGCAGAACGGGTTCCTTTCGAGTTGATGCTCGGGTAGCAGTCGCCGCAGCGGTGCGGCGACTGCTACCGACGACTGACCACGGGATTCAGCCGGTGCACGACTGGGTGGATACCCCGGCGGTGCGATGCTCGCCCGCCTGGAGGTCCGGGGACACCTGCGGAATGGTCAGGGCATAACCGACGTTCGGCTCGGTGGTGTTCGCAGCAAAGACAACGCCGATCACCTGACCACTGACATTGACGATCGGGCCACCCGAGTTGCCCGGAATCACCTGTGCGGCGAGGACCTCGATCTTTCGCGTCACCAGCGTGTCGCCATAGATGTTGTATCCGGTTGCCGATTCAGTTCCGCTGACGGCCGCCGGGACAACCTGTTCCCGTCCGCCTCCGGGATAACCGATGACCGCGCCGCTGGTGCCGCGAACAGGAGTGGTGTCAAGGACCACAAGCGGGCGCAGCGACAGCCCCGGGGCAAAGAGCACGGCGAGGTCGGTGTCCGGGTCGAAGAGCACCACCCGGGCGTTGCGCCGATCGCCGCTCGGCGTATCGATCTCGACGCTGTTCGAGCCGGCGACGACGTGGGCATTGGTCACGAAATACCCGGGCGCGAGCGGCCAGGATGATCCAGCCTCGGCCCCGCCACCGCATCCTGCCGCGATGACCTTGACGGTCACGCTCGTCGCCTCCCGAATGCCCGGCGTGTCGACCAGTGGCGGGATCGCCAGCGGCGCCTGGGGAATGTTCAGGATGGTGGAGAAGGGGTTCGGAAAGTCGCCCGACCGGAAGAGGTTGCCGATGGTGGCGAGAAATCCGGGCGGCCTCGGCATGAAGCCGTCGAGCGATCGCTCGATGGTGGAGTTGGTGATCTGGTTGTCAAGGGTTACCCACGGGCTCTGGGAGAACATGAGGCCCAGGTACCACGCGGTGGCCAGCGCCGACAGAAGACCGAGCACCGCGCCCACCCCGGCATCGGCCTTGCCGAGCAGCACGGTGCGCTGGGTGCGCTGACGGATGCGGAAGCCGATCGCCGCGCCGATGCCTTCGACAAGGAGCGCGACGCCCACGAAAACGCCGATGGCAAACATCGGCTGGGTGGTCCGGTCCTGCGTTATCGCCCGGGCGATCGGCGGCGCGATCACAGCTCCGAGGAAGAGACCGGCCAGGAGGCCTGCGAGCGACAGCGCAACCCCGGTCAGCCCGCGCCGAAGACCGGAGGCAGCGAAGGCTATGAGGAAGACGACGATGATGACGTCGAGGATGTCCACTGGGTGAAGAGTCTGCCCTGGGGTACCGCTGCTGGGTCGTGAGCGATGGAGCCGGGTGCGCGGGGCTAGGCGGAACTGATGCCGGGCGGCCAGTATTGTGGCGTCGCCGGCGGCCCGAAGCGGCACGCGAGATCGAGGGCCTCCCAAGGTGTCGGTTCAGGTCGCGGCCCGACTCCTGGGAACGTCTGAGCGGCGAGAAGCGAGCCGCTGGCGCGGCAGTTCGATGTGCACTTCGGGTTATTGGGGCCGACGCAATCATTGAGGCACTTCGGGTTATTTGCTCCGTAGCAATGGTTCAGGCACTGACTGTTGTTGTTCCCCAGGCAGTACGTGGTGCATTTCGGGAGGGTGCTGTTGGAGCAGTACTGCTTACATTTGGGTGAGTTGTTGAGGCACAGGGGGCAGAGCGACTGCGGTGGCGGTGTCGGGGTCGGGGTCGGTGTCGCTGTCGGCGTCGGCGTCGGGTTCGGCCTGGACGTCGGAGTGGCTCTCGGCGTTGGCGCTGACGTCGAATGGGGCTGCGGGGTCGTGGAGGATGTTGCCCCTGGGGGCCCGGACGTACCCGGCGCCGTGGTCTGACCCGCCGAGGTTGAGGGTGGTGCCGAGAAAGTGGGGCCAGGCGAGCTCAAAGGGTGACCAGGGCCTATGGGTCCACCGGGTGAGGGTATCGGCGGTCCAAGGCCGCCAACGGTGAGGACGGTCGCGGTGACGGCGCTCAGCGCACCCGTCCCCGCCCAGGTGCCGATGCTGCCGAGCTCCTGCCAGAGGCGCGCAAGGTTGGGAATCTGGCCGATCCACGCGGCAATGCCAACAGTGCGCCAGAGGCGCCCGATCGAGATGTTGAGGAATGCGCGAACGATGGCTGGATCGAGCTGGGTGCCGGCAACACGAGTCAGCTCGAGGCGCGCGTCGGCGACGCTCATCGACGCCTTGTACGGACGGGGAGAGGTCATCACCTCGTAGACGTCCGCGACCGCCACGATCCGAGCGGCCAGCGAGATCTCCGCGCCCCGCAACCCGTGCGGGTAACCGAGACCATCCCAGCGTTCGTGATGCTCAGCCACCGCCCGGCCCGACTCGCCGAGCCAGGCGAGCATCGGTGCAACCAGCCGAGCGCCGTCCTCGGGGTGGCGATGGAGGACCTCCCATTCCTCAGCAGTGGGCGTGCCGGGTTTGTTGAGCAGCGTTGGGGAGATCTCGAGCTTGCCGATGTCATGGAGCAGCGCTGCCCACCGCAATCGGGCCTTCTCGCCCTCGTCGATCTTGAGCTCGTCGGCGAGCATGTCGGTGTACACCCGGACGCGCTCGGAGTGCCCGCGCGTGGCCTTGTCATGAACGCTGAGCGCGAGCACCAACTCGATCACCGTTTGCATTCCCTTGACGTCGTCCTGATGTCCAGCGGCCCGCGCCTGCGCGAGTTGATCCCGCAGGTGACTCGGGCTGCCCGTCCTGCGTGCCACTGCGAACCGCGCCGGGGCCTTATCGGGAAATAGCAGCGAGACGTTGAGCAACGCAGCCAAAGGAAGAAGGCGACGTGCCGCGCGCTCGAACACAACCAGCGTCAGAAGTGAGCTGCCTCCGACGATTGCGATCCAGAGCACCGCGGTGAGCGGGCTGCTGGCGCGCGGAAGGAGATGACTGAGCAGGGCTGCGATGACGAACGAAGCGACGATCGGCCCGACGACGATCGCCACGCGCAGGGCTCGACTCAGAGCCGGACGGCGCCGCCAACTGGCCCCCTCCGTACCCTCGCCCGAACGGCGGCGTCGAAGCTTCAATCCTGACCTCAACTGGGTTTCTGCCATGGCTCGCGCCGATGTCCTGGACTCAGCTTGTCAGGCCGGTACCTTCACGACCGGGGACATTCCCGTCACGATCAGGTGTCGATCGTGGACTCCCCCCTAGCCAGGCGGTGCCGAAACCTAAAGCGGCGGAAGGCTCAACTGCGCAAACCGCTCGTGGTCTGGGCGACGACACTTGCAGGCAGCGCCGGATCTCTAACCAGGGCATCCGCCCGCGGTATGCCGAACGCCAGGCCCACCGGGATCTCGCCCGCCCACACAGGCAGATTGCGGTCCGCGGGGATATCGATCGGGGGCCCGGTGCGTACCTTGATCGAGAGGTGTTCGAGGGGCAGCGCCAGCACAAGGGTCGTGGCGATCTCCTTGGCGCTGGGCTTGCGCGCCTCGTCCCAGCGACCGGGGAGCACGTGCTCCACCAGGCAGCGCATGGCTGCGAGCTTGACGTCGGGATCACCTACCTCGATGGCCGTGCCGGCGATCACCACGGACCGGTAGTTCATGGAGTGCGAGAACACGGAGCGAGCGAGCACCAGACCGTCGAGCAGCGTGACGGTCACCGACACGTCGATCCCGCCGGCGAGATTGCGAAGCATGCGGCTTGCCGGCGAGCCGTGAAGGTAAAGGACCTCGCCGTCGCGCGCGTACATGGTCGGGATGACCCACGGACGGCCGCCTGCCACGAATCCGACGTGGCAGATGAGCGCCTCGTCAAGAATGGCGAACGCCACCGCGCGGTCCGCCACCGCACGCTCGGGGTGGCGCTGAACCTTGAGGGCCGGGGTCAAATTCTCGCTCATGGCGCCTTTGTACCACCACAAATGTCCTAACGTTGCACAACAAGCGTAGCAACAGACGTACCTTCAGCGTTGGTCCAAACACCCGGATAAATGAAAGGAGGCCCGCAGGCGGGCCTCCTTCGATAGCGAAGTCGACGCTTCGAGTGTTAGTGGATGCTGAGTGGCTTGCACTCTCCGCGGATGGCGCCGATCACGACGTTCGGCGGCTGAACCGAATCGCCGAATTGAGCGATCGGCACATTGTTGGAACAACCAAGGCTGCCGAACACCTGGTTGTTGGCGATCTCGGTGGCATCCGAGTCAGCGAACCGGTTCCCGGTCACGGTGTCATTGCCCATGATGATGTTGCGGAACTCACCGAACCAGCACGAGTGCAGGCCGCTAACCGAGAGGTTGCCGGCGATGACGTCATCCTCGGCGTCAGAGTAGACGCCGAAGGCGAAGGGGCCAAAGCCTGGCGTGCAGTTGACCCCGCCGCCGCCACCCTGGTAGTTGACATTGCCCCCAATGATGCTGCTGTGGAGGATGACCCCGAGGGCCCCATCCGCATCAAGACTTCCCCTTACGGTGTCAAAGGTGGTGTTGACGCAGCCGACCGCAGGCTCGCAGCCGAGCAGCAGCGTCGCGCCCTTGCCCACAACGACGTCGCCCTTGACCAGCCAATTCGCATCGCCCTCCGGGCTCGTTGTTGTGAAGGCCGGGTAGTTCGCCGCGAGCGCCGCACCCTTGGCGACGGTCACGTCACCTTTGACGATCACGCTGCCGGTTGGGGGCCCCAGACAGAACCCGGTCACCTTGATGGACGAGTAGGTACCGGGGGCGATGAAGCCCGGCGCCGCGAGCGTCCCGGAGCACGTCAGTGCCGCGGACGACGCCGCACTCACCGTACCTGTTCCGAGAATCACCAGTGACAGCGTCGCCGCCACAGCAAAGACAGGTCGAAATCTCCCCATGTCAGACCCCCTGTGTCAGCCACCCCCGAAATGGCGGTGATCGCACGCAGTCTAAGCGTTCGGAATGGGGTGAGTCGCGCTTGCCGCAAACGAGACGTGTCTGCCTGGTCGATACCCGATGCGCACCTTCAACTGAAGAAGAGCGTCGCTGCCGGTCGGTGTGGAATCCCGCCAGCGGCGCCTCTCATGGCGGGGGAATGACGCGCCTCAGAGTCGGACCCGCTCCATGGCGTCAACGATCCGTGCCTGCGGATTGCGCATCACATCTTTCCCGGGACCTGCCCAGACTCCGCGCATCACAGTGAGCAACGCCTCGGCGTTCGCCTGGGTATCAAAATCAAGATCGATCATGACGTAGCTCGGATCGTCGACGGATCGCGAGATCTGGTAGCTGCTCACTCCGTGACCCTTGCGATCAGCAGGATCGCTGTCGAATGCGCGCTTCCACGCATCGTAGTTGGCGACGGAGTGTTCGATACGAAGAGTTGGCATGAGGCCTCCGAGCTTTTCCAAGGATGTTGACGGTCACTGTACGCGCATCTGCTTCGCCGGGATGGAGCCAGCGCGTGCAGCAACCATCGAACGATTGGCTGATGTGAAGCTTGCTCAGAGTCGCCACCCAGTATCGAAGAACCCTCGGACGAACGCGACACCATACGTCACTGTCACTACAGGTGCACCGAGCGCGGCGAGGACCCGGTCACTGAGGCGCGCCGGCCCCTTGCCGAACGCCACTCGACCCGCCTGCGTCAGGTAGAGAACGAAGAGCAGTGCCCCACCGACGAGCGCCGCCTTATATGGATGGTGCGGGAAGGGAATTAGAAGCCCAACCTCTAGGAGCACGACCAGCGTCACGAGAGTTGGCAAAGCGTACCGACGGAACGGCGCAACCCCGGGGGACCGGCGGGCGATGTCACCTCTTGCACGACCTGATGCGGCCGTTTCAGCCAGGAACGGGCCAGGAAACGCACGCGTCCTAGCGAACACCGCAAGATCCGGCTCGTAGTTGATGGTGCAGCCCAACAACATTCGAACGTTATGGCAAAGCCGCAGCGTCTCCCCGCCGGCATGGGGCGTCCGAAACCCTCCGACGCGGCGGAACACATCGTTGCGTATCAGTACGTTGGATTCGGTGAGCTCGGCAACGATGCGCGGCTTGTCCGCCGTCGAGATGCTCGCAGCGGGGGGCATCCCGAGGTGGCCCTTGAGAAGGAGCGCGCTGACGCGTTCGGCTCGCGACCACGAGCGTGGGAGCACTGGTCCGCCTGCAATCGCAACCGCCGGATCGTCGAAGAACTCGATAACGCGTTGGGGCCAACCATCTGGTAAGTAGACGCGGTCGTCCAGGAAGGCGAGGACCCGGCCCTTCGCTCTCGACGCGGCGCGGTCGAAACG
Organism: Candidatus Dormiibacterota bacterium; assembly: GCA_049279755.1. Taxonomy (GTDB): domain Bacteria; phylum Chloroflexota; class Dormibacteria; order Aeolococcales; family Aeolococcaceae; genus Palsa-851. Next base: position 1,636 of record JBAPOS010000159.1, on the reverse strand, counting down.
CACGCCACGTGAATCGGACGTGCAGGAGACCACTGTCAATTCCGGAGGCGCGTCTGGCCAGATCTCGCGCGCAGCCACGATCACCTCGCACGAGGATTCGCCTACGACCTTGAGCATGTGATCGATTGATCGCCGCGCCCCCTCGTCCACGGTGTCAACCGCGACAATCAGGCTGAGCGCCGGCGCCTCGGGATGGTGAACCGCCCAATCCGCATTCGGCGAATACCTCCCCATGGGTGAATTATGGTCATTTACCGCATGCCGTTTCAGCGGCGTGGCCCTTCTTTGTAACGAAGCAAACCCCGGGCGCGGGAGGGCGCAGACTGGCTTCATGACCCGATCGCTCACCTCCTGCCTCTTTTGCGCCGCTCGCCTCTCCGCGACCGGGCGCGCTGTCCGGCACCGTCGCGTCGGTCACCGCATTCTCAACATCGCCAAGGGCCGCGCTCTTGGGCGGCTCTGCTTCTGGCGTCAGCGTCCGCGCTGGTCACGGATTGGCCGGATGCCGTCGCCCGTCTCCCGGCCACGGATGCTACCTTTCGAGCCTGGATCGCAGCGAAGAGACCTGCACGAAATCGGTGCACTCTAGGACCGCACTGAGAAGGCATGGGCGCTAGCTGAGATCAAAACGTCGGGGCGTGGCGCAGTGGTAGCGCACCTGCTTTGGGAGCAGGGGGTCGCTGGTTCGAGTCCAGTCGCCCCGACCATCGACCAGATATCAGCGGATTGTCGTTGATACCAAAGGCGTTTCGGGCGGGTCGTGTCGGAGAGCCAGCCGCGGTCATGCGGGTGAAAAATGTCCGTGTAAAAGGGTCTAACGGTCTGCCCCTAAAAGTTGGACAATTGGGTCCATGCCCCAAGCTCCCGTCAAGCCGAGGCGTTCAGAGAGCGCTGACGGCGCCCCGCGACCGCCGGTCGACTCATGGGACGGGGCGGTGGCTGCGTTCCTCGACGATTGCCGGCGCCGGAACCACACGCCTGCGACCCTGAGCGTCTACGCGTCAGCGCTCTCCGGCCCGAGGATCTCCACGTTCCGTGAAGACCACGGGCTCCGACGCCTGAGGGAGTTCACCGCAGACAAGCTGCGACAGCTCGAGCTGGAGCTCCTCGACGCCGGTCTCTCGGCAGGGACGGTCCACCAGTACCACCGGACGCTCAAGACCTTCCTGATGTGGTGCCAGAGCCAGGGCTACGAGGTCGACGCCAGGACCGCCGAGGTCAAGGGTCCGCGCGTCCCGCAGAAGGAGCCGGCGACCTACACGGACGACGAGATCCGCCGGCTGCTCGCTGCGGCGCGGCACCCGCGCGATCGGTTCCTCGTCGAGTTCTTCCTGGCGACCGGCCTCCGACTGTCCGAGGTCGTCGCCATGGAGGTGGACGACATCGTCGAGCTGCCGGGCCGCGGCGCCTATCTGCGGGTCCGCCAGGGCAAGGGCCGCAAGGATCGGCTCGTGCCCCTGGACGCCGACTTCTACAAGCGCCTGAAGTCCTACGTGGGGAAGCAGCGGCGCGAGGGTACGCCGCAGCTGTTCACCAGTCTGCGTGGCACCGCCGCGCGGCTCGACCGGGAGGCCGTCAAGTCGACACTCGACCGGCTCGGCCAGGACGCGGGTGTCCACTGCCACGCGCACAAATT
>JBAPOS010000158.1:0-2600 GCA_049279755.1 Candidatus Dormiibacterota bacterium | reverse complement strand
GTCGAGCTGCGCCGCACCATGCGGGCCGCCGCGCGCCAGGGAGGCGACGCGCACCACCTCGCCCGCGCGAGCGCGCGCACCAAGCGTCGCCCGATCGTGGTCCTGTGCGATGTCAGCGGCTCAATGGATCGGTACTCGCGTCATCTGCTCGTCTTCGCGCATGCGATCGGGCGGCGCGAGCGCGTCGAGACCTTCGCGTTTTCGACACATCTGACCAGAATCACGCACCTCCTCCGTCACGGCGACATCGATGCGGCACTCGACCACGTGGCTGCCCAGGTCCACGACATCGGCGGCGGAACGCGCATCGCGGACGCGTTGCACACGTTCCAGCGCGACCACGCCCGAAGGGTGCTCGGTCATGGCGCCGTTGTCCTGATCATCAGCGACGGGTGGGACCGAGGAGACCCCGATCAGCTCGGACGCGAGATGGCCCGTCTGCGCAGGAGCTGCCACCGGCTGATCTGGCTCAACCCGCTCCTGGGGAGCACGGTCTATCAGCCCGAGACCCGCGGGATGGCCGCAGCGCTCCCCCACTGCGACGACTTCCTGAGCGCCCACAGCGTCGAGGCGCTCGACGCGCTCGGCAAGCTTCTCGCAGATCTCCCCCGGCGCGTCAGCCGCTCTGCTCGCGGCGCCGCCGGCGGGCTCGCCGGACACGGCGGAACAGCAGCAGGCTGACCAGCCCGGCGAAGCCCATCGCGATCGTCTGGGGCCGGACCTTGATGCGGCTCAGGCGCTCCTTCGCCACGGCGCGACCGAGCGCCATCGCATCCAGGGCGGGGGGCTTCGATGCCACCGGCGAGGGTTGCGGCGGCGCGGACGCGGCTGATGAAGCGCCGGCTCCTGCCTCGGGGGGATCAGCGGCCGCGGTGCTCGGAGGTGGCGCCTCCAGCTTCGACTGGATGCACTCGGCCGCCTGCCCGACCAGGTGGCGCGAGACGTCCTCCATGATGCCGCGGCCGAACTGGGCCACTCGCCCGACGACCGTGAAGTCGGTGGTCAGCGTCACCGTCGAGCTCTCGCCATCGGCGGCGACCGCCATGACCGTCGTCGCCTGGGCGCTCCCCGAGCCGGTGGTCTCGCGACCCTCCGCCTCGAGCGTTGCGGTGCGCGTCTGTGCATCGCGAGACGTGATTCGGGCGGTGCCGTTGTAGCTCACCGTGACCGGGCCCACCTTGATCCGCACCTTGCCCTTGAAGGTGTTCGGGTCGACGACCTCGGACAGCTCCGCACCGGGGACGCAGCTCACGACGTTGTTGACGTCGAGCAGGAACTCGTACACGCGATCAGGTGCCGCCTTGACGGCGAAGGAATTCTCGATCTGCATTCACGGAATTGTGCACCGCGGGGTTGAGCGACGGCTTGTGGCGTTCGGCGGCGGAAGCGGATACTCATGTCATGCGAGATCTGCTTCCGACGCTGACCGAATGGAGCGAGGGTGACCCGCTGGTCGCGGTCGCGACCGTCGTCGGCACCTCCGGGTCAACGCCGCGACCCATGGGCGCCCGCCTCCTGGTGAGCCGCGACGGCCGTATGGCCGGGTCGGTGAGTGGCGGGTGTCTCGAGTCCGCGGTCGTGCTCGAGGCGCAGGCGACCATCGCCGGCGACGCCCCGCCTCGCCTGCTCCACTACGGCATCAGCGACGAGATGGGCTGGGCCGTGGGCCTGTCGTGCGGTGGCGAGGTCGACATCTTCGTGGAAACCCTCGAAAGCGATGGATCGGATCCGGTCATCGAAGAGGTCCGGCGCGCGATCGAGACCTCGCGTCCGGTCGCGCTCCTCACCGTGCTCGACGGCGATCACGCCGGCAGTCGAGCCGCGGCGACGGCAGACGGTGGCCTGGTGGGCAGCCTTGGCGGCTCGTCATCGGCATCCGAGGTGATCGCGTCGGCGCGACCCCGGATCGCGTCCGGCCTTCCCGGGGTCGAGAAGATCTCGGGGACACGCGTGTTCGTCGATCCGATCGTCCCCGCGCCACAGCTGGTCGTCATCGGAGCAGTGCACATTGCCGTCGCACTCACCACCATGGCCCGCGCGGCGGGATTCACCGTCTCGGTGGTCGACCCGCGGACGGCCTTCAACAATGTGGAGCGCATCCCCGACGCCGAACGCCTGGTCACGGCGTGGCCTGATGAAGCGCTGCCGCAATTCGAGCTGGGGCCCAGGGACGCCGCCGTTTGTCTTGCGCACGACCCGAAGTTCGAGGACCCGGCGCTGACCTCCCTGCTGCGCACCGAAACCGGCTACATCGGCGCGATCGGGAGCCGCGGCACGCACGCCAAACGGGTGGCCAGGCTCCGCGAGGCGGGATTCACCGACTCGGAGATCGCACGCATCCACAGCCCGGTCGGGCTCAACCTCGGCGCGGCGACGCCCGAGGAGATCGCCATCGCCATCCTCGCCGAGATCGTGGCGGTGCGCCGGGGTCGCAACGCGGGATCGCTGTCGGCGGTAGCCGCTGCACCGGTCGGGTGAGACTGGAGGTTCTCCCCGGCGCGGCGGTCGACGGCCCTGCGGCGCGCTTGGTCGGTGCCGTCCTCTGCCGCGACGTCCTCGACGGGGGTGGCCGGCCGGCGCTCGCCAAGGGGGCCGTGCTC
>JBAPOS010000157.1:0-3957 GCA_049279755.1 Candidatus Dormiibacterota bacterium | reverse complement strand
CAGGTCGCAAACCCGAGCTCGAGGACATCGATGCCATGCCGAAGCCGGACCAGGAAGTCCCCGAGCTCAGCGGGGGGCAGCTCGAGCGTGGGCAGCTGGACGAAGCGCTCGATCGCCCCGACCAGGGCCTCGAGGGGGGTGGCTTCGGCTGCTGCCATACACATTCCTGTAGTATAGAACATATGTTCGCAGCAGGACGCGATGCGCTGCACAGTTCCTCTCGCATTCCAGGATGTCCGGACGCTGCAGCCGTCTGGCACCCTCCACCGTCGTGCGCGGCGGTGCTTCGCATGCCGATCCTCAGCACCCCAAGATTCGCCCGCATGCTTCGGGCAGCCCCGAGGCACCCTGCCCAACCTTGTACAGGGTGAAAATCCACGTCCCCTTAGAAAGCAGTGCCCAGAGAACGCCTGAAACCTTCGGCCAGCGCGTCGACGAGCTCCTCGCGGCTCACGTCGCGACCGAGCAACTCCCGAAGTCCGACGCCGCCGAGTGTCGGCACGGTATCAGCGCGCAGGTAGCCGGCCGCGCGCGGGGACTCGAGCAGCACCGATCCGTGCTGTAGCAGCGCGCCGGCACGCCTTGCCTGCGCGCTGCCGACCAGCTTGCGACCACGGTCGTCAAGCAACTCGTGTGCGGCGGGGCGCGCAAAGCAATCAGCGACCGCTGCGCCCTCGCGGGCGTCGCGTCGGAGGTTGGCCGGTAGCGCGCGAGGGGTGACATGCAGCCCAAGTGTCGCCAGACCGACGGCGACCGCCTCGTGGATGCGCGAGCACGATTCGAGCACCCGGCCGCCGAAGACCGGATCCGTCGATCGGCACACCACTGAGTAGGTGACCTCCTGGTCGTGAAGCACGGCCCGCCCACCACTCGGGCGGCGCACCACGTCGACGCCATCACGAGCGCACGCCTCGAGATTCACATCGTCGATCGGCTGCATGCGACCGAGACTCAGGCACGCGGGGAAGAACCCGTAGAGACGCACCGCGCCCGGGATCTCGCCGCGAGCGCACGCATCGAGCAGCGCCAGGTCGCGACGCATGTTCTCCTCGCCGCGCGCGGGCGCATCGACGATGAGTTCGAGACGATGCGTGATCGCAAAGACCAAGGCGTCAGACATTGAATCGCACGTGGATCACGTCGCCGTCACGCATGACGTAGTCGCGACCTTCGAGCCGCTGCTTCCCTCGCTCGCGCAGCACCGCGTACGAGCCCGCATCGAGCAGCTCCTCGGCATCGCACACCTCGGCGCGGATGAAACCGCGAGCGATGTCGCTGTGGACGCTCGCGGCCGCGTCGAGCGCGGTCTCGCCCTCGCGCAGATTCCACGCGCGCACCTCGGTATCGCCCGCGGTGAAGAACGTGATGAGGCGGAGCAGCCGGTATGCGCTGCGCGCCACCCGATAGAGACCGGGCTCCTCGAGGCCGAGGTCGTGGAGGAAGGCGGCACGGTCGGCGGCATCGAGCTCGGCGATGTCGTTCTCGATGCGCGCCGAGACGGCGATGGCATCGCCGCCTGCGAGTCGCGCGCGATTCACGATCTCCTCAGGCACCGGATCGCCCGCCGCGGATTCTTCGACGTTGACCACGACCATGAGCGGTTTTCCGGTGAGCAACCAGAACTCGCGCAGCATTGATCGCTCCTCAGCGGTCAGCGTCATCGTCCGCGCCGGCCTGCCCTGGTCGAGGTGCTCCTGGACGCGGCGCAGGAGCGCGATCAGCTCGGGCTCCTTCTCCTTCTGCAGGCGCGCGCTCTTCTCGGTGCGCTCCAGACGCTTGGTGACGGTCTCGAGGTCCGCAAGCTGCAACTCGAGCTCGAGCACGTCGATGTCGCGTACGGGGTCGACGCCACCCTCGACATGGGTCACGTCGGGGTCCTCGAACGCGCGAACCACCAGCGCCGTCGCATCAGCCTCGCGGATGTGTCCGAGGAAACGGTTGCCGAGTCCCTCACCGCGACTGGCGCCCCTCACCAATCCGGCGATGTCGGTGAATGTCACCGTGGCCGGGATCACCTTGGGCGGCTGGAACAGCGCAGCGAGCCTGTCGAGACGCGAATCCGGAACGGGCACGACGCCCGTGTTGGGTTCGATGGTGGTGAACGGATAGTTGCCCACCGCCGCGCCGGCCTGCGTCATCGCGTTGAAGAGCGTCGACTTCCCCGCATTCGGCAGCCCGACGATGCCGACACTGAGGCTCAAATCCTTTCCAGCTCGAACGCCGCGTGCAGGGCGCGAACCGCGTCGCGGACGCGCGGGCGATCGATGATGCAGGTCACCGCGATCTCGCTCGTCGCGATCATCTGAATGTTGATGCCCGAGTCGGCGAGTGCCTGGAAGATCTTGGCGTACACGCCGGGTGTCCCCCTCAGCCCGCTGCCGATGACGGTCACCTTGGCAATGCGCCCCGTTGCCGTGTATCCCTGCGCCTGCACCTTCTTCGCCACCGACGCGAGCATCCGCCGGGCCTTGGGCAGATGGGATTCGGCGATGGTGAAGCTCAGATCCGTGGTGCCGTCGTGGCTGACGTTCTGAAGCACGATGTCGATGTCGATCCCCGCGTCACCAAACGGGCCGAAGATCGAGGCCGCCACGCCCGGCTTGTCGGGGACGCGAAGGATCGTCACCTTGGCGACGTCGGTCTCGTGCGCGATGGCGCGCACCTTCTGGCGTATCTCCATCCGGGTCTGCTTCGCGATGATTGTCCCCGGTTCATTGTCGAACGTGGATCGAACCCGAATCTCCATCGAGTACGCCTCGCCGATCTCGACGGCTCGCGGGTGCATCACCCGGGCCCCTGCGGAGGCGAGCTCGAGCATCTCGTCGTAGTCGATGGATGCGATCACTCGCGCATTGGGAACGATCCGCGGATCGGCGGTGTGCACCCCGGACACGTCGGTGAAGATCTCGCAGTGGTCGGCGCGGATCGCCACCGCGAGCGCGACCGCCGTCGTGTCGGACCCGCCCCGCCCGAGCGTGGTGACGTCCATGTCCTCGGTCGCACCCTGAAACCCGGCGACCACCACCACGTTGCCGCGCTCGAGCTCGTCGAGGACCCGCTGGGGGACGATGTCGACGATGCGCGCGATGCGGTGCGCGCGGCTGGTCCGGATGCCCGCCTGCGCGCCGGTCAGCGAGATCGCCGGCGTGCCGCCGGCGTGCAGGGCCATCGCGAGCAGCGGCGCGGTGATGGTCTCCCCGCTGCTCAGCAGCATGTCCATCTCACGCGAGGGCGGGTCGGCGGTGACGCGATGGGCGAGCGCGATGAGCTCATCGGTGGTGTCGCCCATTGCGCTCACCACCACGACGACCTGGCTCCCCGCATCAACCGACTCACGAATGCGGCGCGCGACCCGGCGCAGCTTCATCGGCGTCGCGACGCTCGATCCACCGTACTTCTGGACGAGGCGGGTCACGGTGATACGTCCACCCTCGTGCCGTAGTTGCGCGGGGCGAGAACCATCGTCGTGCCGGCCACGCCGGCGCTCGCCGCCGCCGCCGCCATCGCCGCGACGATGGGCGCCGGGTCAAGCGGTGTCAGCGCGATGACCGACGGACCCGCCCCCGCGAGGGCCGCGCCCGACGCGCCGGCATGGTTGGCCGCGTCGACGACCTCCCGCGTTCCGGTCATGACCGCGAAGCGAGCGTCCTGGTGCCAGCGGTCCTGCATGGCGACGCGGAGGGACGCGTGGTCGCCGAGCGCAAGCGCTCGGACCATCAGCGCGCAGCGGCTCGCGTTGAAGATGGCGTCCGCACGGCTGAAGGTTGCCGGCACGACCTGGCGCGACTCCGTTGTCTTGAACGGCACGTCGGGGATGAAGAGCACCGCACGGAGCTCGTCAGAGACCGCCAGCTGGGCCGCAGCGGCACCGGGCGCGCAGATGGCGAGACCCCCGAGCAGAGCCGCGGCCGCGTTGTCGCGATGCCCTTCGAGCTCGGCGACGCGCTCGAGGACGTC
>JBAPOS010000156.1:0-2418 GCA_049279755.1 Candidatus Dormiibacterota bacterium | reverse complement strand
GCTTCGGCCGCCAGCCGGGCTGACTCCGCCGCCATTCGCGCCTCCTCTGCGAGATCGATGCGGCGGAGCAGCGTGCTTCGCTCATCCTCGAGCGTGGTGACCCGCATGGTCAGGGTGGAAATCTCCTCTAGATAGGCCGCGTCGGGAGCGACCATCGGAACGGTGAGATCGTCCTCCTCGGGATCCTGTATCCCGGACTTCAAGCTGGCTGCCTGCCGGTCCACCAGAGCATCGAGAAACGCCCACTGCTGGCGAAGCTCTTCCTCGGAGTGGCGGGGGACAGAGCTCACCGCACCAGAGCGACCAGGCTCACTCCCTCGAGGGCGGTGAGCGCGGCGGTCAGCGCCTCCGGCGCCATCGCGGGAAGTACTTCAGCGCGGGGGAGCTCGAACGCGATGTCGGCCGCGAATCGTCGTGGCCGGGAGAGGGGGTCGGCGCGGAGCACGAACGCCGGTGCGTTCGACGGCCTCGCCGTCTGCACCGGCGTGAGCGGTGGGCGGTCGGCGAGGACGCGAGTCTCGTCCGGGGTGAACCCCGCGGCGAGCAGGCGCTCGCTCAGCGCGGTGCGATCGCCGCTGTGCTGGCGGCGTTCGACCGTGGTCCAGGCGGCAACCAGGAGCGCCTCCCGCTCGGAGAGCTCGCGGACGATGGCGGGGACGTGGGTCTGACCCAGGTCGCGGGCGGCGCGAAGGCGCCGCGATCCGCAGACCACCTCGAACCGGTCGGCTCCCCGGCGGCGCAGGAGGAGGGGTTCGATGATCCCCCGCGAGGCGATGCTCGCCCGAAGCGCCGCCAGCGTCGCCGGGTCGACGTCACTTCCCGGCCACCAGGGGCGATCGTGCACTGCGGCGATCGCGATCCGCTCCACCCGGGATTCGGAGGTGGGAGCAAGCCAGCGCGCCATGGGACCCGAGAGCGACGGTCCGGTGACGGTGTGCGCCGAGCGCTCGCCGATCTCAGACACCGGCTGCAACCTCGTCGCCGACGATCTCGCCGGCGAGCTCGCGATATGCCGCCGCGGCCTTCGAAGAGGACGCGTATGCGGTGATGGGTATCCCGGCAAGTGACGTTTCCTGAAGCTTCACCGTCGGTGTGATCACGGTGGCGAACACACGGATGTTGGCCAGCTCACAGAGACCGTCGAGGAGCTGGCGGCTGAAGCGGGTGCGCAGGTTGACGAACGTGGGCACGATCCCGAGGATCGCGAGATCCGGGTTGAGCCGACCGCGAACCAGGTGCACGGTGCGCAATACCTCTTTAAGACCACGGATGGCGAACCCAGACATCTGCACCGGGATGAGCACCTCTCCCGCCGCGGCGAGTGCGCTGATGGTCTGGAACCCGAAGCTGGGCGGGGTGTCGAAGAGCACGTAGTCGAAGCTGGCTCGTGCTCCGTCGCGACGGAGAGCGTCGCGAAGGACGAGCTCTCTGTCGATCGAAGATCCCAGCTCGCCCTCGACAGCCGACAGGTCGGGGGAGGCAGGCAGCACCCAGAGGTTCGGCCAGCTGGTCTCCGTGATCGCGGACCCGGCTTCGATATGACCGCCTATCACGGCAGCCACCCCGGGTCGCTCGTCATAGGGATCGAGACCGACGCCGCTGGTCAGGTTCGACTGCGGGTCGCAGTCCACCAGGAGCACGCGCTTGCCTCGCTCGGCGAGCGCGGCGCCGAGGTTGATGACGGTCGTGGTCTTGCCCACGCCGCCCTTGCCGGATACGCATGCGATGGATGTGGTCACCTGAGCCCTCAACGATAGTTTGCACTGCCACTCGATAGCCAATGCGAATCGAGGCGGCGCCGTGGTCCGGAGACACGATGGCGGTCTGTGACCTGGGCGTCACGCGCGGTCCGAGCCCATCGCGCAGAACGCGTCAATACTTGCAAACGATGATCGATGCACAAGGTGCAGGGCATCACGGAGAGGTGGAGCGTTTCCAGTTGCGGCGGGGGGAGATGTATCGAATCTCATACACCGTGAGGACCCCGCAGCAGCGGCGAGTCACTCGGAGCCTGGCGGTCTATGCCGGATCTTCGAAACGGCGTCTGTGGGACGGCCGTGAAGCGGTGTGCTACGAATTCCAGCGTCCGCACGGGCGATCCCTGTCGCTGCTCCGTGGTCAGATCGTCGAAGCGCGACCGGCAACGCTGAACGACCGCGGCCAACTCGTGCTCGTCGAGGATTCCGTCCAGCGGCGCCCGCTGCCTCGCAGCCTCTCGACGCGAAGCCGAATGTCGCCACCGCCCTGGTCAGCTGGCTAAGCCGGTCTCGTCGCCGTCGGTAACGCTGCGCGACAGCCGCTCGTTGAGACCGCGACGTTCGAATCGATAGCCGATGCCGGGAACGGCATGGATGTACGTGGGCCTGGGACCCGTGGGCTCGATCTTGCGTCGCAGGCGATAGACGTGAGCGTCGACAC
>JBAPOS010000155.1:0-4172 GCA_049279755.1 Candidatus Dormiibacterota bacterium | reverse complement strand
GCATCTCCACGCGCACCCCTCGGTGGGCATGCGACCTGCGGACGATGCGGTCGAACTGCTGGCCTCCTGGGTGGTACATGGCGTGAATCCCCGAGACCTGAAGCGCCGAGAAGGCCGCGATCGACGCAACCACCTCGTTGGCGACGCGCGTCGTGCCGAGCTGGCGGCGACCGTTCGTGGTTGGACGCAGGGCGAGGCGGTCCGGCTCACCGACGTCGGTCACGCGCGCTCCACGTAGCGCCCGGTTCGCGTGTCGACGCGGATCAGGTCGCCCTGGTTCACGAACAGCGGCACGTCGACCGCGAGGCCCGTTTCCACGACGGCCGGCTTGAAGGACGCGTTGGCGGTGTCGCCCTTGAACCCGGGCTCGCTCTCGGTGACCTCGAGCACGACCGACGTCGGCAGGTCGACACCGAGGACACGATCATCGAATCGCAGGAGGAACAGGGTGTCGTTCTCCTTGAGATAGTTGACCCCGCTCCCCAGCTGCTCCGGGCTGAGGGTGACCTGGTCGAACGTCGTGTTGTCCATCACCACGTAATTCTCACCGTCCTTGTAGAGCAGCTGAGCCTCGGTCCGCTCGATGCGGACCCGGCCGAACTTCTCCTCGGGACGGAACGTCTCGTCGGTGACCGCGCCCGTGGTGACGTTGCGCAATTTGGCGCGAACCACGGCGGTGCCGCGACCCTGCTTCATGTGCGAGAAGTCGATGACCTCGAAGAGGTCGCCGTCGCGCTCGACTGTCGCGCCCGGGCGCAGGTCCGACGCGGTGATCATGCCGTGCTCCCAGTGGTTGAACCGTCCTCGAGCAGCTTAGCCAGTCCCTCGACTGCGAGGACGTAGCCTTCCAGCCCCAGACCCGAGATCACCGCGACCGCCGCCTCGGCTGAGAGCGAGACGCGCCGGAAGGGTTCACGGGCGAGGATGTTCGACAGGTGCACCTCGATGACCGGGCCGCTGAAGCCGCGGAGCGCGTCGGCGAGGACGACGCTTGTGTGGGTCAGCCCGCCGGGGTTGACGATGCAACCTGAGCTGCGCCCGCGCTCGGACTCGAGGATGTCGACCATCGCGCCCTCGTGGTTGGTCTGCTCGCAGCGCACCTCGAGGCCGCGCGTCGCCGCACGATCGCGGACGGCCGCCTCGATCTCGGCGAGGGTGATCGCTCCGTAGACGTCGGGCTCGCGCTCACCGAGGCTCGCGAGGTTGGGTCCGTTGAGCAGGAGGATCCGGGTCATGGTGCGAGCACCGCCGCCAGCGCGCCGCGCACCTCTGCTTCTGAAACCCGCTGGCCCGTGCGCGGGTGCCCCCTTGATTCGAGGAGGACCCAGCCCAGGCGATCGCCGACCGTCTTCTTGTCCGCCCGCATGTGGCCGAGCACGCGCTCGGGGTCAAACGCCGCGGTCGTGGCCAGCCCGCACCGCGTGATCATCTCATCCTGCCATTCGATCTCCTCAGCCGGGCACCCGAGCCGGCCAATGCTCAGCAACCCGGCGGCGCGCATCCCCACGGCCACCGCTTCGCCGTGGAGCAGCACATCGCCGAAGCCGGCCGCAGCCTCGAGGGCGTGGCCGACGGTGTGTCCATAGTTGAGAACGGCGCGACCGGCGCCCTCACGCTCGTCACTCGCGACGATCTCTGCCTTGATGGCGGCGCACTCGCGGATCGTTGCGGTCAGCGCCGCGGCATCGCGGCTCAGCAGGCGCTCGAGCCGCCCGTCGAGGTCGGTCGCAAGCGTCGTGTCGACGATCATCGAGTACTTCACGATCTCCGCGAATGCGGAGCGAAACGAGCGATCGTCCTGGGTCGCCAGAACGTCCGGGTCGCACACCACCGCCCGGGGCTGCCAGATCGCCCCGGCGAGGTTCTTTCCGCGCGTGAGGTTCACCCCGGTCTTGCCGCCGATCGCGCTGTCCACCATGGCGAGCAGCGTGGTGGGCACGTTCACCCAGGCGATCCCGCGGAGGTAGGTGGCCGCGACGAACCCCCCAAGGTCCCCCACGGTTCCGCCGCCAAGAGTGATCACACAGTCGTTGCGCTGCAGACCCGCCGTCCCGAGGTGGTCGAGCATGTCACCGGCGCTCGTCCAGGTCTTGAGGGGCTCGCCCGCGGAGACCTCGAGCAGCGTTGTGGCGATGCCCGCGCTGCGAAGCGACGCGATCAACCTCTCGGAGATCGGATGTACGGCGCTATCCGCCACGAGTGCCGCGCGCGTCGCCGACGCCGGCACGTGGCCGATCACGTCATCGAGCGCCCCCGCGCGCACCTCGATAAGGTAGGCGCGTTCCGCGAGGTTCACGCGGACCGCACCGTCCAGCGCGGCGGTCACGCGGGCCGCGATCGCGTCAGGTGCCTGATCAGCGCCGATGCGGAGATGCGAGGACTGGTGGGCTCGAGAGCGGCTGCTGCGCAGACGCGGAATCCCTGCCACAGCGGATCCGCCGAGGGTGGGCCGGTTCGCACCATCACCGACGCGCTGGATCAGCACCTCGTCAGGCGCGTCGAGCCACACGACGGTGCACAGCTCGGTCAGCAGCCGTAGCGCGGCGGCCTGGGTGATGAGTCCGCCACCGCAGGCGATGACCACAGGACCGGGTCGGCGGAGGGTGTCCTCGAGCGCGGTGAGCTCGAGGTCTCGGAAGTGCGCTTCCCCGTCGGTCGCGATAATTGCCCCCGGCGATCGCCCGGTGCTCGACGCGATCACGTCATCGAGGTCGACGGACGCCCAGCCGAGGCGTGCCGCCACCAGCGGCGCGACGGTGCTCTTGCCCGATCCCGGCAGCCCCACCAGCGCGATGCGTCGGACGGCGTTCATCGCAACCGGCTCGCAGCGCGACGATGGGCGGCGGCGGCCCGGCGCAGCTCACCGGCAGTGTCGCCCCCGAACTTCTCCATCGCGGCCGCGGCGAGCACCCACGCGAGCATCGCCTCGGATACCACCGCACCTGCCGGGACGACGCAGATGTCGCTGCGCTCGTAGTGGGCATTGATCTCGGCGCCGGAACGGATGTCGACGCTGCGCAGGGGGTGGAGCAGCGTCGAGATGGGCTTGAAGTGCACCAGCGCCCAGACCGGCTCCCCGTCGGTCACGCCGCCGGCCACACCGCCCTGCCGGTTGGTCAGATGGTGAAAGCCGCGCTCGGCGTCCCAGCGTGGCTCGTCATGCACAGCGGATCCCGGCGATTGCGCGGCCAGCGCCGCGGCCCCGATCTCGACACCTTTGACTGACGGGATGCTGCACATCGCCTGGGCGATGAGCCCGTCGACCCTCCGATCCCAGTGCACGTAACTGCCAAGTCCGGCCGGAACATGTGAGGCGACCACGTAGGCGGTGCCACCAAGCGTGTCGCCGTTTTCGCGCGCGGCATCGATGGCTGCGACCATCCGCGTCGACGCCTCCTCATCGGCACAGCGCACCGGCGAGCGCTCGACCGCATCCCAAAGCACGTCGCCTTCGGGAACGGGAACATGCACGGCTCCGATGCGAATGACGCAGGAATGGACGTCGATACCGATGGCGGCGATCAGGGACCGCGCGACCGCACCGGCTGCGACCCGTGCGGCGGTCTCACGAGCGCTGGCGCGCTCGAGCACGTCGCGCGCGTCACTGAAGCCGTACTTGAGCACCCCCGCGAGGTCCGCGTGCCCGGGACGAACGCGCGTCACCGGTTTCGATGTGAATCCCCGCGCCTCGACCTGCATCGGACCCCGCCAGTTCTCCCAGTCGCGGTTCGCGATCATCAGCGTGATAGGAGAGCCGAGCGTCTTGCCGCCGCGGACGCCGCTGACGATCCGGGCCGCATCGTGCTCGATCTGCTGGCGCTTTCCCCGACCGTGTCCGCCCTGGCGGCGCCGAAGGTCGGGGTCGATGTCGCGAGCGGCATCCAGCGAAATGCCCGCGGGCACACCCTCGACGATCACGGTGAGCTGCGGGCCGTGCGACTCGCCGGCGGTGAGAAATCGAAGCATCTGCAACTGATTGTATTGGCGGGGTGGCTGAGTTCCTCATTCGCGCGCTCGAATCACACCGCGATTTGTCCGCGCCGGGTCCTCTTTCGAAAGCAAGACTGCACGCGGTGAGAGACGCGGCCTGCCTTCGGAGGAGCGCGCTCGAGCACTTGCGCGTCGCCCGGCTCCTCGACGCTCACGGCCATGTTATCGGGGCGATCTGTGCC
>JBAPOS010000154.1:0-1673 GCA_049279755.1 Candidatus Dormiibacterota bacterium | reverse complement strand
GCTCACCATGGCGGGGCCCGCGGGCGGTGTCCTGGTCGGCCTCAGCCTCTCACCCGGGACGCCCGGGCCGAATCGCGCCACCGTGTATCTGCTCCCGATCGACGGAAGTGCGGCGGCGCGAGGCCTCGCCGCGAACATCGCCGTCAACGGTGTCTACAAGGCACTGGTGCCGTGCGGCGACACCTGTCGAGACGCGACCATCGACATCAAGCCGGGCGACCGGGTGTGGGTCGACGTGCTCAACAGCGGTGAGGCGCAGTTCACCATCCCGGCACTCCCCGCTCCGTCCGGCGAGGCGCTCCTCGCACAGCTCGACGCGGCGATGAAAGGACTCACCGCATATGAGGTGAAGGAGGTCCTGAGCACGGGCCTGGTAACCGTCCACAGCTCCTTCGCCTCCGACGCCCCCGACCGGACGACGTGGACGATCAACAACGCCGGGACGACCATCTGGATCGGCAGCACCCTGTACACGCAGCAGGCTCCGGGCGGGCCCTGGCAGCAACAGCCGTCGGCGGAGCCCAACACAGTGCCGTCGTTCGTCTGGGACTTCTTCACCCCGCTGCGCAACGCCCACGTCATCGGGCAGGAGGTGCTCGACGGAGTCCCCACCACGATGGTGTCGAGCTTCGGAAACTCGCAGTCCACGCCCATCTGGTTCACCTTCTGGGTGGATGCGGCCGGACGCGTCCGCCAGGTCGGCATGAACGCGCCCGGACATTTCATGACCGACACCTACACGAGCTACGACAAACCCGTGCAGATCGTCGCCCCAATCGGGTGATTCGCCCTGCGGGACGCAGTCCCGGACTGCCAGAATGTCAGCGAATCACGACCGTGGACCCGCTTGCAACACGAGGCACAAGATGGCGCTCCTGACCCAGACTCCGTACAAGGCGAGAACGTTCGACCTCTCCGGGCTCACCGGCATCTCGGACAACACCCTCGAGGTGCATTTCGGCCTTTATGCCGGTTATGTCAAAAACACGAACCTCCTCAACGAGCAGCTCGTCACCATGCAGCAGGGAGGCCAGGGGCTGGCGTCGAATCCGGCGTACGCGGAGATCACCCGCAGACTCGGGTTCGAGTACAACGGTATGGTGCTCCACGAGTGGTATTTCGGAAATCTCACAAAAGCGAGTGGCGGGGGAATCTCATCGTCATCAGCGCTGGGGCGCGCGCTCGGCGAGTCATTCGGTGATATCGACACGTGGCGCAAGGACTTCACCGCGATCGGCGGCATGCGCGGCGTCGGCTGGGCGGTCACCTACCTGGACACCGCGACCGGAAGGCTGAGCAACCACTGGATCACGCTCCACGAGGACGGCAACATCGCGGGCTTCAAGCCCATCGTCGTCATGGACGTCTGGGAGCACGCCTTCCTGCTCGACTACAAGCCGGCCGACCGTCCGAAGTACATCGAGGCGTTCCTCGCAAACTTCGACGCGGACGCGGCAGAGGCACGCTTGACGGGAGCCGCTGACCGCCCCGTCGGCTGAGCCGCCGACAGCCTCTTACAGCGGCGGACCGCCGAGCTTCCTGTAGAGCGCGTCGAGGTCGGCGTCCTCGGCCCAGTCGATGACGATCCTGCCGCCGCCCGCCTTGCGGCGCTGCAGGCGGACCCGGACGCCGAGCGCCAACTCGAGGCCGCGACGCAGCGCGACGTCGTCGGG
>JBAPOS010000153.1:0-14954 GCA_049279755.1 Candidatus Dormiibacterota bacterium | reverse complement strand
GTGCAGGTCGGCGGGGGGATCCGCGACCTCGAGGCAGCCGCGCACTGGCTGGACGCGGGAGCAGCGCGCGTGATTCTGGGGAGCGTGGCCGCTCGGGATCTGGAGCTCGCCCTCGCCATCTGCGTTGCGGCACAGGGGCGCGCTCTGCTCGGCCTCGACGTTCGAGCCGGAGTCGCGCGGGTGCACGGATGGACCGAGGACGGCTTGACCGCCGCAGAGCTGCTTCGAGCCTGGCGAAGCTGGCCCGCGGCGGGGGTCGTCTACACCGACACGATGCGCGACGGCCTGCTCACCGGCCCGGACATCGATGGCCTCCGCTCGTGTCAGGAGCTGTACGGCGGAGCGGTGATCGCGTCCGGTGGCATCGGAAGCATCGACGACGTCAAGGCCTGCGCCGCCGCCGGTGCCGCCGGGGTCGTGGTCGGCAAAGCGCTGTACGAAGGTCGGATCGACCTGGCGGAGGCCCTGCGCGCCGTCCAGGGGGTTGCCTGATGGCGCTGGCCAAGCGTGTGATCCCCTGCCTCGATGTCATCTCGGGTCGAGTGATGAAGGGAGTTGCGTTCGTCGACCTCCGCGACGCGGGCGACCCCGCCGAGCTGGCGGCCCGGTACGACCATGACCGAGCCGATGAGCTCGTGTTTCTCGACATCACCGCATCCAGTGATGGGCGCGGGATCCTGCTCGACGCGGTGCGGCGAACGGCTGACAGGGTGTTTATTCCGCTCACCGTCGGTGGCGGGGTCCGGAGTATCGCGGACATCGACGTCCTGCTCAGGGCTGGAGCGGACAAGGTCTCGATCAACACCGCGGGGCTCGACAATCCAACGCTCATCGAAGCGGCCGCCAGCAGATTTGGCTGTCAGTGCGTGGTCATCGCCATCGACGCCCGGCGAACTCCGAGTGGTCATGAGGTCTACTCGCACGGCGGTCGCCATGGCACCGGCAGACGAGCAGTGGAGTGGGCGCGCGAAGCCGCCGATCGCGGTGCCGGAGAGATACTCCTGACATCGATGGACCAGGACGGAACCAACAACGGCTACGACCTGGATCTGACCGCCTCGGTGGCCGAGGCTGTCGACGTCCCTGTCATCGCCAGTGGCGGCGCGGGCACCCCCGAGCATCTGCGCAGTGTCCTGACCGAAGCCGGCGCATCCGCAGCGCTCGCGGCATCCATCTTCCACTTCGGCTCCCACCCCGTCCCCGAGACCAAGCGGTATCTCCACGATCACGGCGTGGAGGTACGCCTGTGAACGATCCGCAGGAGCCGAATTTCGGTGACGACGGGCTGGTAACGACGGTCGTGCAGGACGCGACAACCAGCGAGGTGCTGATGGTCGCGCACATGAATCGCGAGGCGTGGGAGGCCACACTGCGCACGCGGCACGCGACGTTCTTCAGCCGATCGCGGCAACGGTTGTGGGAGAAGGGTGAGACCAGTGGGAACACCATGCACGTGCGAGCGGTTCGCATCGACTGCGACGCTGATGCGGTACTGCTCGAGGTCGATGCTGATGGCCCCGCATGCCACACCGGCGAGCGCACCTGCTTCTTCACCGAGATGAATGACCTCTCTGGCAGCGCGCTCGCGAATACAAAAGTTGACTAGACGAGTGGGGATTCCGTAGGATGTGCACCCAGATGAACGGCGCGGTCCTCCCTACGCTGACTCGACGTTTCTGGCTTGACTGGGGACGGATCCGCTCGGGCATCGCACACTGTAGCGGCTAGCACTTCGCGTTGAGGCACCCGCTGGTGCCCGCCGATATCTTGCGGCACCTCGCGCCGCTCCGTAAGCAGTGCAAACCCTCCCACGCATGAGTCGCGTGGCTTACCACAGGTTCCGAGACAACACGAATGTCTGTCACGACAAGGCGCCGTCGAGCACCCGCAGATCGGGAGTCGGCTGAGCATGTGTGAAACATGCGGCTGCACCGCCGATCTCGAAAAGATGTCGGGCGCCGAACACGTGAAGGCGCGAAGCAATCAGCTTCGCGGCACCATCAGCCATGAGTTGATCGAGGAGACGGCCGTCTTCAGCGACGAGGCGGGCGTGATCCTCAAGTTCCACGGTGTGTATCAGCAGGATGACCGCGACCTGCGCAAGGAAGCGCGAAAGCTCGGCCGGGACAAACACCACATGATGATGATCCGCACGCGAATCCCGGGTGGCATCGTGAGTCCCGGCGCGTATCTCGCACACGATCGCATCGCCCGCGAATGGGGCAACGGAACGCTTCGGGTCACGACCCGGCAGGATCTGCAGCTGCACGGGGTGCTCAAGGGCGACCTGAAGAAGGCGATCCGCGCCATCAATGACGGTCTGCTCACCACCCTGGGGGGGTGCGGTGACCAGGAACGCAACATCATGTGCTGCCCGGCGCCGTGGAACGACCGTCTGCACCACCAGATCGGGCTGACGCTCGCGGCGCTCGTCACCGGGCTGACGCCGACCACCCGGGCATACAGCGAAATCTGGCTCGACGGCGAGCTCGCCGCATCGAACCAGCCCGATCCGCCCGACACGCTCTACGGCGAACGCTACCTACCGCGTAAGTTCAAGACGGCGATCGCCATTGAAGGCGACAACTGCGTCGACATCTACGCGAACGATCTCGGGTTGGTCGCGCATGCCTCCACCGACGGCGATCTCACAGGATTCGATGTGCTGGTCGGGGGCGGCCTTGGCCGGACCGCGAACAAACCGAACACGTGGCCGGCGGTCGCGCAGGCGCTCGCTCATGTGCAGCCGCGGGACGTCGTCGAAGCAGCTCGCGCGGTGGTCGCGGTGCAGCGCGACCACGGCGATCGCGCCGACCGGCGACACGCCCGGCTCAAGTACCTGATCGCCGACCGCGGCATCGACTGGTTCCGTGACCAGGTCGCCTCGAGGGTCTCGTTCACACTCGAGCCGTCGCGCAGCCTGCACTGGGGTCCAGTCGACGACCACCTCGGGTGGCTCGAGCAGGGAGACGGCAACCACTGTTACGGGCTGTTCGTCGAGAACGGACGTATCGATGACACCGACTCGGCCGGACTGCGATCCGCGCTGCGCGAGGTCGTCGAGACATTGCGTCCGGAGCTGAGGCTCACGCCCCAGCAGAACGTCCTGTTCACCAATCTCACGGACCGGGACCGGAGCATCCTGACGGCAATCCTTGATCGTTGGGGAGTCGCCCGGTCGGAGTCGCAGCCCACGACGATCCGGCATTCGATGGCATGCCCCGCGTATCCCACGTGCGGACTGGCGGTCGCCGAGTCCGAGCGGGCGATGCCGGCGCTGATTCGCGAGATCGCGCTCGTGCAACGCGACGCCGGTGTCGCGGACTCGCGCATCAGCTACCGCATGACCGGGTGCCCCAACGGATGCACGCGGCCGTACCTCGGCGACGTCGGTTTCGTGGGGACGACTCTGGGAAAGTACGACGTCTTTCTCGGTGGTGATGCCGAGGGCACGCGTCTCAACGAGCTCTACATGCACAACGTCAAGCTCGAAGAGATCCCGCGCCTGCTGCGCGGGCCGATGTACGAATACGCGCGCACACGTCTTCCGGATGAGACGTTTGGCGACTGGTGCAGGCGCCAAGGCGTGTCGGAGCTCGCGGAGCGTCATGCGTTGGTGGAGGTGACCGCATGAACGCAGCCGACCTGCAGAATGCGACGGCCGAGGACATTCTCGCCTGGACCTACCGGCGGTTCGGCCGCGTCGCGCTGGTCGCGAGCTTCCAGGCGGAGTCGATGGTGCTCATCGACCTTGCCTGCAGGATCGTGCCGGAGCCCGAAGTGCTCACCCTCGACACCGGACGGCTCCATGAGGAGACCCACGAGTACATCGAGTACGTCCGCGGGCACTTCCCGATTCGTCTGCGCATTCTCGCTCCCGATGCGAAGGAAGTCGAGGCGATGACGTCCGAGCACGGAGACATGCTCTTCCGGAAGTCGGTGCCACTGCGCAATCAGTGCTGCGCCGTCCGCAAGGTGAATCCACTGGCACAGGCATTGCGTGAGTACGACGCCTGGATCACGGGCCTGCGTCGAGATCAGACCCCGACGCGCGCGGCCACGCCCGTGGTCGCCAGCGACCCCGGGCACGATGGTATGACCAAGATCGTGCCGCTCGCCACCTGGAGCCGTGACCAGGTGTGGGACTACCTTCGCGATCACCGCATCCGCCAGCACCCGCTCTATGAGCGCGGCTACCTGTCGATCGGGTGTGCGCCGTGCACACGAGCGACCGCGCCCGGGGAGCACGAGCGGGCCGGGCGCTGGTGGTGGGAGAGCGACACGCACAAGGAGTGCCTGCTCCATCCGCCCATCGAGGCGCCGGGCGCTCCCCAGCGGGTGGCCGTGCCCGCCCGGCAGGGTGCAGTGTGAATGCCGCGTACTACCCGATCGTGCTGGATCTCCACGAGCGGCGATGCGTGGTGCTCGGCGACACCGCGCTCGCCCGCGAGAAGTCCGCTGGCCTGCGTGCGGCGGGCGCGAGCGTCGTCCACCTCCGCCGTTCGTTTCAGCCTGGTGACCTGACCGGCGCGTATCTCGCGATCGATGCGAGTGACGATCCAGAGGCACAGCGCGCAGCCCGCGCGGAGGCGGACCGCGAGCGCGTGCTCCTCAATGTCGCCGATGTCACCCACCAATGCGACTGGATCGCTCCGGCGCTCGTGAAGCGAGGGCCGCTTCAGATCGCGATCTCCACGTCGGGCGAGAGCCCCTTTCTGGCCCGAGCGCTGCGCGAGCGCATCGAGATGGTGTTCAGCGACGAGTGGGGACCCTTCACGCAGTTGATGGGGAGGATGCGACGCAGGCTCCGTCGTGCCGGAGTTTCGGGCGACTCCCAGCAGCGTGCCTACCGGCGATTGCTCCGCTCTCGAGCCATGGCGATGCTCCGTGACGGCAGCGAAGCCGACGCCGCGGCCCTCGCGCTGACCATCGAGCAGGATGCCCGGAGCGCCGGGGCCGCTGTTCCGATGGGCGAGGTGGTGCTTGCGGGTGCCGGACCAGGCGACCCGGATCTGATGACCATGAGCGCACGAGCCGTCCTCGCGGACGCGGACGTGGTCTTCCACGACGCGCTCATCGGGCCCGGCGTGCTGCGACTGTGCGGCCCGCAGACGCGCGTCGTCGACGCCGGCAAGCGCTCGCGTCGCCCATCGACAACGCAGGACGACATCAATGCGGCGATGATCGCCGCCGCTCGCTCCGGCGAGCTTGTGGTTCGCCTCAAGGGAGGCGATCCGTTTCTCTTCGGTCGCGGTGGCGAGGAGGTGGAGGCGCTTCGCCGTGCCGGAGTCCCGGTTCGGGTCATCCCCGGCGTGAGCGCGGCTCTCGCCGCTCCGGCTGCGGCGGGGATCCCGGTGACCCATCGTGGCGTGGCGGCGTCGGTGGCCTTCGTCACCGGCCATCGGGTGGGTGGCGACCTGAACGCGCTCGAGGGCATGGCCCAGAGCGTCGACACGCTGGTCATCCTGATGCCGGCCGACCTCGAGGCCATTGCCGGACGCCTCTCGGCGGTGCTCGGGCCCGACCGGCCGTCAGCGGTCATTTCGCAGGCGACCACCGCGGACCAGCTGGTCGTGCGAGCGCCAATCGGGCGCGTCGCGGCGGCTGCGCGAGCGGCTCGCGTCGCACCACCGTCGACGCTCGTGGTCGGCGACGTCGTCAACGTGCTCTCCGAATACGGTGGCGTGTCAGCTGCGGATCGCCGCGAGTTTGCGGAGGCCGTCGCTGCGCAGGGGTGACACCGGCTGATCGCGCGAGGTCGCGTTCGGCAGTGGCAACGCTAGGATGGTCGTCGCTTGTCCACCCAGGTCACCAAGGTATCGCCCGCATCGCTCGCCTCCGCGCCTCATAGCGGTCCCGGGCCCATCGAGCGCATCCTCGATTCGCTTCCGTGGTGGGCGTTGCCGGCGACCGTGGTCACGGTGCTCGGCCTCTTCAGCCTCTATTCGATCTGGACGGCGTTTCTGACCGGCGGGATCAATCAGAGCGGGTCATATCTCTCGCCCTTCTACTCGCCGACCATCTGGTCGACCGGTCCGGTCAGTCCCGCGCTCTGGGTGCTGGGGTCGCCGCTCCTGTTTCGCGCCACCTGCTACTACTACCGGAAGGCGTACTACCGCTCGTTCTTCTGGGATCCGCCGTCGTGCGCGGTCGGCGAGCTCCGCCACCGCAAATACCGTGGCGAGACGGCATTCCCGCTCTTCCTCAACAACCTCCACCGATTCCTCTTCTACCTTGTGCTGATCGTCACGGGCTTCCTCTGGTACGACGTGTATCTGGCCTTCTGGGCACCCGACGGTCATGTGCAGCTCGGGCTCGGCACCGGGATCATGCTCGTCAACGTCATCCTGCTGAGCGGGTACACGTTCGGCTGTCACTCGTGGCGCCATCTCGTCGGCGGTGGACTCGACTGCTACTCGAAGTCGCAGCTGGGACAGGCGCGCTACCGCGCATGGCAGTGGGTGACCGTGCTCAACCAGCGCCACCCCCTCTGGGCCTGGTGCAGCATGTTCAGCGTGGTCATCACCGATGTGTACATCCACCTGTTGCGAGCCGGGATCCTCGTCGATCCACACATCGTCTTCTGAGATGGCAGCAGCTTCCGAGCCCTACGACATCATCGAGTGTGACGTCCTCGTTGTCGGTGCCGGCGGTGCCGGCATGCGTGCTGCGATCGCCGCGGCGGAGACCGGCTGCAGCGTCACCGTGGTCACGAAATCGCTGCTCGGCAAGGCTCATACCGTGATGGCGGAGGGCGGCATCGCCGCCGCCATCGGCAACGTCGACCCGGAGGACAGCTGGGAGGTGCACTTCGCGGACACGATGCTCGGCGGCCAGCTGCTCAACAACTGGCGCATGGTCGAGCTCTACGCACACGAGGTCATCGATCGTGTCCTCGAGCTCGAACGCTGGGGTGGCATCTTCGATCGCACCGAGGATGGGCGCATCATGCAGCGCGCCTTCGGGGCGCATTCCTGGAAACGGCTGGCGCACGTCGGCGACCGCACCGGGCTCGAGCTCATCCGCACGTGCCAGGACAAGATGGTGCACACGCAGGCGGTCAACGTGTGCATGGAGTACACGCTCACGAGCCTTCTGAAATCCGGTGACCGGGTGTGCGGTGCCTTCGGCTACAACCGCAACACCGGAGGCTTTGTTGTCTTCAAGGCGGGCGCGGTCGTGCTCGCCAGCGGGGGATGGGGGCGCATGTATCGCTTCACCTCCAACTCGTGGGAGTGCGCCGGCGACGGCGCCGCGATGGCGTACGAGGCGGGTGCCGACCTGCTCGACATGGAGTTCGTGCAGTTCCATCCGACGGGCATGATCTGGCCGCCCGGTGCACGCGGGATCCTGGTCACCGAGGCCGTTCGCGGCGAGGGCGGCCTGCTCTTCAACGCCGAGGGGTCGCGCTTCATGCTCGACTACGACCCGGTCAAGAAGGAGCTGTCCTCACGCGACGTCGTGGCACGCTCGATCTACAAGGAGGTGCAGGCAGGGCGGGGGACACCCCACGGCGGCGCCTATCTCGATGTGCGCCATCTCGGCGCCGACTACGTGAAGCGGAAGTTGCCATCGATGTACGAACAGTTCCACGCGCTGGCGTCGATCGACATCACGAGCCAGCCGATGGAGGTCGGCCCCACCATCCACTACACGATGGGCGGTGTGCGCGTCGAGCCCGAGACGGCGGCGACGACGGTGCCCGGGCTCTACGCGGCCGGCGAGGTCGCCGGCGGACTGCACGGCGCCAATCGGCTTGGCGGCAACTCGTTGGGAGACATCCTCGTGTTCGGGCGGCGCGCGGGAGATGCGGCCGCGGCGTTCGCAAAGTCGGCCGGTGCGACGCGCGTCATCGACGACGCGCAGATTGCCGCCGAGCAGGCGGAGTTGCTCCGGCCCCTTGGTGGCGACGCCAACGGCTCCGCGCCGGCCGAGAACCCGTACAAGCTGCACGAGGATCTGCAGCTGGCGATGCAGGACGACGCCGGCATCGGGCGAAGCGAGGAGTCGCTCCAGCGCGCGCTCGCGGCGATCCTCGCGCTCCGCGAGCGGAGCGCGAGCATCCGCGTCGCCGGCGGGCGCGCGCTCAATCCGGGCTGGCATGCGTGCCGTGAGGTCACCAACATGCTGACCATCTCCGAGGCGATCGTTCGCAGTGCGATCGAACGGCGCGAGAGCCGGGGCTCGCAGTGGCGGTTCGATCACCTCGAGCAGGACGTGGAGTTCGGCAAGATCAACTTCGTGACCCGCCGCGGGGACGACGGCATGGGGGTGCTGAGCGTTCCGCTGACCCCGCTGCCGGATCGCCTTCGACCCTTGCTCGAGCGTAGCCGCTTCTACGATCCGGCCAAGCTCCCCAAGGGGTATCTGACCGAAACGGCTCCTGCGGTCGGCACCAGAAGGAAGAGGAAGTAATGGCAGTCGTCGGTCAGCCACAGCCGTCCGTCGACGCGCCTGCCGAGAACGTGCTCACCGCCAGCGGACTGACCGGCGAGATGCTGACGCTCAGGATCTTCAAGGGTGTCCCGGGTGAGGAGCCGGCCGAAGTCGCCTACCAGGTCCCGGTTGTCGCGGGCATGGTGATCCTCGACGCGGTGCACTACGTGCAGCACAATCTCGACACCGACCTCGCCTGCCGCTGGAACTGCAAGGCCGCCAAGTGCGGATCGTGCAGCGCGGAGGTCAACGGTCGCCCGGTGCTGATGTGCAAGACCCGCGTGGACGATCTCCCCGCGGGACCGGTCACCGTGCATCCCCTGAAGTCCTTCCCGCTCATCAAGGACCTGGTCACCGACGTCTCGCGCAACTACGAGGTGAATCGTGAGATCCCGCCGTTCACGGCGGCGCCCGACGACGGCACCCCCTGGCGCATCCCGCAACAGGATATCGACCGGCTCTACGAGTTCCGCAAATGCATCGAGTGCTTTCTCTGCCAGGACGTCTGCCACATCCTTCGCAGTCACGACTACTCGGACCGCTTCTACGGACCGCGATTCTTCGTGCGCGTCGCGTCCCTGGAGATGCATCCCAAGGACGTGCTCGATCGGCGGGATCAGACGCGCGATCAGGGCGGGCTCGGGTACTGCAACATCACCAAGTGCTGCACCGAGGTGTGTCCCGAGCACATCCACATCACCGACAACGCGATCATCCCGCTCAAGGAGCGGGTGGCCGACGTGCACTGGGACCCGGTGCGTTTTGTCGGGCGCAAGCTTTTCGGTCGCAACACGGATTGACCGGCGTCATCGTCCTGAGCGCAGTCATCGTCGTGATGATCGCGGTCTTCGGCTGGTTCTACGTCTACTCGCGGACCCCGGCGTGGGGACAGTCGGACACGCGCAAGGCGCTGCTCAACATGATGGTGGTCGTCGGACCGATCTTCGGCAACCACTACCGGCGCGAGCCGCCCGAGATCCCGAGCGTTTCGGCGCCGGGTCCCGAGGAGGACGATGACCGGCCGGCTCGAATCAGTCCGCCGGGGTCGAGCGAGTAGCATCAGCTGCCATGGGGAGGACGACGACCGCGTGCGTGTTTGACATGGACGGGGTCCTGATCGACACGGAGCCGGTGTGGCGTGAGACCGAGCACGATGTGTTCGCCCGGGTCGGGGTCGAGCTGACCGATGCGCAGCTGCGCGAGACCTGGGGAATGCGCATCGAGGAGGTCGTCGACTATCGCTATCGCGTCCGGCCCTGGAACGGCATACGGCCGCGTGCCGTCGAGCGCGAGATCCTCCGCGAGATGGTCGAACACGTGCGTGCGCGGGGCGTTCCGATGCCCGGTGCGGTCGAGGCGATCCACACTGCTCGAGACGCGGGGCTCCGCGTCGCGATCGCGTCATCCTCGAGTCGCGAGTTGATCGACGCGGTGGTGGAACGGCTGGCCATCGGCGAGCTCGTTGATGCCGTGTGCAGCGCCGACGATGAGGAGCGGGGCAAGCCTGACCCTGCCGTGTATATCAGTGCCGCGAGGGCGCTCGACGTGATGCCCGGGTGCTGCATCGCCATCGAGGATTCACCAATCGGTGTGAGCGCTGCCATCGCCGCGGGGATGCGCTGCATCGGACTACGGTCCGAAGGCGTGCTCGCCGGTGACATCGGCCATGCGCATGTGGTCATCGACTCACTGGCCGAGATCACCGCGGAGATGCTGCTCAGCCGATCTTGATCCCGGCCGTGAGTGAGCCGAGGCCTGGATCGATCTCGGCTCGGCGCGCGTCCATGACCTCGACGACCTGGTGCACCGACGCTGCACTGTGCTGGAGAGCGGCTCGCTCCTCGTCGGTGAGCGCGACATCGACCACCTCGATGAGTCCGCCCTCGCCAAGTCTGCACGGGACGCCGGTGAACAGCCCGGTGATGCCGTACTCCCCTTCGAGATGCACCGTGCACGGGAGTACCTGACGCGTGTCGAGAACGATGGCGTCAATCATCTGCGCCACAGCGGCGCTCGGGGCATAGAAGGCGCTGCCGGTTTTCAGCAGGTTGACGATCTCCGCGCCGCCGTCGCGGGCTCGCTGCACGATGCTCTCGAGCCGCTCGGCGGGGATGAGATCCGCGGCCGGGATCCCGGCCACGGTCGTCAATCTGGTGAGCGGAACCATGGTGTCGCCGTGGCCGCCGAGCACGTAGGCCTGCACGTCGCGCACGGAGGCATCGAGCTCCTGTGCGATGAAGGTGCGATATCGAGCGGTATCAAGCACTCCGGCCATGCCGATCACCCGCGATCGCGGAAACCCCGAGACCGCCATTGACAGCTGGGTCATGGCATCCACCGGGTTGGCGACCACGATCAGAACGCAGTCCGGGGAGTGTTCGATGACCTGCCGGACGACGCCCGACACGATCTTCGCGTTGGTCATCACCAGGTCGTCGCGTGACATCCCCGGCTTGCGCGGGATGCCGCTGGTGATCACGACGATGGTTGACCCCGCCGTATCCTCGTAGCCGTTGGTCCCGGTGACCAGCGAGTCGTACCCCACGATCGGGCCCGACTCGAGCATGTCGAGTGCCTTGCCCTGAGGGAGACCTTCGACGATGTCGACGAGGACGACATCCGCATAGTCGCGTTCGGCCACCCGTTGCGCCAGCGTCGCGCCCACATTGCCGGCGCCGACCACCGTGATCTTGGTTCGCACGGTTCGCGATTCTACGCAGGGCGCTCATCCGCCTGGCATACCCCAAGGGCGGGTGGCCCGGCTAGCTTGCGCTCACAGGCGGGTCCTGTCATCGCGGGGACCCCTCGCCGTTCTCCGGTTCGGTCTGACCGCTGGGGCGTCCGGCGTTCTGGGACCGCTCATCTCGGCGCCGACCCTCCGACCGGCGCTGCCCCCCGCGATGCCACCCGTCGCCACCGTGAGCCCGGCCGACCGTGCGCTGCGTAGGATGCGAGCGCGATGCCCGTTAGACCACTGCTCTCGAAGTCGAAGTCAAAGCCCAAGGTGCGCAGGCGGCGGCTGCCTGCGGGGGCCCGGGAGCGTGCCCCGATCGTGGTCGAGCGCTTGAAGCTGGAGTATGGCGAGGCGCATACCGAACTCGACTTCGGGAGTCCGTGGCAGCTGCTGGTTTCGGTGATCCTCAGCGCGCAGACGACTGACGTCAACGTTAACTCGGTGACGCCGGCGTTGTTCGCGCGCTATCCGACGGTCGCGGATCTCGCCGCGGCCGAGGAGGGGGACGTCGAGGCGATCATTCACAAAACGGGTTTCTTTCGGTCCAAGGCGCGTGCGATTCGTGAGATGAGCCAGGACCTCGTGCTGCGTCACGACGGTGAGGTGCCATCGCGGATGGAGGACCTGGTGCAGCTCCGTGGGGTGGGACGCAAGACGGCCAACGTGGTGCTCGGTGTCGCTTTCGGTGTGCCGGGATTCGCGGTGGACACGCACGTGACGCGGCTCACGCGACTGCTCCGCCTCACGTCGTCAACCGACCCGGTGAAGATCGAGGACGACGTGTGCAGCATCGTCCCGGCGGACGAATGGACTGGTCTGAGCCTGCGTCTCATCCTGCACGGGAGACGGGTCTGCATCGCCAACAAGCCACGCTGCCACGCGTGCGTGCTCGCCGACATCTGTCCGTCGGCGGAACTCGGTCTCTCGAAGCCCCGGGCCGCACCGCGACATCGAGTGGCGAAGGCTCGCTAGACTCTGCTGGGATGCTCTGGGGCAGGATTGTGAGTCAATCGATACACGGCGGAGTCGCGACACCCCCGTCGCCGCGTACGATGTTGGCATCGCAGTGATCCAGACGAGGGCTCGTAGCCAGCATCAGGCACCCCTCACGACCGCTTTCCCGGCAATCGTCCGTCCAGTCGGAGCTCCTCGGGCGACGACGCCGGCGCCGGTGCCGGAGCCATCGCACCATCACCTCCCCGCGTGGGTGAAGCGAGCGTACGCGCAGGCGCGCCCGATCCTCGCCGATCTGCTCGGGAGCCTCGAAGGCGAGCCGCGCGAGCAGTTGCAGCGCTCGGTCGACGAGATCACCGCGCGCATCAACACCGGCAAGTTCAGCCAGGCGTTCCAGTATCCGCAGCTGATCGCGAGCGGGATGGAGCTGTACCAGGAGCAGCGCGCCACGAATGCAGAGCGAGCACGCGCCGCACACGCGCTCGACCTCCTGCGCCGTCGTGGCAGCGACTTGCTTCGCGACGCCGGTCCGCAGTTGCCTCCTGAGGTCACCTCGCGCCTTGGCCGGTCGTTGCGGGGCGCCACGTCCGCCGAGGAGATCGCCGAGGTCGAGACCGAGGTACGCCAAGCCGTCGAGTCCGCCCGCTCGGTCCAGGACCGCAAGCGCGAGCGCGAGATCACCAAGACACGCACCAAGATTCAGCGCGCAGCTCCGCGAGCGCAGGCGCGCCCCGTCGAGACCACCGAGACATGGCAGGACGTCCTTCGCCGGCTGCAGGAGCAGATGGCGCAAGAGGCGGGAGCGTGACCTCGGAGCCTCTGACTGCCTCTCTCGACCCTGACCGCCTGGCGCCGGAGCCGGGTGACCCTGAGGTGGGATCGGTGATGCGCAACGAGGTGGTGTTCTGCCTCCCGAGCACGCCTGCGGACGCCATCGCCAAATTGCTCGCCGACAACATCCTCAGTGAAATCGTCGTGCTCGTCGACCGCCGTCCGGTCGGCTACGTCGCCAAGGAGGACCTCATCGACCATCTCATCGCGGGCGATATCGTCGTCTCGGGCAGCGATTTCGCGGTGCGCCCGCCGTCGACGAATGTGCAGGCACGCGACATGCTGCGCCCGTCGCCGCTGCTGGTTGACGAGCATCAGCGTCTGAGCGAAGTTGTCGCGCTGATGAGGCATCACGAGCGCCGGCTTGCGATCGTCACCCACGAAGACGAGACGGTGGTTGGCATGGTGACCCCTCGCGAGCTCGCCGACTTCGCGCTCATGCGGCGCGAGGCCGTCCATGCCTGAGCTGGAGAGCATCGCCTCGCCACTCGGCGCCGAGTGCGATCCCGAGGACACGCTGTCCGACGTGCTCGAGGTGCTGCGCCTGCAGGACCCGGTACCGCTCGTCGTCGTCCGGGGTGACGACGTGCTCGGCACCATCGGTCTGGAGTCCGTCGTTGCCTCGTTCGACGTGCTCGAACACACCAGCGTGCGCGACGTGATGCGTCCCGCGCCGGAGATCGACCTGGGCGAGCGCATCGAGCGCGGCGCCGACGTGATGCGTCGTTCGGGCGCCGAGGCCGCGATCGTCACCGCATCCGACGGCGGGATCTTCTCGCGGCGCAGCGCGCCGGTCGGCATGGTGAGCGCAGCGCACGTGCTTGGCGCGATCGCGAAGAACGTCGTCGACAAGGCGCCGATGAAGATCATGAGCGGGCATCTCGACCTGGGATTCAACGTCCCGATCACGCCCTGCCAGCGCAACTGTCCCATCCGCCAGGACATCGCGACCTACATCGACTACGTGAGCCAGGGCCGGTACGTGGATTCGTGGGCGGTCATCCATGAGACCAATCCCTTCCCCAGCATGCTCGGCAGGCTGTGCAATCATCCCTGCGAGACCGACTGCAAGCGCGGATGGGACCCGGGCGAGGAGCCCGTGACCATCAAATCCATCAAGCGTTTCTCCACGGACTTCGCGTTCAAGCAGGGGCTCTGGATCAACTACAAGATCGCGCCGGCCAAAGGCAAGCGCGTCGCGGTCGTTGGCGCCGGGCCCGCAGGACTAACGTGTGCGCTCGACCTCCGCGTTCAGGGATACGACGTCGTCCTCTACGAGCGCGAGGCAAAGGTGGGCGGCCTGCTCAGCACCTCGATTCCACCCTTCCGATTCGATCACCGTCAGCTCCAGTGGGAGCTGGACATGATCATGTCCACGGGCATCGATGTCCGCCTCAACAGCAACATCGGCAGCGAGCCTGATGACATCAAGACCAAGGATCTGCTCGACGAGTACGACGCTGTGTTCTTCTCCATCGGGATGATGAAGGGACGGATCCTGCCAATCCCGGGCAGCGACCTCCCCCAGGTCAACGACGCGATGAGCTTCCTGCGCACCGTCTCCTACGACCGGATCCCCGACAACTTCCCGATCGGCGGCACCGTGGTGGTGGTCGGCGGTGGTGCGGTCGCGACCGATGCATGCCAGTCGTCGATCAAGCTCGGCGCGAAAGACGTCTGGATGGTGGCCATCGAACCCGAGGATCGGCTGCCGGCGTTCGGCAACGAGCTCCACGAGGCCAAGGAGATCGGCCTGCACATTCAGTGCGGCGTCATCGTCAAGAAGATCGACGCCGATGAGCACGGCAATGTGAAGTCGGTCTCCTTCGCGCCCCTACAGGATCTGCAGTTCGATCCGCTCAGCGGCAAGCTCATCTTCTCGTCCGTGAAGGAGCAGGAGAACGCGCCGCTCTGGACCGTCGCCGCAGACTACGTCATCTTTGCGTCAGGGCAGATCATGGAGCGCCCCGACGAGCTGGTCCCGGTGACGCAGCGCGGG
>JBAPOS010000152.1:0-7790 GCA_049279755.1 Candidatus Dormiibacterota bacterium | reverse complement strand
AGCACAGCCTGACCGTCGACGGCGTCGGTCCGGTCGAGGTCACGGCCACTGATACGGGGAGAGGGCACCCATTTCTCGTCCTGCATGGCGGTGCGGGTCCCCAGTCGATGTCGGGGTTCGCCGACCTGCTGGTCACAACGCATGGCGCTCGGGTGATCACGCCCACGCATCCGGGATTTGGGGCCACGCCGCGACCCGACCGGCTTGCCAGCATTGCCGCGCTCGCCCGCGTCTACGTCGCGCTGCTCGACGAGATGGACGTCGAAGGCGTCACCGTGGTCGGCAACTCCATCGGCGGATGGATAGCCGCCGAGATGGCCCTGCTCGGGTCACCTCGGATCAGCAGCGTCATCCTCGTGGACGCGGTCGGAATCGAGGTCGAGGGCCACCCCATCGCCGACTTCTTCTCACTGACCCTGGACCAGGTGGCTGAATTCAGCTACCACGATCCGGAGCGTTTCCGGATCGACCCGACGACCATGGCGGAGGCGCAGCGGACGGTCATGGCGGGCAATCGCGCGAGCCTTGCCATATATGGCGGCCGGTCGATGATCGACCCCAGCCTGCGCGGGCGTCTCGCGAACATCACGGTGCCGACGCTGGTTGTCTGGGGAGACAGCGATCGCATCGTCGACCCGGAGTGCGGTCGCGCCTACGCAGCCGCCATCCCGGGCGCGACCTTCATCCTCCTCACCGCGTCCGGCCACCTGCCACAGATCGAGACACCCGAACAGCTCCTGGCGCCCGTGTGGGACTTCGCCGCCGCGCACGCTGGACGCGAGTCAGCCCCCACTGGTCAATGACTTTCGCGTAGTGCCGGGTGGGGAGGGGATCGGCGGAGCCGGGCCATCTCGCAGCCGAGGCTACCCCCCTCGGCGAGAGTGAGGGGCGGGACGGCAAAGCCGTTCCGACCCCGTGCCCGGCCCAGCCCATCCCCTCCCCACCCGACCACGAGACGTGGCTACGTCGGCTAGGACGTGGCGCGATAGTGCAGATGGACCATCCCGTTTGCGAATCGGTGTACGTCGAGCAGCTCGAGTCCCACCAGCACGCCGCCGGGCAGGGAGCGGATGCCGCCCCCGACGATGACCGGCGCGATGAACAGGTGGTACTCGTCGACGAGACCCGCGGCGATCGCCTGAGCGGCGAGCTGCGGCCCACCCACGCTGATGTCGTGACGTGCGCCGGCCTTCAGGCGCCGCACCGCCTCGGCGTCGAATTCTCCTTCGATCGTGGTCCTGGCGCTGGAGGCCATCGCAAGCGTCTTCGAGTACACGATCTTCTCGGCCGCCTGCCAGATTGCAGCGAACTCCCGCGCGACGGGCGATTGATCCTCGAGCTTGCCGGCACGCTCCCAGAAGACCATCACCTCGTACATCCGCCGGCCGTAGAGGTACGTGCCGATGGGGCGTTCCAGGTCGTTGACGAAACGGTGCACCTCTTCGTCGGGCGCGGCCCAGTCGAAATTTCCATTCGCGTCCGCCACGTAGCCGTCGAGTGACGCGATCGTCGCGTAGATGAGCCGCGACATGGTCAGGCAGCGACTCCGTCGATGGTCACCTCGAACAGCGGGCTCGTCGCAACCATGTTGTCGACGTCATCGCGGTTCCAGATTCGCGCGATATGGGGCATCACGTCGCGACGCTCTGCCTCGCCGGTGATCACCCGAGCCGTGGCGGCGAGGTCGGCATGAACGCCGCGCTTGAGGTGAAAGATGAAGTGGGGATTGGCCGTGAGGTTGGCGATGTAGCTTCGCTTGAACCCCGGCATGCCGCTCACATACAACCGGCCGCCGACGTTGTGGAAGACGATCTCGATGCGATGGGGGTTGCCCGTCTTGCGACCGGTCGTGGTGATGTCGATGACACCGCCGCGGCTGAGCGCGTCGCGGATGGGTTGGTCGAGAGGTTCCGTTGTCATGGTGCTTCCCCGGAGTGGTCCGTCCTGCTGGTGCGACGAGCTCTCAGCCTAAACGGACCGCTCCGGGAGCCGCACGGTCACCCTGCGCTGAGCACCGGAGCCATCTGGGCGACGCGGATGTGGTTGCCGAACGGATCGCGCAAGCCGAAATCGATGCCGTATGGCTGTTCCGTCGGCTCCTGGGTGAACTCGACTCCTTTGGCGCGGAGCTCCTCATACGTCTTGTGAGCGTCCGCTGTCGTGAAGAACAGGTGCCCGCCGGTCCGGCCCTTGGTCAGAAGCGAACGGACCTCCTCGGCCGTGGCCGGGTCCATCGCGGGCGGTCCGGGCTTCTCGAGCATGATCTGGCGATCGGGGTCTCCCGGGATGCTGACGGTCAGGAATCGCATGAAACCCAGATCCTGATCGGTGTTGATTTCCAGGCCGAGCTTGCCGACGTAGAAGTCGACGGCCTGGTCCTGATCGAGCACGTAGATCTGCGAGATTCTGATGCTGCTGAGCATGTCGTTGGTTCCCTTGTCTTGCGGAGTGGACGTACGCCAACGCTACCGGTCTGAACGCTGGCCGTCTTCTTCAAAACTGCTCGGTCTCGTCCACGCCATGGCGAAGCACGTTGGTACCGCGATGACCTCACCGCGGCTCCGGTACGCCGTGGGCGATTCCCCGACGATGAGGTGAAATGTCTTGCTGAAGGTGCCCAGGCTGGAAAAGCCGACGTCGAGGCAGATGTCGGTGATGCTGCGGTCGGTGCAGCGCAGCAGGAAGAGCGCTCGCTCGACGCGCCGGCGTTGCAGGTAGCGGTGGGGTGTCTCCCCGAATGCCCCGCGAAACGCACGGATGAAGTGAGCCTCGGAAACGTATGCGATGCGCGCGAGCGTGGCAATGTCGAGCGGCTTTCCGTAGGTGAGATCCATGGCGTCGCGCGCGCGCAGCAGCCGTCGATTCGACTCCTCGACTGCCCGGGTCATCGAGAGCCGGACGCCTTCCTCGGTAGAGATCGTGCGTACCCGACTCCCTCCTCCACCCAGCGTTGCAGCTGTGCTCTGCTTCGAACCCCATCGGCTTCGACGCGCAACCACCCCGGCATCTCCCGTCCGCGCATCACGGCAACCTGAGCGTGCGGCCGGCCGGCAAGTTCGACGCTCTTCGCGGGGTCGACGCGCACCAGGACGCCGCCCTGCCCGCTGGCGCTGATGGCCATGTTGCCGCCGATCAGGAAGGCCAGACCGCCGAACATCCGCTTTTCGGTCAACTCGGCTTCACCACCGATGATCTCGCGGATGCGAGCTGCCAGATCCTCATCAAAGCTCACTCGCTCATTTTCGCCCGTTGGGGTCCGCGTCGGACGGCGCACGAAACTCGAACACGGTCCCCACCGAGGGTTGGACGAACGCGTCTGGCAGAGCACTCGCCAGCGCGTGCATGGCACGCCACCCGGTGCAGTGCGCCGGCACGATGCGTTCGATTCCAAGGGCGGCGATGTCGTTGACCGTCTCCGGGATCAGCGGTTCGAACAGTCCGCCGGTGAGATGGAATCCACCGATCAGCCCGGCGACTGGGGTGATGCCGGTCAGCATCTGCGCGTTGCGAACGACGTTCACGACACCTGCGTGTGAGCAGCCCGAGACGATCACCAGCCCGCGGTCACGAACATTCACGACCAGGTTCTGGTCGTCCCACGTCCAGGGATCAGGCTCCCATCTCCCATCAGCGCCCGACCGCGCCATCTGAATCGGAAACCCCTTCTCGTAGGGCGTCACGCGGGCGACCTGGCCGGAGACCAGGACGGTGTCATCGATGAGCAGCGTCGGGCCGCGCTCCTCGATAACGGAGACTCCCTCGCGCTCCAGGTCGTTGTGACTGGGGGGCGGCAGATGCAGTTCCGCGCCGGTTGGCATGACGATCTTCCGGTCCTTCCATGCGTCGGGGTGGATGATGAGCGGCAGCCGCAGTGGGCCGTGCCGCCGGAAGAGTCCCTCAAGGCCGCCGTGATGATCGACGTGTCCATGAGAGATGGTGATGGCGCGCAGGTTGGTCACGTCGACCTGCATCACATCGAGGTTGTTCTGGAGCGCCAACGGCGAGAGTCCACCGTCGTAGAGGACCGCGTGACGATTCCCGTTCATCGTCACGGTTATCAGCGCTGAGAAGCCATGTTCGGCCAGCAGTGAGTCGTGATCCGACCAGTCGTATGCCAGCGCCAATCGCCGAACACCGTCCTGCCCCGACATGAGGAGGTCGAGCGACAGATCCATGACCAGCGTCACGTCGACGGCATCAGCAGGGGCGAGTTCGACAGTCACGACGGCTCGCGAATCGTACATTTGACGCCTGGTCGCATGGTCTTCCAGCGCCCCTCACGACGTCCGCGCAAACCACTCCCGGCGCAGCTCGTGACTGCCGTCGTCGCATCCGGCCTCGTAGTACACGGCGGTGCGATCGCCGTCGTCGACCACGCAGGTGTAGCGCAACGCCGGGTAGGCGCCGGACGACTGTGCAACCGGTGCATCGCCGACGACCCGGAGTTGTCCCGGTCGTCCCAGCGCGACGCCGGTGCGCTCCTCCCAGTTCTCGACGGGATTGGCGCGACCGTCGTAGAACGCGACCATGGTCCCGCCGCGCTCGATGACGGCGGTGACCCGCGTGCCCCGCTGGTCCCATCGACCCGACTGTGGTCGCAGCGCCGCTCCGTGCACGGTCCACCCGATTCCGTCATCGCTGGTGGCGAAGTCGGTCCACATCCGATCGGTCGCATCCGGGTCGTCGAGGGGATGGCAGCAGATCCACGCACGCCATCCGCGTTCGTTCCTGAGGATCACCGGATCCTTCATCGCCACATGCTCGTCGCCGGGCATGACCACCCGGCGTCCGGCGGTGACGAACGCGTCGGGCGAGGCGGCCTGCAGCAGCTCGACCCGCCAGTGGCGCGTGCCCCTCGTGGCGCAGCTCAGGTAGAGACGCCATCGCCCCTCGCCGTCAGCAACGAGCGCGGGCCGCTCGAGCGATTCAGCATCCATCGATGCCTTGTCGATGCGGCAGAGCTCCGTGAGCGTGCCGTCGCCCGACACCCGGGTGACGATCACGTCACCGCCTCGACCGTCATCGACGGGACGCCTCCTCCGATACGCGACGTAGTGCTCGCCGTCGTGCACCACAGCACTCGGAGCTCCGACCCAATGGCCTGGTCCGCGGTCGGCCGGCACGGCGATTGTCTCCGCTTCAACGTTGCGCGGAATCGGCAGACCCGCCAGCTGCAGGCCGACGCTTGGGACAGGCGGTTCAGACCTCACCGCGCCATGGTGCGCGTCGACGCGCGGTACCGTTCGACGGTCGCAATCGGACTGCAATCAAGCGGATGCACGATGCGGGCACGTCGTATAACAACAGGAGCGACACCATGACAGACCCCATCGGCAGGTTCACCCGGGCGATCGAGACCGCATCCGTGAGCGGAGCGGGCGTGTTCGCGGACGACGCCGTTCTTGATGCAACGGTCCCCAACTGGCGGTTCACCGTCAACGGCGCCGCGAACATCGAGGCCGAGCTCGGTCGCTGGTTTGCCGACCCGGCGCGCTTCGAGGAGATCCACCGGACCGAACTTCCCGACGGCGAGCTCGTCGAGTTCGTGCTCACCTGGGAGGAGGACGGCGAGCCCCACATGGCCCACCAGACGCACCACATCCAGGTCCGCGACGGTCTGATCACCAACGACCGCGCGTGGTGCGGCGGCAGGTGGGGTGCTGCGCTGCAGGCGGAGATGGCTGAGGCTGCGCGACTGTGACCGCTCTCATGCGGGCGCAGCGCGCGATTCCGGTCGCTGAGTCGCTCGAACTGCTGCTCCAGGGATGTGAGCGGCGCGAACCCTGGAGCACGGCCGACGGGCTGTCCGGCAGCCGATTCGAACGGGTCGTCATCGACGGGACTCCGATGGTCGTGAAGTACATCTCCGTCGACGACGACTGGATCATGCGCGCCACCGGCGATCTCGGGGGGCGTCAGCTGACCTTGCTCTCATCCGGTGTGCTGACGGCGCTCCCGGCTTGCATCGACCACGCGATCGTGGGATGTGCGCCCCTCGCGACGGGCAAGGGACATCAGGGGCTTGCGCTCCTGTTGCGCGACGTGTCGACAGCGCTGATCCCCTCCGGGAGCGAGCCGATCTCCCTTGATACGCACCGCCAATTCATCGAGCACATGGCGGCGCTTCACGCTGCCTACTGGGGATTTCGTGATCACGCGGGGCTCTTCCCCTTTGCCCATCACTACGTCTTCCTGACCCCCGCGATGGCTGCGCTCGAAGCGGCGACCCCTCACACGGATCCCGTGCCCCCGGCGGTGGCCGCGGGTTGGCGGCTGATCGACGAGCGCCATCCACTCGAAGCGAGGCGGCTTCGAGCGCTGACCGAGGATCCGTGGCTGCTGGTCACCTCCCTCCTGGCCGGACCGCATACGCTCCTTCATGGCGATTGGAAGCTCGGCAATCTCGGCCGCGACGGCTCGCGAACCATCCTGCTCGACTGGGATCGCACCGGCGAAGGGTCGCCGTTGGTCGATCTCGCCTGGTACGTGGCGGTGAACTGCGCCCGCCTTCCCGAGACCAAGGAGGACACGATCGGCGCGTACCGAGCCGCGCTCGAGTCGGCGGGCATCGAAACCGGGTCATGGTGGGACGCGCAACTGGCCGCCGCACTGACCGGAGCCTTCCTGCAACTGTGCTGGGACAAGGCCGAGGACGACGCCGAGTTCGGATGGTGGACAGACCGCCTCGCCCATTGGCTGCCGTAGCCATCGAGCCGAGCAACGCCTACGAGGGCGTCGCAGCGGCATGGGCTCGGGGGCCGGCTGCCCTGTACGACAAACTGGCGACACTCACCATCGAGAGCATCGCGCTCGAGCTTGCGGGTGCGTTCGTGCTGGACGTCGGCGCCGGTACCGGAGCGCTCTGCCGAGCGCTTCGAATGGTGGATGCAATCCCGGTCGCGGTCGACATGTCGCGTGACATGCTCGGCCTGATCGGCGATGCGGTTGCGCTCGCGATTGTCGGCGACATGTGCGCGCTGCCCGTCTCCGATGATGGATTCGACGCCGCTGTGAGCGGGTTCGCGATCTCTCACGTCGACGATCCGGAGCACGCGTTGGCGGAGATGCGCCGCGTGGTGCGACCCGGCGGCCGTGTTATCGCCGCCGTCTTCGGTGCAGCCCCGGCCGGCGCTTCGAAGGACGTCATCGATGAGGTCGCTGGCGACTATGGGTACGTCCCGCCGACTTGGTACGTCGCGCTCAAGACCCGCACCGAGCCACGATCGAACACCCCCGCCCTTCTGAAGGGTTGCGCCGAGTCCGCCGGCCTGAAGGACATCGACATCGCCGACGTCATCGTGGACTCCGGGCTCGACCATCCGGAGTCCATCACCGCATATCGCACCGGACTCGCGCACATGGCGCCCTTCGTTGCGTCGCTGCCCGATGACCGGCGAGTCGAGTTCATCAACCGAGCCGTGGGTGCAGTACGCGAGCGAGGTCAGCCGGTGCGGCCACGCCTCCTCGTGCTCTCGAGTCGCGTTCCCGCGTAATTCAGGAACGCTGCGCGCGCAGGCGGGTGGAGTTGGGCGGCGAGCCGGTCGCGGTGTGCAGCCGCAAGCTCGAAGCACATCTCGGACTGGAGCCAGGAGCCAAGGTCCGACATCAGCCACCACGCCTCGACTCCGGCGACGGCGGACAGCGACGAGCTCAGCTCCGCAAGCGCGTCGGCGGGCGGCCGTTCGGCTTCGAGCGCCGCCCGTGCCTGCAGGCGAATCACCTCGCCCAACTGCGCGTAGCGCGGTGCATAGCGGTCCGTGGCTGTCGCCACCAGTCGGTCTCCCATGGTG
>JBAPOS010000151.1:0-2500 GCA_049279755.1 Candidatus Dormiibacterota bacterium | reverse complement strand
TCGACGCCGCAAAGTGCTCATCCTCGAGCATGCCGGTCATCTCCGACGGGAAGAAGCCCGGCGCAAGCGCGTTGACCCGAACACCTCGAGGTCCCCACTGCGCAGCCAGGTGGCGCGTGAAATTGACCACGCCGCCCTTGGTGGCGTTGTACGCCGCCATCGGCCCCCTGGAGCCGACGACGCCATACATCGACGCGACGTTGATCACCGACGCCCGCTCGGACTTGAACAACAACGGTGCCGCCAGGCGGCACATGTCCATCAACGCAACCAGGTTGAGGTCGATGACCGAGGTCAAGTCCTCGAGCGACTGACCCTCCAGCGGTCCGCCGTCACACGCGCCCGCATTGTTGACCAGGAGGTCGAGATGGCCGAAACGACCCATCGTCGCGTCCACCAGCTCCGCGCGATAGGTCGGGTCGGTGATGTCGCCGCAGGACACCAGCGGGTCGGTGAGGTCGGCCGCGAGCGCCTCCAGCCGCTCCTTGCGTCGCGCGGTGACCACCACGGTCGCGCCGGCACGATCGAGCACACGCGCGAAGCGTTCTCCCAACCCGCTTGACGCCCCGGTGACCAGCGCGATCTGTCCACGGAGTTGCTCCACCGCCGCCACGTTAGAGCGCCCGCCGACCGGCAAACGCCCGGGCCATCGTCAGCTCATCCGCATACTCGAGATCCGAGCCCGCCGGAAGTCCGTGCGCGGGCCGCGAGACGGTGACGCCGAGCTTCCCGAGGCGCTCGCCCACGTAGTAGGCGGTCGCCTCACCTTCCACATCGGGGTCGGTGGCGATCACGACCTCGCGGATCTCGCCTTCACCCACGCGACCCTCGAGCTCGCGAATGCGAAGCTCGTCAGGTCCGACACCGTCCATCGGCGACAGCGCGCCGCCGAGCACGTGGTAAAGGCCGTGGAACTCGCCGCTCCGCTCAACCGCGAGCACGTCGAGAGCTTCCTCAACAACGCATAACAACGATGCATCTCGCTTTGCATCCATGCAGATCGCGCACAGCGGACCCTCGGCGATGAAGAAGCAGCGCGTACATGGACGGACCCGGGTGTGCAGGTCGGTGAGCGCTCCGGCGAGACGCTGGGACATCTCCGCCGGCGCGCGCAGGCAGTAAAACGTCAGTCGCTGTGCCGTTTTCGGGCCGATACCGGGCAGTCGTCCGAACTCGGCGGCCAGCCGCTCGACGGCTTCAGGAACGAGTGGCACCGCCCTCCTCCGTCAACACGCAGCGCCGGATCCCGCTCAGAGCAGGCCGGGAGGCAGACCCAAGCCGGCGGTCAATTGCGACATGTTCGCCGCCGCGGCCGCCCGCGACTTGTCGAGCGCGTCGTTGCATGCGGCGAGGATCAGATCCGCGAGCAGCTCGGCACCCTCGTCGAGCGCCTCCGGCTCGATGGAGACGGACAGCACCTTCTGATGCCCGTCCGCCGTGATGGAGACCACGCCCCCGCCGGCGGTGCCGGTCACCGTCACATCGTTGAGTTCCTCCTGCATCTTGGCCATGCGGGCCTGGACCTGCTGGAGCTGCTTCATCATCTGCTGCTGGTTTTTCATCTCGGACCTCGTTGGGGCAGTCTACGCACCGTTGGCCGATCGTGGCGCCCCGAACCCCGTGTCGTCGTGCAGGCGCGTCGCCGTGACCCGGCTGCCGGCAAAGGTATCGAGCACCGCCTGGGTGATGTCGCTCACCGACCCCGACGGCCCGCGCGGGCGCTCCTCGCCCGTGAAACGGGTGAGCACTTCGACCGGTCGCCCGCCAATTGCCGACAAGGCCTCCGCGATCACCTGTCGTTTGTCCGGGTCGCTGATCTGCTCGAGGTGAAAGCGACCGTTGGTGCCGATGGTGACAGTGGTCGCGTCGGCGTCGACCGGCTTGCAATCGCGCAGCACCCCGGCCAGCCCCTTGTTCACACGGGCCACTGCCTCGATGGCGACCGGCCATTCGGCAATCCATCCGTCGACCGTGGTGAGATCGCGTCTGCCGATCGCCTCGATGACAGCTTCCTCCGGCACGGAGAGCGCAGCGATCACCGGATCGGCCGCTTGGGCGGGATTGTTCGCTCCGTCCGGGCCAGGCGAGGGCGGGTCGACCGCCGCGTGAGACGCCGCCGAAGGCAGGCCACGCTCCAGAGCCGCGACCCGCAGCGTCAGGGCGGCAACCTCGGCGTCCTCGCCGTCGGCGGCCGGTGGCCGCAGCGCGCGGAGCAGGCAGACCTCGACGAGCAGGCGGGCGTCGACTGACTGACGCAGGTTCATCTCGGCTTCCGCGATCAGTTCGAGAAGGCGCAGCCAGAGCCCGGCGGGCGCGATCGCGGCGAGGTCGGCGACCAGCGCGACCTCGTCAGGACCCACGGACGCACCTTCTGGATACCCGAGGGCGACAAGCTCGGCCGCTCGCGCCAGGCGCGCGACGTCGCGAAACAGCTGCCGGGGATCCGCACCCGCGTCGAACGCCGCGGCGGCCGCTCGCAGCGTCCCCGCCGGATCAGCGC
>JBAPOS010000150.1:0-9159 GCA_049279755.1 Candidatus Dormiibacterota bacterium | reverse complement strand
GTGCACGACGGGGCCCCGACACCGACTCTCGCCGCCGTCGACCTCGCCGAGCGCCAGGCGGTCGCCGGCGGCTACGTTGCACCGGTACGCCGCGCGATGGTCGCGCAGCCGTACCTCACGTACGCGCTGATCGCGATCTTCGTGGCGATCTGGTTGCTCGAGTACGCCGCCTTCTCGCTCCCAGCGCAATCACCTGTCATCGTCCTCTGCTCAGGTGGGGCGCTCCCCAACGCAGCGTTCTACCCGGCCTTCGGTCAGAGCCCGGCGTGCGACGTGACGTGGTGGCGCATCGTCAGCAGTGCCTTCCTGCATGACCCCAGCAACGTGTACCACGTCCTCTTCAACAGCATCGCCATGCTCTTCATCGGCAGGCTGGTGGAGCAGTTGTACGGACGGCTTGTCCTGCTTGGG
Organism: Candidatus Dormiibacterota bacterium; assembly: GCA_049279755.1. Taxonomy (GTDB): domain Bacteria; phylum Chloroflexota; class Dormibacteria; order Aeolococcales; family Aeolococcaceae; genus Palsa-851. Next base: position 8,748 of record JBAPOS010000150.1, on the reverse strand, counting down.
GCGTTCCTGATCACCGCCATCGGTGGCGGCCTGCTCTGGGTGGCCGTGAGCACCTTCGCGCCCAGCTTCCCGGGCATCACGCCCGACACTCTTTCCGTTGGTGCATCAGGTGGGATCGCGGGTCTGATCGGCCTGCTCCTCATGGTCGGACGGGTGCAGGGCAAGAACGTCCCGGTAGGGATCACGCACACCGTGCGCAACTACGCGGTGACGGTCATCGTGCTCAACGTCGTGCTGACGTTCGTGTTCGGGCCGTCACTCGACATCAACAACTATGCGCACATTGGCGGGCTTGCCTGTGGCGCGCTGCTGGGCTGCATCCTCCCACCGATCATGTCGATCGGTGGCCGCGATCACCGGATCGCCGAGAAGATCGTGCTCTGGGGCGCGATCGCCTTCAGTGGCGTCGCACTGCTCTTCGCGTTGATCAACCTGGCGGCCGCGATCATGCACCCACTGCCGCAACTCGCCGGCTAGGCGCGACCGATCAGCGGCGGGTCAGACCGCGCGCTCGCCTGCGGGATCGCCCCACAGACCCTCGAGGTCGTAGAACGTCCGCTCGCCCGGGAGGAAGACGTGCGCGATCACCGAGTCGAAATCGGCGCATGCCCAGGACGCGTCCTTGAGGCCCGCGACGGCCAGTGCGCGCAGGCCATGCGCCTTACAGACGTCGGTGATACTGTCAGTGATGGCGCGAACCTGACGGTCGGTGTCGCCCTCGCAGATAACGAAATAATCGGCGATGGTCGTCTTGCCGCGAATGTCGAGAATGACCACGTCACGCGCCTTCTTGTCGGTCGCGGCGGCGGCGATGATGCCGGCCAGATCGGTGGAGGTCATCCGATTCGCATTATGCATCGTCCCGATTCTGTCGGTACATCCCTTTCGACGCGATGAGCGCGGCGACCACCGGTGGCACCAGGCCGTCGAGCGACTCGCCCCTTGCGCAGCGCGCACGGACGCCGGAGGCGCTGATATCGGGCGAATCGATGGTGAGCAGCGTGGTTCGCGAGGCGGCGTAGCCGAGCCGGCTCACCTCGGCAGGCGTCAGCGGCGGCGGCCCGCTGCGGTTGGCGATCACGAATCGCTCCTTGCCCAGCAGATCATCGGCACGGTGCCACTGAGCGATGGTTCGCGCCGCGTCGGCGCCGATCAGGATCGAGAGATCCCGCTCCGGAAACTCGGACCGGAGCTCGTCCATGACGTCGGCGGTGTACGAGACCCCCCCGCGGCGGATCGCGAGGTCAAGCACCGCCATCCCGGGCTCTCCCCAAACGCTGCAGGCTGCTTGGAGCAACTCGAGCCGTTCCTCGGGTCTCGCCCGGGGTGGGTCGCGCAGCGGCGCGATCGCGGCGGGCACGAACCACACGGCGCCGGCCCTGGTCGCGACACGCGCCTGGCGGGCGATCGCCAGGTGGCCGTTGTGGACGGGGTCGAACGTACCGCCGAACACCAGGACCGCCATCAGGAGAGTCCGTCGTCGCTGTAGGTGAATTCGGCATCCCCGATCCTCACCGTGTCGCCCTCCCGGCAGCCGGCGGCCGCGAGCGCCGCGTCGACGCCGGCGGCGGCGAGCTTGCGCTGGAGACGCGCCACGGCCTCGTCGTTGTCGAGGTCGATGCGCCCGACCATCCGCTCCACGAGCTCGCCGACCACCCGGAATCCGTCGCCCTCGCGGACCACGTCGTTGGTGACGACGCGCCGCGGCCGCGGCCGGTAGATACGGTGCAACCCGGCTGGGGCGGGGCCGGGGGCGTCGCGAATCACCCGCTCCGCCAGCTCTGCCGCCGCCAGCAGGAGCTCGCCGCATCCGTCCCCGCGCTGCGCTGAGATCCTGAACGACCCGGGGAACGCCACCATCAGCTCGTCGGCGGCTGCAGTTGCCTCCGGGAGGTCGATCTTGTTGAAGGCGACCACCGACGGACGGACGGCCAACTCCGGGCTGTACGCCTCGACCTCCGCCTGGACGGTCGCCAGCGCCTCGCGGGCTGCATCGACACCCACGGACGCATCGACGACGTGGATGAGCGTGCGAGTGCGTTCGAGGTGGCGGAGGAACTCGAGGCCGAGCCCGGCACCGTGGCTGGCGCCCTCGATGAGACCGGGCACGTCGGCGAGCACGAGCGTGTGCCCCCCGTCCAGCTCGGCGACACCGAGATTCGGGTGCAGCGTCGTGAACGGGTAGGCGGCGATCTTCGGGTGGGCTCCCGTCAGTGCCGCGAGCAGCGTCGACTTGCCACCGTTGGGCAACCCGACAAGGCCGATGTCCGCGATGAGCCGGAGCTCGAGGTGGAGGTGGCGCTTCTCTCCGGGGTCGCCCAGCTCGCCGGCGCGGGGCGCCTGGCGTGTGGCGGTTGCGAAGCGGGTGTTGCCCCGACCGCCGCGACCCCCACGCGCCGCGAGTGCCACCGCTCCGGGCCGGTCGAGGTCGGCGATCAGCGTGTCGCCCTCACGGACGATCGTTCCCACCGGAACGTGCAGGGTCAGATCCGCGCCGTGATGACCTGAGCGCTTGCCGCCACCGCCGGCACGACCGTCCTCCGCGACGAAGGACCGGCGTTCGCGGAAACCCGAGAGCGTCGTGTCCGTCGAGTCCGCCACCACCAGGACGTCGCCACCGCGGCCACCATCGCCACCGTCGGGGCCACCATCGGGAACGTACTTCTCGCGCCGAAAGCTGACAGCTCCTCGCCCGCCCGACCCCGCCGCGACATCGATGTCGACCTCGTCGATGAAGGGCGAGCCGCGAGTGGCCGTGGCTCAGCCGGTCGCTGCGACCGGCTCCTCGTCGGGCTCCTCGATCATCTCGCCGACAGAGAAGATCGGCATGGCACGAACGTTGGCGCGAGTCCGGTCGTGGCCGGTGTGATCGTAGGCAACCGTTCCGGTGCGCAGTGCGAAGAGCGTGTGATCGCGGCCGACGCCGACATGCTCCCCGGCGAGGATCTTGGTGCCGCGTTGACGGACCAGGATGGTGCCGGCGAGAACGACCTCCCCGGTGTGACGCTTCACCCCGAGGCGCTTTGCCTTCGAATCGCGTCCGTTGCGGGAGCTCCCGCCGCCTTTCTTATGTGCCATCGCCTGGGTCCTTCTTCGGCTTGGGTGTCCTTGCGCGCTTCGGAGCAGCCGGTTTCGCCGCGGGCACCGGGGTCTCGGTTTCCTCGGCCTTCGCCGCCACCGCGTCTTCAACGGCGAGCTCGGCAACGGCAAACTCGACCTCGGCGGCCTCGACCTCGGCCTCGACTTCCGCCTCGATGGCCGCCGGCTCGACGGGCGTTGCAGCTGCCCCGCTCGCTTCGGTTTTGGCGGCCGCCTTCGGTGCTGCGGCACGTTTCGGGGCGGCTGCCTTCGGCTTTGCCGCGGCCTTGCCCCGACCTACCTCCTCGATGAGCAGCTCGGTCAGCTGGCTGCGATACCCGAGGGTGCGCCGATGGCGCTTCTTGGGCTTGTAGGTGAAAACGCGGATCTTGCGGCCGCGCCGGTGCGCGATCACGGTCGCTGTCACCGACGCCTCGACCGGCGATCCCTTGGCCACATCAGTCTCCGCACCGTCACCGAGGAGCAGGACCGACTCGAGGGTCACGGTCGACCCGACCTCGACCGGGATGCGATCGACAAGGATCCGGTCGCCGGAAGCGACACGGTACTGATGACCGCCGTGTTGAAGGATTGCGTACATCTGCCTCTCTCGCCGGGAGCGGGTTCACTCCGCTGAGGAACGCCGGCTGTTACCGGGCGCGATACGCGAGGTTACCACGTGCGCGGGGTCCCAGGCCTTCGCGCGATCGCGACGACGCTACGAGCTGAACACGTTGAGCGGCGCCGCATTGGCGAGGCTGACATGGTCGCGGGACGCATCGGTGACAGCGACCTGAATGGCGAACACGCCCTTCCCCGGCATGGGGATGCACTGCGCGATGAACTCAATGGTGAGCGTCCCGGGTCCGAGCGACGTTTGCGGTGGTATCTCGAAGCCGCCGTAGAAGACCAGGTATGCGCCTTTGACCGGCGAGATCAGCGACTCAACCGACGTGTTTCCGCCGAACGGCATGATCGTCGACTGGTACTGGAGCACCGGTGGCAGGGTCACGAGGACGTCGACCATGGGAGCGATTCCGGTGCCCTTGTTGGTCACTGTGACCCGGTAGGTGACCTGACCATCCGGATGCACCGACGACGGCCCGACCGACGCCGCGAGTCCGAGCCGTGGTGCCTCGTTGACGGTAACCTGAATGGGATGGCTCTGCACCGTGTCGGTGAGACTGTCGTCGACCACCTGGGCAGCGAGCGAGTACGTGTTCGGCTGCGCGATGATGTTCACCCCGAAGTTGATGGTCACGGACGCGTAGTCGGTCGTGCCGTTCGGTGATGTCGGCGATGACAGTGACCAGACGCCCCATTCCGGGTTGCTCACGCCGACCTGGGCGTCCTCAGGTGTGGTTCGCGCGGCGCCATTGCTGGTGATCGAGTTGGTGACCGCGTACTGAAACGACGTGGGCATCACAGCGTGGACCACCACTCCCGATGCATTGCCCGGACCGAGGTTTTGCACCGTGACCGAGAAGTCAGCATCGGTGGTGCCGGGCGTGTACGAAGCTCCGAAGGTGGAGCTGATGGTCACCGAGAGTTGCGCGGCCTCGGCGCTGCACGCCGTGACCACCAATGCGATGGGTGCGAGGATCGAGACTGCAAGGATGCCCGTGAGGTGCGAAGCCAGTGACCGCACCCGCCCGCTCCCCGAAACGGTCAGACCCTGGTGGCCGTGCGAAGCGGCGCGAGCGGACGCCGCTGCCGCGTCGCGGTCAGCATGATGTCGGTGGTGCGAGGGAGCGGATCGGGGTAGCCGATCTCTCCGAGCAGGCGCAGCGCCAGCCCGACATCGAGGCCGATCACGGTGTCGATCCGCCCGGCAACCGCCTCGACGAAGTCCGACCCGCCACCCTGGATGGCATACGCGCCCGCGCGATCGAGGGGCTCGCCCGAGGCGACGTACATGTCGAGCGCGTCGTCGGTGAAGTCGCAGAACTTGACTGCGGAGCGGCTGACACCGAGCGCTTCCCGCTCGCTCTCGGTGCACATCGCACAGACCCCGGTGAGCACCGTGTGGCGCTTGCCGCGGAGGTCGTTGAGCATCTCACGGGCCATCTCCGGCGTCCGCGGCTTGCCGAGCGGCCCCCGCGGGCCGACCACGATGGTGTCGGCGCTCAGGACGTAGGTCCCTGGGGCAACGAGCTTGCTGACGGCGACGGCCTTCTGCCTGGCGACGAGCTGCACGGCCAGCTCCGCGCTGACGCCGGCAGGGAGGGCAACGTCCTCGGGAGGCTCCATGATCCGGAAACGGATCCCGGCCCGGGTCAGCAGCTCGCGCCGGCGAGGCGACCGGGAGGCGAGGACGATCCCAATCACGTGGGGGTCACGTGCGCAACGCCCGCATCGAAATCTCGCGCCAACTCACGGTCCATGCTAGCACCGCGATGCGACGCCGAGTTGATGAAGTCGCCATTCGCGCACAACGATTTATGGCCGCGCAGCAATCACCGCGGTCACTGACGCCGCAACCGAGCACAGCCAGGAGGCGGCGATCAGCGAGAGGTGCTCCCTCCTGGTGGCTGCCCGTCCGAGCCGCAGGAGCAGCCCGTAGACCCCGACTGCGGCGACGAGCCCGACCACCCAGAGCGGGGCCACCGGCCACTGCTGGGCGGGCGGGATCACGATGGCGAGGGTGACCTCGAGCGACGCGGCGACCACCACAGCGCGGGCGGCGACGGATCCCGAGCCGCGCTGAGGCTTGATCACGATCGGCAGCGCAACCAGGACGGCGCACACCGCGAGGATGCGCACCGCGCTGTTCACTCCACCGGTCTGTCCGGAGATGTCGGTGGTGGAGAACGAGGTCGCCAGGAGCCCCAGCAGGACCAGCGAGAACCCCGAGAAGGCCACCAGCAGGATGCGACGCCGCGACCACGGCGACGGCGCCACCAGCGAGCCGGCGCACACCACCAGGAGAACGGCGGCCAGCAGATTCGGGGTCGCTCCGCCTGGAGGCGGCAGCGACGCCGCCGGGGTACCGGGCAGCGGTGCCATCGCGGCCGCCACGACTGCCGTCGCGATCGCTGCAAGCCCGCGAGCATCGAGGGCGCTCCCGCGTGCGAGCCCCGCACCCCGATAGGTGATCCCCGCCATCACCGCAAGGAAGAGGCCTCCGGGATAGATCGCGAGCGCCAAGACCTCGAGCAGCAGACCCAACGGATCCATCTCGTTCAGGCTCCGAACACGAACCGGGTTACGGACTGCGGGGCGAGGCCGATGGCGATCGCAGCCGCGAGGAGCAGCCAGGCGGCGAGCTCGGGAAGGCGCCCGCGCCAGCCCCGGACCGGCCGGGGAAAAGCCCGGCCCGAGCAGGCCATGACCGTGGCCACGAAGATTGATGCCATCGCGATCACAGCGGCGATGGTCGATCCGACGTTCCCCGCCGCGAGCGCCTCGAGGAGCAGGAGGCGGCCCCAGAAGGTCGCCGACGGAGGGACCCCGCTGAGCAGGGCCCACGCAACCCGGCGCGGCCAGAGCAGACCGGCAGCCTCGGGCCGCAGCAGGATCGGTGCCACGCACAGGTGGGTCAGCACGATGATCAGCGCACCGGTCATGGCGGGCGATACCGGCGCTCCTTCGACGGCGGCGATGCAGAGCGCTATGTCGGCCATGAACACGCGGCCATAGCGCATCGAGGCCGGGCCCCAGGCGGCCCAGATCCCGCCCCAGACGGCACTCCCCAGGCCCACCACGAGCAGCACGTGCTCGAATACCGGGCTTCCATCACCGAGCACGCCACCCGGGATCCGCTCGGCGATGACCAGCACGACCGGCACCAGCAGGACCTGCCAGGGTGCGACGTCGAGCGGTTTGAGCGACCCGATGATGCCGGCCGCCCAACCGCCGAGCGGGTACACCGCGAGCAGCGCGGCGACGCCCGCGGCAAGCAGTGCCGCAACGACGATGGGACGGTCCCCCGTGGTGAACCCGGTGAGCGGGAGGAACGGAGATGCGGCGACCAGCGCCATGGTGCCGGTACCGGTCACCCTTCCGGCAGCGAGCGTCGCCCTCCCCGGTGACTGCCCGATCCAACGGAGGGACAGGGTGGCCACCGCGGCTGTGAGCGCAAGCGCGGTCAGGAGCGGGTCGCTGCTGGCCATCGCGACGGTCGCCGACGCCCCGACGACACCGATGGTCCGCCCCACCGAGACGTCGACGGACGGCTGCAGCAGCAGCACCAGGGCCATGGAGAGCGCGGCCGCGACGAGAACCCCCTCGCCGGTTCTGTCGAGGCCGGCGATCCCACTCAGGCCGCCCAGCGGAATCGCTGCAGCCGGCGACCTTGCAGTCAGCAGGGTCAAACCCGCTCCCGCGAGGGGGACGATCGCCACCAGCCTCGCCGTCTGACGCCGCAGGACCGCCGATGCCAGGAGTCCGAGGCCCAGCCATGCACCCGCGATGAAGGCCGGGTTCACGCTTCCGCTTCGACGAGAGGGCTCGCGCGGCGCGAGCTTCGCCCGTGGAGCCATCCCGCCAGGAACGCCGCCAGCGGGGCCGCCGCACACGCGAGAACCGCACCGGGAAAGGAGTCGCCGCCGCTCCGGAGCAGCCATGCTGTCCCGGTTGCGATGCCGACCATCGCCACTCCGACCAATAGGTCCTCAACCGTTCGAGCGACCAGGAGCCGGATGACGCCGCAGGTCCACGCGTAGGCGATGGGAAAGAGCAGCCCTTCGACCGCGGTGATCTGGCCGACCGGCACATTGAAGCTCACCCATGAGGCGATGGGAACTGCGACCGCGGCACCAAAGGCCCGGGCGCTTCGCGGACCGAAGAGCCGGTCGGACGGCGCGAACGCCGGGATGGTCGGGTTGAGGCCGGAGAGCCAGGGTAGGGCTCTCCCACCCAGCCACCCGCCCCACGCCAGGACCACCGCCGCGATCGCGGCCGTGCCGAGCACCGCCGCGCCCGGTGCGCCCCCGAAGGTGGCCGCCGTGGGCGCCAGCCCGGCGGCGAGCAGGACGATCGCGATCGGCACCGCTCGTCTGCCGTCCACCATCATCGCGACCACCGCGGCGATCACACCCGCCGCCGAGAGCAGCGGAGCGGAAACCCCCATCAGTGGATCAGCGGGAGTAGCAGGATGGCCAGGATCGCTCCCCCGAGCACGACCATGAGCTGGGGCTGCACGATGAGCCAGTCGTCGACCTGGTGCAGCCACGCGCTCCCCCGCACCGCGGCGGGACGCAACCGCCGGGCGACTCCAAGCCCCAGCGGCCGCGCAGCAGCGTCCGGAGCACGCTCGTGGGAGGTCGACGCGGTCACCACCGCCCACCCGGCAAGCGTTGCAAACGCCCAGACACCGGCCGCGACGATGACGAAGGCGACGACGATGTACCCGCCGGACCAGTCGCCGGCGCTGGTCCGGATCGCCGCGGCGCCGATCGGCTCGGTCAGCCCCCCGGCGCCGAGAGCGGTCAGCAGCGACGTCGCGGTGGTCGCGGGCAGCACCCCCGCAAACAGCGACACGACCAGCGCAACAGCACCGAGGACCGACGGATATCGGGAGGCCTTCACATCCGCCGTCGAGGTCAGGATTCGCGACCCGGCCTGAATCGCCGCCCCTGCACCCAGTACGCCCGCCACTCCGAGCGCTGCAAGGAGCGCGGCCCCGGGCCTGCCGACCGAGACCGTCGCGGACAGTTCAAGGATCAGCGC
>JBAPOS010000149.1:0-13615 GCA_049279755.1 Candidatus Dormiibacterota bacterium | reverse complement strand
AACATGCTGGTCGCGTTCATGCCCTGGGAGGGCTACAACTTCGAGGACGCGATCCTCATCAGCGAATCGGTCGTCCGCGAAGACACCTACACCTCGATCCACATCGAGGAGTTCGAGATCGAAGCCCGCGACACCAAGCTGGGTGCCGAGGAGATCACCCGCGATCTCCCCAACATCAACGAGGAATCCCTGAAGAACCTCAACGAGCGCGGCATCATCTACGTCGGTGCCGAGGTGCATCCCGGCGACATCCTGGTGGGCAAGATCACTCCCAAGGGTGAGTCCGAGCTGTCCGCGGAGGAGCGCCTGCTGCGCGCCATCTTTGGCGAGAAGGCCCGTGAAGTGCGTGACTCATCGCTGCGCGTCCCGCACGGCGAGCGCGGCATCGTGGTCGATGTCAAGGTCTTCAGCCGCGAGAGCAACCACGAGCTGCCCCCGGGGGTCAACGAACTGGTTCGCGTCTACGTCGCGCAGAAGCGAAAGATCGCTCAGGGCGACAAGATGGCCGGCCGCCACGGCAACAAGGGCGTGGTCGCCCGGATCATGCCCATCGAGGACATGCCGTATCTACCGGACGGCACTCCCGTCGAGATCGTTCTCAACCCGCTGGGTGTGCCGAGCCGCATGAACCTCGGCCAGGTGCTGGAAACGCACCTCGGCTACGCGGCTCACGCGCTCGGACTCAAGGTCGCATCGCCGGTGTTCGACGGTGCTTCGGAGGAGCTCATCGAAAGTGAGCTGGCACGAGCGGGACTGCCGAGCAGCGGCAAGGAGCGCCTTCGCGACGGGCGCACCGGCGAGTTCTTCGATCGCGAGGTAACCGTCGGCTACATCTACATGCTGAAGCTGCATCACCTGGTCGAGGACAAGATCCATGCGCGCAGCACGGGTCCCTACTCGCTGGTGACGCAGCAGCCGTTGGGCGGCAAGGCCCAGTTCGGCGGTCAGCGATTCGGTGAGATGGAGGTCTGGGCGCTGGAGGCGTACGGCGCGAGCCACATCCTCCAGGAGATCCTCACCGTGAAGAGCGACGACATCGTCGGCCGCGTCAAGGCGTACGAGGCGATCGTGAAAGGCGAGAACACGCTCGAAGCGGGCATCCCCGAATCATTCCGTGTGCTCGTCAAGGAGCTCGAGGGTCTCGCGCTCGGGGTGGAGATCCAGTCCGACGATGAGCACCAGATCCTCCTCGGTGAGGAGGACATCCCCGACATCCCACTCGATCTCGGCATCCACCTCGAGCGCGACGAGCGCGACGACGTGGACGACATTCGATAGCAGCAATCGGTAGTTAGGACACACATGCTGAAACTCGAAAACTTCGATGCGCTGAAGCTGTCGATCGCCAGTCCGGAGATGATCCTGTCCTGGTCTCACGGTGAGGTCACCAAGCCGGAGACCATCAACTACAGGACCCTGAAGCCGGAACGCGACGGTCTGTTCTGCGAGAAGATTTTCGGTCCGACCAAGGACTGGGAATGCCACTGCGGCAAGTACAAGCGGTATCGGTACAAGGGAATCATCTGCGACAAGTGCGGCGTCGAGGTGACCCGCGCCAAGGTGCGCCGCGAGCGCATGGGTCACATCAAGCTGGCGTCGCCGGTGTCCCATGTCTGGTACTTCAAGGGCATCCCCTCGCGCATGGGACTGCTCCTCGACATGAGCCCGCGCAACCTCGAGAAGGTCCTGTACTTCGCCAACTACATCGTCACCTCGATCGATGAGAAGGCGCGCACCGAGTTGCTCGCCAAGCTCGATCCGAACACCGATGAGCGCGTCGTCGCGCTCAAGGAGCGGATGAGCTCAGGAGGCGCTGACGAGCGTCCGGAGATCGAAGCACGCATCGCCGAACGCGAAGCCGAGCTTGCCGCTCAGCGGGTGCGCCTCGAGGAGGAGCTCGAGAACCGGGTGGCCAAACTCCGCGGATCCGCCGCCGACCTCGACTCCCGCATCCAGGAGGCGAAGGGACACAAGGCGGTCGCCAACTTCACGCTCAGCGACTCGGTGATCGCCGAGGTCGTCGCCAAGAAGGGCGTCATGCTCGAGGAAGACCTCGCCATCGACGTGCAACGGCGAGCCACCGAACGCGAGGACGAGCTCAGGGCGAGCATGGCCCAGCGCATCCAGGAGGCCGAGGACGCGGCCGGCGCGGAGATCGCCGGACTGCGTGCGGATCTCCAGGGTAACCGCGCCGAGCGCGAGGTCAGTGCGCAGGAAGAGCTCGACGGCTTGCGCGCGGACGTGCAGAAGCAACGCGACGAGCTCGAGTCGCTCACCGTGCGCGACCTGCTCACCGATACGCAATACCGCGAGTACGTCGAGAAGTTCGGCAAGGTGTTCAAGGCCGGGATCGGTGCCGCGTCGATTCGCGAGCTGCTCCAGCAGATCAACCTCGCCGACGAAGCTCTGCGTCTCCGCGAGGAGTCCAAGTCGACCAGCGGCCAGCGCCGTCAGAAGGCGATCAAGCGGCTCCGCGTCGTCGAGGCGTTTCGCAAGTCGTCGACGTCACCTGCCTGGATGATCCTCGACGTGCTGCCGGTGATCCCGCCCGAGTTGCGCCCCATGGTGCAGCTCGACGGCGGTCGGTTCGCGACCAGCGACCTCAACGACCTCTACCGGCGCGTGATCAACCGCAACAACCGCCTCAAGCGACTCCTCGAGCTGGGTGCGCCGGAGATCATCGTGCGCAACGAGAAGCGGATGCTTCAAGAGGCTGTCGATGCGCTCATCGACAACGGCAGGCGCGGCCGGGCCATCACCGGCACCGGGAACCGCAAGCTGAAGTCGCTCTCCGACATGCTCAAGGGCAAGCAGGGCCGGTTCCGTCAGAACCTGCTGGGCAAGCGCGTGGACTACAGCGGCCGGTCGGTCATCGTGGTCGGCCCCGAGCTGCGTCTGCACGAGTGCGGGCTGCCCAAGAAGATGGCGCTCGAGCTCTTCAAGCCGTTCGTGATGCGCGAGCTGGTCTCGCAGAACAGCACGCAGAACATCAAGAGCGCCAAGCGGATGGTCGAACGCGTGCGGCCAGAGGTCTGGGACGTTCTTGACGGCGTCATCAAGGAGCACCCGGTGCTCCTCAACCGCGCTCCGACCCTCCACCGTCTCGGTATCCAGGCGTTCATGCCGGTGCTCGTCGAGGGGCAGGCGATCCAGATTCATCCTCTCGTCTGCAAGGCATTCAACGCGGACTTCGACGGTGACCAGATGGCCGTGCACGTCCCGCTCTTCAGCGGTGCCGTCGCCGAGGCCAAGAACCTGATGATGTCGTCGAACAACATCCTCAGCGCCTCCAACGGGAGCCCCGTGGTCGCGCCCCACCAGGACATCGTGCTGGGCGCCTACTACCTCACCCAGCGCGGAGCGGACGACGAGCGGCCCGAAAGCGATCTCCACATCTTCTCCTCCACCGGTGAGGCCCAGCTGGCGTTCGAGCACCACGTCGTGAACCTGCACGAGCGCGTTCGGGTTCGCATGCCCAAGCGCAACGTCCATTCGCATCGCGCGTCGGAGGAGGATCCGGCCGGCACCGAGATCATCACAACGACCATCGGCCGGGTCATCTTCAACGACGTCCTGCCGCTCGGTGACGCCGGAACCGACAATGACCTTCCGTCGATGGCGTTTCGCAATGAGTTCCTCGATCTCGGCAAGCTGTCGCACCTCGTCAAGGAGTGCTACGACCTGCACGGCGCGGAGACCACCGCCCAGCTGGTGAACAGCATCAAGCGGCTCGGCTTCCATTACGCGACCGTGGCCGGGGTCACCGTCGCTGCGATGGACATCAAGACTCCGCCGGCCAAGGCGGGGATCATCGGCAAGGCAGAGGACGAGGTCGAGCAGGTCGACCTGCAGTTCCGTCGCGGACTCATCACCGACGACGAGCGGTACCTCAAGACCGTCGACATCTGGACGAACGCAACCGACAAGGTGACTGAGGTCACCATGAGCTCGTTCGACCGCTTCCACTCGGTGCTGATGATGTCGCAGTCGGGAGCCCGTGGCAGCAAGCAGCAGATCCGGCAGCTCGCCGGTATGCGCGGACTCATGGCCGACCCGACGGGCCGGATCATCGACCTGCCCATCAAGGCCAACTTCTCCGAGGGCCTCACCGTCCTCGAGTACTTCATCTCCACGCACGGAGCTCGCAAGGGCCTCGCCGACACCGCGCTGCGAACCGCCGACTCCGGGTACCTCACCCGCCGCCTGGTCGACGTGGCGCAGGACGTGATCGTCCGCATCGAGGATTGCGAGACCACGGCCGGCATCTGGATCGAGCTGACCGACGACGAGCTCAAGGATCGTGTGATCGACCGCTACCAGGGCCGGATCGCCGCGCAGGACATCGTCATCGGCGGCGAGACCGTGAAGCGTGCCGGCGAGGACATCGATGACGAGACCGCTCGCCGCATCCTCGCCGAGAAGGACACGGTCGGCAGGGTGAAGGTGCGCAGCATCATGACGTGCAAGGCCCGCGAGGGTGTCTGCAGGATGTGCTACGGGCGCAACCTCGCGACCGGCCGGCTGGTCGAGATCGGCGAGGCCGTGGGCGTGATCGCGGCGCAGTCGATCGGCGAACCGGGCACGCAGCTGACCATGCGGACGTTCCATACAGGGGGCGTCGCAACCGGCGGCTCGGACATCACCCAGGGTCTCCCCCGCGTCGAGGAGCTGTTCGAAGCGCGAGTGCCGAAAGGCAAGGCGCTGATCAGCGAGATCGACGGCGTCGTCGAGGTCATCAAGGGAGAGAATCGGTCGCAGAAGGTCAAGGTGACCTCGCGAGACGTCTTCGACACCACGTACCCCGTCCCCTCAAAGCACGCGGTCGCGGTTGCCGACGGCAGCCAAGTCGCCGAGGGCACCGAGCTGATCCGTGGGGTTGACGAGCACGGCAACGAGGTCTCCATCCGCGCCCGCTACGCGGGCTTGGTGAAGGTCGACGCCAAGCACATCCTGGTGCGCAGCACCGACGACGACTCGCGCGAGTACCCGATCCCCGTATCGGCGCAGATCAAGGTCCGCGACGGCGACCACGTCAGTGCCGGTGACAAGATCAGCGAGGGTTCGATCAGCCCGCAGGAACTGCTTCTCGTCCGCGGACGAGACGACGTCCAGAACTACCTTGTTCGTGAGGTACAGCGCGTGTACCGGACGCAGGGCGTCGATATCAACGACAAGCACATCGAGGTCATCGTCCGGCAGATGATGCGAAAGGTCCGCATCGACAATGCCGGCGACACCGACCTGCTCCCCGGCGAGATCGTCTCGCAGCTGGAGTGGGAAGAGGCCAACGCGAAGGCCTTGAGCGAGGGCGGTGAGCCCGCGATCGCCCAGACGGTGCTGCTCGGGCTCATCAAGGCAGCGCTCAACACCGCGTCGTGGCTGTCCGCCGCATCGTTCCAGGAGACCACCCGAGTGCTCACCGAGGCGGCCATCTCGGGCAAGATCGACCGGCTGCGCGGCCTCAAGGAGAACGTCATCATCGGCAAGCTCATCCCCGCCGGGACGGGCCTCGACTACTACCAGAAGCTTCGCGACGAGGCACTCCGCCTCTATGAGGAAGAGGCGGCAGCCGCGGGTGGTGGTGATCCCGACTACGCCGGACTCGACCTCGGCGTCGACGCCGAGGTGGCGATGGCACTCGAACCGGAGCCCCAGCCAGACCCCGTCGCGTAAGCGGGGGACGGGAGTCAACTCAGCAGCACGCACGATCCGGTGACGGCTTCACGGCTGTTACCGGATCGTGAACTGTTGCGTTGCAGGCGGGGGCTAGGCTTTGTCCGATGCTCCTTCTCCTCGCCGCGGCCGCGCACGCCGCCAAAACCGGCTCAATCCCCGGAGACGTGTACCTCGCCGCGACCGGAGCCCTGGTGTGCTGGGTCGTCGTCTACCTCGTCTACAAGGTCGTCATGACCGGCCGCAAGGATTTCGGTATGCCGGTGAAGCGCCGGCTGCTCTGCAAGCGCCTTCGTGTCGATCACGACCAGAGCGCCGAGGTGCCGATCTGGTGGACCGACCTTCAGGTGCAACGTGCGGTGCGGGCACACTGGCGGCATACGCTCCGGCTGCCGTTCGGTACGGCATCAGAGGCAAGGCCCCAGTTGTAGCGTTCTCGCACAGGCGTGTGACGGGAACCTCCGAATCGATCTGATCAGCGACGATTGCTCCCTTGTTCGCGGTCGACCGCGGGCTCGCAACGGGCGTGACGCGGAGGTAATCGCCAGGTGGCTCGGGTACTCGTCGCCGAAGATGATGGGCTGACACGCCGATTCATCGAGGAGACGCTCGAGTTCGCCGGCCACGCGGTGACCAGCGTTTCCAACGGCGCCGACGCGATCAGCTCAGTCGACGCCCCGGCGTGCTTCGATGCGGTCATCACGGATTACGCGATGCCTCACGCGAATGGCGTCGACCTGATCGCACATGCGCAACGTGTGGATCCGATGATCTCGTGCATCGTCGTGACGGCGTTTCGCGACCTCGACCTCGCCATGCAGGCGATGCAGGCCGGTGCCGTCGCGTTCATCCCGAAGCCCTTCAAATCGATGCACCTGCTCACCGTGCTCGACCGCGCGCTCGAGCGGCGCGAGCTCGCCGACGAGGCGCTCCGCCTCCGGTTTCTCGCTCCGATGCTCGAGCGCTTCACGATGGTCCTGGCCAACGCCCTGGAGTCCAAGGACTACGAGACTCAGGAGCACTCTGCCCGACTCGTCGGCATGTCCGATGCCATCGCCCGCCACCTGGGCATCGGCGACGGCATGCGCAGCATCATCCGGTTCGGCGCCTGCCTTCACGACATCGGCAAGGTGGCGATTCCGGAAGCGCTGCTCCGCAAGCCGGAGGCGCTGACGGCCGAAGAGCAAGCGGTGATTCGCACACACCCGGAGGTCGGCGCCGCGATTCTCGCCGACATCGACACCTGGGAAGACGTGAGGCTGATAGTCAAGCACCACCACGAGCACTTCAACGGAGGCGGCTACCCCGATCGGCTTCGCGGCGACGAGATACCGCTCGGCGCGCGCATCGTGTCAGTCGTCGACGCTTTCGACGTGATGCGCACCGGGCGGCCGTATCAACCCGCCCGATCGTACGACTGGATCCTCGGCGAGCTCCGGCGCGAGAGCCGCCGTCAGTTTGATCCCGAATTGGTCGCCGCGCTGATCGCGGTCATGCCGGCCGGGGGAACGACCATCCCGGTGCCACCGCTTGACTTCCAGCCCGAGCGTCGAGCCGTGGTCGGGCGCCGCCAGAACGACGCAGCCATCGCGGCCTGGCTTCGGGGGAACACCAGCGTGATCCGCAAGCCGATCCTCCCCGCCTGAGGCTCTATCCCGCGAGTGGGCTCAGGGCGGTGAGGGCTCCGAGGTCTCCCGCCACCAGGGCTGCGGCGAGTGATTGGACCCCCCTGCCGTTGGGTTCGGTGAGCACGACATCGGCGCGCGCCTTGAGGGCATCGACGGCGTTGGCCACCGCGACGGACACGCCCGCCACCGCGAAGAGGGGGATGTCATTCTCCCCATCGCCGACGGCGACGGTCACGCTGGGAAGCTCGCCGATGGCGCGCAGGGCAGCCTCGATCCCCGTGCGTTTGCTGATGCCGGGAGGCAGCACCATGGCCGAGTCACGGTTGCGGACGACCTGGCGATCGATTCCGAGCTTGGCAATGGCGGCCGAGAGCTTGGCCTCCTGGCTCCATGCAGTCGAGCAGAGCACACGGCCGACCACCAGCGGGGTGACCCCCAGTCGCTGGAGCTCGGCAACAAGACCGCTGGGCACACGAGGTGCGAGCAGCTGCTCCGTGTCGGTGGCCACGTCGAGGACCACCGCACCGTTCTCGAAGACGATCGCCTCGAAAAGACTCCCGGGATCGAAGACGTCGGCGAGCTCCTCCCTGGTGCGGCCGGTGACCAGCACGAGACGGATGCCGGTCGCGGCGACACGCTCCAGGGCCTCGACGGTTGCGTCGGCGCACACGCCCTCGGTTGCCAGTGTCCCGTCGAAGTCGCATGCCAGTACGCGATGCCGCATCCCGTCCATTGTCGGGGGGACGTACCGATCCGGGCTTCGCGGTACCTGGAACGGCGCTCTCAGAGATCGAATGTCGCCCGGACCTCCGTTCCCTTGCCGAGCTGCGACCTGATCTCGAGCTTCCCCTTGTCCCCATCGGCGCGCTCGCGCATGGTCAGAAGGCCGAAGTGGCGGGTGCGATCCACCGAGGCCTCAGTCGCCTCCACATCCATGCCGACGCCGTCGTCGCGGATCACCGCACCGACCTGCTTCGGCAGGAAGGTGATCACCACCTCGACGTTGGATGCCTTGGCGTGCTTGCGGGCGTTGTTGAGCGCCTCCTGAACGATCCGGAAGAGCGTCTGTTCCAGGCCACCCCCCATCCGGATCTCCTCGCCGACCACGCGCAGGTGGGCGTTGATCGAGTTGCGCTCACCGAACTCGCCGACAAACTTTCGGAGCGTCGGGACGAGGCCGAGATCATCCAGGGTCATCGGCCGGAGGTCGAAGATCAGTCGCCGCGTGTCGTCCAGAACGCTGCGCACGCCGTTCTTGAAATCGGCCAGCTCGCTGACCACCATCTTCGGATCACGGGCGATCAGCCGCTCGATGATCTCGGCCTGGAGCACGAGGTTCGCCATCGACTGCGCGGGCCCGTCATGCATGTCCCGGGCAATGCGCATGCGCTCCTCCTCGATGATCTGGAAGGTCTGTCGAGAGGCGTCGCGGAGGCGGGCGGTACCGTTGGTCGGACCGGCGTTTGCGGCGAGGAGGTCGTCGAGGCTTCGATAGACCGCACGGAGCACCTCCTGCTCGGCGCGGACGCCGGTCAGCCGGGTGCCCAGCTCGACCTGGCGCTCCTCGGTGGCGGCGAGGTCGGCACGGATCTTCGCGAGGGTGCGAAAGGCACTGTCGATCTCGTCCACATCGCCGGCGGGCAGCACGCTCAGCAGTGCTCCCCAGCGTCCTTCGGCGGCGTGCTGCTCGGTCCTGAGCTCCTGCAGGCGAAGCGCCACCGCCGAGAGCTCGTCGTCGAGGGACGCGGCCGTCGCATCGAGATCTTCGATGCGCTTGGTAACCAGGAATCGGACACCGGACAGCGCCGATGGGTTCATGGTGGGGGCCATTTCGACTTCGCTCACCATCGTCATCATGTCACCGCAGAGTCGCACCCTGCCTGTAGTTCACAAATGGCTGTGACAGGCCTGTTGCACGACGAGCCGCAACTGGCGCCCAGCGTATAACCAGAACGCAGTCGAACCACCGCCCCAGGGAAATTACAGGCAGATGACGCACGGCGACCCACCTCGCATCCTCGTCGCTGAAGATGACGACTCGCTTCGCCGTCTCCTCGAGTTGCGGCTCGCCAGTGACGGCTTCGACGTCCGCTGCGCTGAGGATGGCATGGAGGCGCTCGAGATCGTGATCAAGGGCTGGCTTCCGGATGCGGTTGTCTGCGATGTGATGATGCCGCGATTGAGCGGGCTTTCGGTGTGTCGCGAGCTCCGTGCTCAGGCAAAGACCGCGACGTGCCCGATCATCCTTCTCACCGCGCGCTGTTTCGACGAAGACATTCAGGCGGTCATGGATCTCGGCGGGATCACGTACATGGGCAAGCCGTTCGAGTTTGCGCATCTGCTCAAGATGCTCTGGTCATCGGTCGGGCTCGAACAACCGGGCAATGCAGGCGCACCCCGCGTGATCTCGGGAGCATCGCAGAGCTGACGGACAGGTGGCGGGCGGCGCAATGAGCAGCGTGGCGGCTGAGGCGGTACACGGGCAACGGACCCGATTCCGCGAACGTCTGGATTCGCTGACGGCACCGAGTGGGCTGTTCATCGCCGCGGTGCTGGTCATCATGGCGCTTCCAGTTACGCGGACCATTCAGGATCCTGACTTCTGGTGGCACCTGCGCGCGGGTCAGTTGATCATCCAGCACGGCGGACTGCTCGGCAGTGATCCATTCACGTACACCGTCGCGAACCATCACTGGACCATGCACGAGTGGCTCAACGAGGTCGTGTTCGCCATCGAGTTCGCCGTTGGGGGCCTGGGACTCATCGTGCTCGTGCTCTGCGCCGTGACCTGGCTCGGACTCATTGCGATCATGCAGAAGGCACGCCTTCGCCATCCCGGTCGCGGCGCGCTCGGCATGGGCATGCTCATCGCCGTGATCGCGGGTTTCCCAATCTGGGGTCCGCGGGTTCAGATGATCACCTTCGCGTTCGCGGCGCTCACCCTGCTGCTCGTCGAGCGACACCTTGTGAAGGGAGGGAGAGCCATATGGGGGCTGGTCCCGGTGTTCCTGGTGTGGAGCAACTTTCATTCCGGTTTCGTGATCGGGCTTGGGTTCATCGCGATCGTGCTGATCGCGGAAGTCCTCGGCGCCTGGCTGCACATGCCCGATCCCGCGCCGCGAGAGCGACTCCGACCACTGCTCCTGGTGTTGATCGCGTCCATCGCGGTGAGCATGATCAATCCCAACGGTCCGAGCATCCTGCTGTACGCGCTCGGCACGCAAACCTCCGGAGCCCAGCAGTCGCTCATCGAGGAGTGGTTCTCGCCAAGCTTCCACGATTGGGAGGTGCTCGTCTACGGGGCGATGCTGCTCAGCCTCGCGATGTTGATCGTCTTCAACAAGCGGATTCGCGCCCGCGACGTCGCGCTCGTGCTGGTCACAACTGCGCTGTCCCTGCAGTCCGCGCGTCACATCGCGCTCTTCGTTGCGGCGGCGACGCCGGTGTACATCGACCAGCTTGGGCTCGCCACACCACGAATGAAGGCAGCGGTACGGCGCCTGCGCCGAACTCCGGCGCGCACCCGTACTCGTGTCCAACCGCCACTGCTCTTCCGCCTCGCGGCGTGCACGCTGCTCATGGCGGGACTCGGAGGCGTCTACGTCGCATGGCTGGTGCCGAAGATGCGACTGCAGCCCTACTCATTGGCGTACGCGCAGGAGTTTCCGGTGTGCGCGGCGCAGTGGCTCGCCGGCGCACCCGAGCCGCTGAAGATCTTCAACCAGTACGGCGAGGGAGGGTATCTCGCCTACACGCTGTCGTCGCACGGCGACAAGGTCTTCATCTTCGGTGACGCCGCGCTCATGGGCGATCCGCTGCTCTACACCTACGCCAACGTTGAGACGGTCACGCCGAAGTGGGACTCGATCATTCGAGATTCAGGCACGGACATCGTCCTGTACGACGTCAAGACGCCGCTCGCGGACGTCATGGACCACGCGGCCGATTGGACCAAGGTCTACCAGGACGGTCTGAGCGTCGCATTCGTGCCCACCGACAAGGTCTCGACCTTACGCCTCCCCGCGGCGCCCGTCTGGGCGCCGGAGAGCGTCTGCGCCGAGCAGTCCAAGGCGACCCCGAACGCGGGAGCGCAGAACCAGTGAAACGCCCGGATCTGCTCGTGATCGCGAGCACCGAGCAGCAACGCCGGGCGACGGCGAGCCGGATCGCTTGGATCGGCGCCGCCGCCGCGCTGGTTCTGGTGCTCACCGTTCAGCCGTTCAGCGACGCCGACGTCTGGTGGCACCTCGCGCTGGGGCGGCTCATCACCACCAGTGGGATCCCGGCGCACGAGCCCTTCAGCTTCCTTCCCGCTGCCCACGCGTGGGCCGGCCAGCAGTGGCTGTATGAGGTCACGCTCGCCGGCCTCGTGGGTGCCGGGGGCGCGGCCCTCGCATCGCTGGTGATGGGCCTCGCCGCGGTTGCGGCCGTTGTGCTCGCCGCGCTCGCAATCCCACGATCAGCGCGCGTCACCGGTCCCTGGCTCGCTCTTGCCATGGTGATCACCGGGCTGGTGCTGAACAGCGTCGTCGGCGTTTCCAGCTCGGTGATCTCGGTGCTCGGAGTCGCCGTCGTGCTCTTCGTCATCAGTCGATGGCGCGAAGGACGGACCGCGGCCGTCTGGGGATTGCCTCCACTCTTCCTGCTCTGGGCCAACATGGATGCCGGGTTCGCCGCGGGGCTCGTGATCGCGCTCGCGGCGCTGCTGGTGCTTCCCGTTCACAGCGGGGTTCGCAGCGGGAGCCGGCGTCAACTCGCCATCGCGCTGGGTGTCAGCGCTGTCGCGGTGCTCGCCAACCCTGTCGGGCCCGGCATCTACGCCTCGGTGCTCTCCGGGGTCTTCAATCCCGGTGTCGCCCAGAGCCTCGCGGCGTACGGTTCCCCGAACTTCCACGAGTGGTGGGCGCGCCTCTTCGAAGGCGAGGTGGTGCTCGTCATCGTGCTCTGGACGGTCTCGGGGGGACCCGATCGATTCAGTGCGATCACGGGATTCGGATTGGTCATCGCAACACTTTTCGCCCAGGAGAACCTCGGGCTGTTCGCCGTCTTCATGACGCCGCAGCTTGCGGTGCATGGATCGCGAGCGTGGACCCTGCATGTGGCACCGCGCATCGCCCGGGATCCGCGGACGGCAACGCGCCGGCTTCACCCCGTCGCGACCAGCGCGCTGGTGCTCGCCCTCGCCGCGGCGGTGGCGGTGACTCTTGTCCCGCGGCTCAGTGCGTCGGCGGCGGACTCGTATCAGGCGACCGCGTATCCCGAGGCGGCGGCTTCATACGCGGGCGTCACATTCCCCGGAGAGCGCATCTACACGATCGACTCGTGGGGCGGGTATCTCGCATATCGATTCCCCGCCGGGCGGATCGTCTTTCTGTACGACGAGCCCGCCGTCTTCGGCAGCGACGCGCTCCAGCTGTATGACGACATCGACCAGCTCGATCCCAGCTGGGTCCACGTGCTGTCCGTCGAGAACCTTCATCACGCGATCCTGCCGGCAGACGCTCGTGAAGCGGCGGCGCTCCATGCCCTTGGCTGGTCGGTCAACTGCTACGACCCGGCGAGCAGCAGCCTGCTGATGTCGTCCCCTCCGCCGGGCACCGCTCCACCCACGAGTGGGCTGGCGATCCCGCCTGCCGGAGTCCCGGACTGCTGACCCGTCGGTCAGCGTCCCGCCCGCGGGCCGGTCGGATCGACGACTGACCTGGCGGCCTCGAGCCCGGCTTCGAGCCGATCCGTTCGCACCTCTGCGCCATCGGCGGGAAGCGCGGATCCCGAGAGGATCTGGGCAAGGTCGTCGCGCTCGAGCAATCGATAGATCTCGGCGGCACCCTCATTGGCCGGTCTTGCGACGTCGTCCAGACCGGCCCTCCCAGCCTCGGCGCCCACCAGGAGCAGGGTCGCGGCGCTCGCTTCAAGGTCGTCCTGTCCCATCGAGAGGATGACCGCCTGCTCGGCATAGCCCAGTGCTCGCAGCAGCGCTCCACGCTCGACCGCGACTTCGGCGAGTGCTCGCGACCCGGATGCAGCGAGTGAGTCGAGACTGAGACTGCGCGCGATCACCACGCTTTCCGTCAAACGCCGCGCCGCTTCGTCCGGATCGCCGGCGACGAGCGCGATCCGGCCGAGGTCGTGAAGCGCCTCTGCGGCAAGCGTCAGATCCCCGCCCCGTCGCGCGCTGTCGAGGAGCTCCTCGCCGTATCGAGCCGCCTCAGCGTGGTCGTTGCGCGACGAGGCGAGTCCGCTGAGCGCGGCGAGGGTGCGCTCGCGGATCTGCCGGTCGCTCCCGCCGCTCAGCGAGAGCGCCTGCTCGAGAC
>JBAPOS010000148.1:0-24871 GCA_049279755.1 Candidatus Dormiibacterota bacterium | reverse complement strand
CGTGCGCGACGCTCGCGAGGCCCGCTTGCCGCGAGCCCGGGCAGCGTGCGGCGGGGAGCCGCCGGCCGCGAGCACCAGCTCACGCATCCCCTCCTCGATGCCGTCGCGGAGCACGTCGATGTCAGTGACGGTGTCGTAGTCGCCGGTGATGCCGAAGAAGAGCCGGCCGCAGTACGAGAAGATCGCGATGCTGACGCGGACGCTTCCCATGATCGGAACGTACGGGTACGAGTAGACCATGCGCCTGCCCACGACGTAGAGCGGGTACTGAGGGCCGGGGACGTTGGTGGTCACTGTCTGGAGCGCACGTTGCGGTGTCCGAGCCGCGAGCCGCGAACCGAGCGAGAGCAGCATCGGTGGAGCAAACCCGGCCAGCTTGACGAGCGCGTCGCCGGCGACCGCCTGCTTTGAGCCCTTGAGCATGGACAGTTGCGCCGCGATAGCGTTGAGACGCTCGTGTGGATCGGCGATCGACACCGGGAGCCCTGGAAAGATCCCCGAAACCCGGTTGTTGTAGATGCCACGCTCAGCGTCACCGCGTACCGATACCGGCACCAGGGTCCGCACCACGCGGCTGGAGACATCCTCACCCCGGTTGATGAGCAGGCTGCGGAAGCCGGCGGTGATCGCCGCGAGCACCACGTCGTTCACCGTTCCGCCGAGGCCGTGACGCACCGTCTTCACATCGTCGAGGTCGGCCTCAGCCCAACTCCAGCGGCGATGCGGTCCGATCGGGCCGTTGAGCGACGTCGCCGAGCGCTTGGTCCACTCGGCGAGTGACCGCAGCAACACGGCACCCTCAGTAAGAAGGGTGCGGGGTCCTGTGGTGATCCGCAGTGCCCCCGGGATGTCGCGCAGGCGCCCCAGCGGGTCGGCGACAGTGCGAACCACGCCGAGGGCCGCGAGGGTGAACGGTCCGGGCTCCGGTTCCGGGTCCCACTCCGGGGGCGTCGGCTGCTCCGCGTTCGCCTCGGTGTGGTCGAACATCACGGTGAGCAGGTCGGTGGCGGAGATGCCGTCCACCATGCAGTGGTGGACTTTGGAGATCAGCGCCCAGCGGCCGTTCTTCAGCCCCTCGACCATCCAGATCTCCCACAGGGGCTTGCTGCGATCGAGGATCTGCGCGAACACCCGGCCTGCGAGGTTGCGGAGTTCGTCTCTGCCGCCAGGCGGCGGAACCGCGGTGTGACGGATGTGATAGAGGATCTGAAAGTGCGGATCGTCGACCCACACCGGTCGAGCGATGCCAATGGGTGTGAAGCGCACCTTCTGGCGGTATCGCGGCACCAGCGACAGCTTGGCGGCGATCAGGCGCACCAGATCTCCGTATGCCGGAGCCGGCCCTTCGAGAACGGCGACCGACCCGATGTGCATGGGGTTGTTGCCGTTCTCGATATGGAGAAACGCTGCGTCCTGCGTACTCATCACGTCCACGTCGTGTCCCTCTATGTGCCGCCGGCGGCACGCGATTGCGGACCGTACTCCGCTCCACGTCGAGCATCATCCATCCCGACGCTTGCGGCCATCAACGCTCCATGCGCTGACTCTGAAAGAGTCCTCAGCGCACCACCGCCGACCTGCCCGGTTTCGCGCTGCAGGGGACGCAGAGGGCGGCCCATGGCACGGCCTCTAGACGTTCAACCGGGATGGCGGTGCCGCACGCCACGCACCGTCCATAGGTGCCGGCGTCGATCCGCTCCAGTGCGTGATCGATCTCCGCCACAGTTGCGTAGATCGTGCGCGCCTGGTATGCGTCGGTCATGCGCTCGACCGCGTACGTGGTGCCGTCACCGATTCGCTTCCCAAATCCGAGGTTGGCCACCTCGGCGGGATCGTGAGCGCCCAACGCGTCGACCTTGGCGACGATCTCCGATCGTTTATTGAGGAGCGCGGCGCGCGCCTCCGCGGTGGGGTCCGGCTCGTCGCGTGGGCTCATCTCGCGAAGCGTACGCCGCACTCGGGAAGGTGGAATGGCCACCGTCCTCGCACCACGGTCTGTAAGCAGCCACTTACACAGGCGTCGTGGCCAAGATGCGGAACGAGTGAGATGTGGCGATTTGCCGATGGAACGCGACCGTTCCGTTGTCGGCCACCGTATTGAAACGAAGCAAACTCACCTCGTGGCTCTCCGGTCTCCCGATCCGCGCCTCGAAGCTCTCACGCGCCTCGGCCACTCCCTGCCGGTGGCGCGAAATCCCGAGGAGGCGGCTGCCGAAGTCGTGGCGGCACTGGCGAGCCTGGGTGTCGCCGGCATCGTCAGCGCGATCGAGTCGGATATGGCCGTCGTCCTCGCCGTCAACATTCCGCCACCGGTGGATACCCGGCTGACGCCTCGACTTGCCTCCACCATGGTCGGCATGCGAATCCCGCTCGACGGGGTGGAATCGCTGCGCAAACCCGTCCGGCTCCGACGCCCCTACTTCGGCGCGGCCGACGCCTCGGAAACGTTGCGCCGCCTGACCACCGACTCAACGCTGGCCAAGGCGCTTCCCAACGCCGCGGATGAGCGCGACGTCATCGCCGTGCCGGTCACCTGCCGGGACCGGGTCGTCGCCGTATTGACGGTCTGGGGTCCCGGCTGCACGCCGGCGCTCAGCCCGATCCTCGAGGCGGTGGCAACTATGCTCGCCGGGGCGTGGTCCGCTCAGGCGCAACCGTCGGTCGAGCGTTTCGATGCTCCCGGCTCCCTCGTGCCCGACCGCAGGCTGCGTGGAACGATCTCTTCTCTGCTCACCAGCGGCACGATCGTGGCGGCTCTGCAACCCATCGTCCGGCTCGTGAACGACACGGTGATCGGGTACGAGGCGCTCGCTCGGTTCCCACCGCGGACGCGGATTCGCACTCCGGATCAACTGTTCGGGGCCGCGGCCGCGCTCAACATGCAGTCGGCCGTTGACCTCGCCTGCGTGCGCGCCGCGTTGCAGGCCGCATCCGACATCGGCGAGGCCGACCTGTTCGTCAACGTGCTCATCGGCACGCTGGTCGACCAGAGCGGCGTGGCCGCCCTCGACCAGGCCGTGCACGAGGCGCGAGTCGACCCTACTGCTGTTGTCCTGGAATTCAGCGAACGTGAGCCGGTACCCGACCTCGCCTTGCTGCAGCGGATCGCGGCGGAACTGCGAGCCCGCGGCTTTCGCATCGCAGTCGACGATGCCGGCGCCGGTCACGCCAGCATGCGGGTCATCGCGGAGTTGCGGCCTGAATTCATCAAGGTCGATCGCTCGCTGATCACCGCCATTGACGCCGACCGCGCACGCCGCGCCCTGGTGGTGGCGCTTCTCTCCTTCAGCGGCCATATCGGCGCGCGCGTCATCGCGGAGGGGATCGAGACCCAGCGGGAGCAGGAAACGCTCCAGTCGCTCGGCGTGCAGTTCGGGCAGGGATGGCTGCTCGGTCGCCCGGTGCTGCCCCACCCACTCGTGGGTGACACGTCGATGGAGGTTGTCGACGCGACCTGGTTTGCGTCACGAACCGTGTCGCCCACCCGGGTGGCCGCACCCGCGACCAAAGGGTCAACTCCGGGTGAGACGGCTGCAAAAGGAGTCGTCTCGAGCCCCCGTCGGCGGCGGGGATTGGCTCGTGCGCTCAGCGACGCCGCGCTCGCGCTGCAGAGCGAGCATGATCCGGATCGCATCCTCGGGATCATGTCGGAGCAGATGAGTCGCGTCGTGCCGGTCACGGAGATGGGGATCTATCGTGCCGATTACGAGACCTTCCGTCTCGTCCCGGTGCTTGCAACCGGACCCGAGCGTGACGAGATCATGGAAAACAGCATGGCGCTCGACGCGGGCATCACCGGCTGGGCCTTCGCGATAGGCACACCGCAGAACATCCCCGATACGTCGAAGCATCCCCTCGCACGCCAGATTCCCGGGACCTCCTGGGTGCAGGAGTCGCTCCTGCTCGTGCCGCTCGTCGCAACCGAGCACAAGCTCGGCATCATCAACTGCTGGCGTCTCGGCATCGACCAGTTCAGCGCCGCCGAGCTCGAAGCGGCGTCGCTGTTCGCACACGTCGCCGCATCGGCCTGGCGCAACGCGCAGCTCTACGTCGAACTGGTCAACGCGGCGATGACCGATCCGCTGACGGGCCTTTACAACAGCCGCTGGCTTCGTGATGCCGGTGAGCGAGATATCGCCCGCGCCGCACGCGATTCCCAACCGCTCTCCCTCCTTCTCGTCGATCTCGACCACTTCAAGACCGTGAATGACAGCAGCGGCCACGCTATCGGCGACGTGGTGCTGCAGCGGGTCGCCACGCAACTGCGTACCTCCGTGCGCGGCGCCGATGCGGTGGTGCGCCTTGGAGGTGAAGAGTTCGTGGTGCTGCTCCACGATTGCTCCTCGGATGGAGCATGGATCGCAGCCGAAGCGGTGCGCGCCGCGGTCCGCGACGTCGTGATGCCCGAAGCATGCAGTCTCGGAGGCCTCACCGCGTCGATCGGGATCGCCACGTATCCCGCGCACGGCATCACGCTGGATCAGTTGCTCGGTGCCGCCGACCGCGCCATGTACTCCGCGAAGCACGAAGGGCGGGATCGTTCGGTTCGTGCAACACCGTTGAGCGGCGGCGGCAAGATCATCGCGCTTCCGCGCCGCCGGCCTCCGCGCGCGAGCGCCCCGGACATCGTCTCGGGAAGCTAGCGACCTAGGGACACCCCATCGACCGCTTTTATCTCGCCGAACAGCTTGGTCAGGCCGGTCGCCACGATGCAGCCGTCGATGCCTGTCGGTTCCAGGCTCAAGCCCGCACCCCCAGGTACGCCTGTGCCCACTCACCGAGCGCCTCCAGCGCCGGCCGGAGCGCTTCGCCGCTCGGCGTCAGCCGGTAGAGCGAAGCAATTGGTGGGCCCTCGATCACCTCACGGGTCAGCAGCCCAGCCGCCTTGAGTTCGGTGAGGCGAGCGGAGAGCATGCTTTCCGTGATTCCTGGGATCGCTCGCGCGATCTCGGCGAATCGAGCCGGACGCTCGAGCAGCACTCCGATGACGAGCCCGGTCCAGCGCTTGCCGAGAACGGCGAACACCGAGGTCAACGCCCGGTCGCATTGAATCGCAGCCATCCGCCAGTCCTCGGCCATCGCGGCCCATGGTACCGGCGGTCGCGCCGTGGATAGCAACTTGTAGATTGCTAGTTACAAGAACAATCCACGGGGGCGTGCCGAGGCGGCGCCGTATCGCGCCGCCGTCATGGGGTTTACCGCGAGCATGACCGCTTTGCAACCAAACCATTCGGTGCTGTCGCGATGCGAGGGGTAAGTTCGCCTGCGTACAGACCGCATCCTGGACCCCAAGCAACGTGACGTGACGGCTCTCCTAATCAACGCGTCACGGTGACTCAAGTGTCCGCTCGGCCCCCTCAGGCCTCAACAATTCAGGTGCTCGACGGCGATATCCGTCGGCGCGAGCGCAGCCGCGAACACGTCATCGTCGGAAGCGTCGACCGTCGCGTCCTGGCGAATGCGGTCCCCTCCGCCGAGTCATTGCTGGTCGCGGCGCTGACACTCTTCAACGAGTCGGATGACCTCGATGCGACCCTCCGAACGACGCTCACCATGCTGACCTCCGCGCTCAATGGGCGCATCGGGGAGGTCTGGCTGCGCGGCGGCCCGGCTCGCGACGTCGCGCTCTCCTACTCGTCATCAGACGGAACACCACTGGTCGTTGCCTTTGAAGCGGAAGGAAAGGCCCTGGGGCTGGGCGCGGGTCCAGCGCTCGTCAGCCGGGTCGTAAAGTCCGGCCGCGGATCGCCGCGAGCATCGGTGATCGCTGATGGGCGGGGCGGCCGCGTTGCCGAGGCTGCTGCCGCCGACATTCACAGTGCGATGACCTTCCCCATCAGAGGCAGGGAGGGTCTGGTTGGGGTTCTCGTTGTCTTCCGAGAGTCGACGGTGGAGTCGAACAGGGTCGCTATGGCCGCGATGCCCGGGATTTGCAGCCACCTCGGTCGGTTCATCGAGCGGGTCCGCGCCGAAACGGCGATCCACGCGGCGGCGATGGAACTCGCCGCCCTCGCCTCCACGGACGCACTCACGGGGCTGAAGAATCGGCGCGAGT
Organism: Candidatus Dormiibacterota bacterium; assembly: GCA_049279755.1. Taxonomy (GTDB): domain Bacteria; phylum Chloroflexota; class Dormibacteria; order Aeolococcales; family Aeolococcaceae; genus Palsa-851. The sequence continues at coordinate 18,816 of JBAPOS010000148.1, read as the reverse complement.
TCGACCGCGCCATGCGCACCATCCCTCGCCTCCCGTTCGCCGTGCTTTCGGTGGACGTCGACGGCCTCAAGAAGGTCAACGACTCCGAAGGGCATGGAGCGGGAGACGCGTTGTTGCGCGTCGTCGGTCACACCCTCGGGCTACTGGTTCGAGGTTGGGACGTGATGGCGCGAATCGGCGGCGACGAATTTGCGGCGCTCCTGCCCGAGGTTGGCGTCTTCGGCGCCCACCTGGTCGCGGAACGCATGCGTCTCGCGATGCATTCCCTCGTACTCCCTTCCGGTCCTGTTCGCATCACCGTCGGATGGAGCGCCGCGCCGGCGGGAGCTGATCCGCTTTCGGTCCTGCAACGCGCAGACGAGTCGCTCTACGACGCCAAGCGCGCCGGCGGCGACCGTGTCGCTGGATCATCGTACGAGGGCGGCGAGGCCACCGACATAGCCGAACGGTCGTACTCGGAGGTGGTCAATCGGATCCTCGAGGGTGAGGAGGTTTCGACGATGTTTCAGCCGATCGTCAGCCTCGAGGACGGTGCCGTCATCGGCTACGAAGCGCTGGCGCGGCCCGAGGGTTTCGCGGCAATGGACTCGGTCGAGCCGGTCTTCGAGGCCGCCCGCACCGGCGGTCGGATCCGCGACCTCGATTGGGTGTGCCGCCGCAGGGCGGTCGAGGATGCAAGGGACCTTCCGCAGGAGACGACGCTCTTCTTGAACATCAGCGCCGCCGCGCTGCTCGATCCGGTGCACGGCGTCGATCAGCTCCTGCTGCTCCTGAGCACCGCCGGGCGGGCGCCGGCGACGGTCGTTCTCGAGATCACCGAGCATGAGCGGATTCGAGACTACGACGTCCTCGCCAGCGTCCTCGCCGCCTATCGCGCGGAGGGGATCCGCTTCGCGCTCGACGACGTGGGTGAGGGACACTCCACGCTCGAACTTCTGGCTGCCTCGTCGAGCGAATTCCTCAAGCTTGGTCGCAGCCTCACGATGACCTCCACCAGGGTCGGATCGCGCGCCGCGATGGACGCGACCATGGCGTTTGCGCGCGTGAGTGGCGCCGCCGTTATTGCCGAAGGTGTCGAAAACGAGTTCGTCGCCGACCTCATGAAGGCAGGCGGCATCACGCTCGGTCAGGGGTTCGGGCTGGGCAAGCCCACCCTGGCGGCCGACATCGAAGACGTCGCCACCGCGCTCGCCGAGCGGGCGGCTCTCAGCGCGCTGCGACCTCGTCCGGCCGCGATTCGCTCCCTGAACTGACCAGAGGCACCTGGCTCACACTCCCGCCTGGCGCACGCCCTCAGTGTTGACCACCGCGGGATCCGGTGCCAGCTCATCACGCAGAGCTGCGCTGGCCAGCACGAACTCGGCGTCGACGCTGTCAATCATCCGTGCGTCTTCCGCGGCGTCGGCTGCCCTCGCGCGCGCCTGCAACTCGCCACAACGCGCTGCCAGTGTCCCGGCTCCGAAGCTACTCGCACTCCCCTTGAGACTGTGCGCGAGCTTGACCATCGCCGAGGTGTCCCCGGCGGTCTGCGCGGCGCGCAGGCCGTCGATCCGGGTCTGTCCGTCCTTGAGAAAGAGTCGGACGAGCTTGTCAAATTCGTCGGTACCGAGTTCGCGGAGCCCGGTCACGTAGGTTTGGTCCAGCAGACCCGGAGAGTCCTGGTCGCCGTGCGATGTTTGGTTGCGCCGCGTCTCCGGGTCGAACCAGAGTGTGATCATGCTCGCGAGCTTGTCCGCCATCACCGGCTTGCTCAGGTACGCATCCATGCCGGCAGCCAGACACTTGTCCTGGTCCCAGGCCATGGCGCCGGCGGTCATCGCGATGATGATCGTGTGTCGATCCGAGCCCTCGCGCCGCCGCACCTCGCGCGTCGCCTCGAACCCGTCCATCTCGGGCATCTGGCAGTCCATCAGCACGGCGTCATACTTGACCCTCCCGAGAGCGGCCAGCGCCCCGATGCCGTTGTCCGCGACGTCCACCACGTGCCCCATCTTCTCGAGCATGCGCACCGCAACTCGCTGATTCACCGGGCTGTCGTCCACTACCAGCAGCCGGGCGCGCGCGGACTCAGCCACCTCGGTGAAGGAGTAGCGAACGCCCTCGGTGATGGCGCCCTCAGTGCTCTCGTCGTGGACGGGCATGAGCAGGGTCGCCAGGCAGTCGTAGAGGTCTGAGATCCGCGCCGGCTTGGTCAGAAACGCACCGATACCCGCGCCCTCAGCGATCTGCGTGTCCGCGAAAGGCGACGACGAGGTCAGGAGGATCAGCCCCACGCCGTTGATCGAGCGATCCCGTCGGATGGCCCTCGCAAGGTCGATCCCGTCCATGTCGGGCATCTGATAGTCGAGGACCGCGACGCGATACGGGTCACCGGCGTCGACAGCATCACGCAATCCTGTCAGCGCGTCGCTCCCGCTGGCGAAGCTGGCCGGCCGTGCCCCCCATATCCGGAGGTTCTGCTCGAGAATCACCCGATTCGTCTTGTTGTCGTCGACGACGAGGACGCGCACATCCTGGAGGGCTCCCCGAGGCGGCGCCGGCCTCCCGAGGGCGCGAGCTCCCGTCTCGAGTGTGAGCGTGAACCAAAACGTGCTTCCCTTCCCGGCTTCGCTCAGCACGCCGACCTGACCGCCCATTCGTTCGACGAGCTTCTTGCAGATCGCGAGCCCGAGGCCCGTCCCCCCGAACCGCCGAGTCGTTGACGCGTCCGCCTGGACAAAGCTCTCGAAAAGGCGTGCCTGTTGCGCCGCATCGATGCCGATCCCAGTGTCGGTGACTTCGAAACGCAAGCCGATCGAATTGCCGTGCTCGGATTCCTTGCGAACTCTGAGGACGACCTCGCCGGTATCGGTGAACTTGACCGCATTGCCGAGCAGGTTGATCAGGATCTGCCGTATCCGGCCCGGGTCGCCGCGCACCCGCATGGACATCTGCGGATCCACCATGACGGCGAGTTCGAGGTCCTTTTCATCCGCCTTCGGTGCGATCAGCTTTGCCGCCTCCTCCACGACGACGCGGAGATCGAAGTCGATGACTTCGATGTCGATCTTCCCCGCCTCGATTTTCGAGAAGTCGAGGATGTCGTTGATCACCGCGAGCAGCGACTCAGCTGACTGGCTGATCGCCTCAGCATATTCGCGCTGCTCGGCATTGAGCGCGGTCGTGAAGAGCAGTCCGGTCATCCCGATAACACCGTTCATCGGCGTGCGGATCTCGTGGCTCATGTTGGCCAGAAACTCCGACTTCAGACGGGACGCCTCCATCGCCTGCGCGTGTGCGACGGCGAGATCGTCCTCGATCCGCTTGCGCTCGGTGATGTCGTTGAAAGTGATAACGGCGCCGGTCGCCTCGCCGGTGATCGCCGCCTCGTCGACGATCGGGAAGGCGGAGTACTCGGCTGGGAACGAGCGGCCGTCACTCCGCCACATCACCTCGGTCGCGACGCGACAGCTGCCTCCACCGTGCAGGGCCTTGTAGATGGGGCTGTCGATGAACGCGATCACCGAACCGTCGGCGCGACGGTGATGGAAGAGCGGATGGGTGAGTTCACCCATCACCTTGGAGATGTCGACGCCCAGCGCTCCGGCCGCTGCGGTGTTCATGAACGTGCATCGACCGTCAGCATCGATGCCATAGATCCCTTCACCTGCCGACTCGAGCAGCATGCGCAGGCTGGTGGACAGGCGCGTGCGCTCCACGTCGGCGGCGATGTTGTCGCTGCGCAGCTGATCCGACAGGCTGCTGAGACGCACGGCACCGGCGAGTGGTGGAACGAGAATTCGCGCCCGGTCCGACTCGACGCGGGTGAACTGGATCTCTCCGGCACTGCGCAGGACCATGACCGCGCCAATGCTCTCGCCCCCGCTGACCATTGGTATGGCCATCACAGGGCCCGTGGCGGTGCGGTCCCGGAACGCGATCGTATCCTGACCCCAGGACTCAGAGTGCAAGTCTCCGATGAAGATCTGGCCCGAGTGCACCGCCCGACGGCTTGGCGAATCTCCGACCACAACGGACTCCTCGATCCCCGGATGTCCGTCGACGATGCGCAGGCCGCTCGGGTCCAGCAGGCTGACCACGATTCGCTCCGCATCGAGCAATTCGGCGACGTGGGCCAGAAGCCCGGCATCAAGGACCTCTGACTGCTCGACGCGGCCACTCAAGCGATCGACCGTCACACGTTGCCATGCCGCAAGGAATTGAGCGAGCTCGTCGACCTCGTCTCGGAGCGTGATACCCGCAGCAGCCTGGTGCGACAGTGATGGCGACGCTGTTCTCACGATGCGGAATCGCCGCTTCACCGGCCCGATGGTTGCGATGAAGAGCACCACGCAGAGCACGGTAACGACGACCGAGACGAGAACGGCGAGGATGATCATCGAGCGACCTCCGCGATCGTGAACGGCTCTGCCGGCTGCGCCGCTGCGGGAGTGAACAGGTCGCCGCGTCTCCGAATGGCGCCGGTCACCCGACCCACCAGGTCGCGCGGGCTGAATGGCTTGACCATGTAGTCATCCGCCTCCAGCGAAAAGGCCATGACCTTCTCGCTGGGTGCGGCGACGCCGCTGAGGATGACGATCGTGGTTCGCTGGTACGTGAGGTCATCGCGCAGAATCCGGCAGACGTCAAAGCCGCTGATCCCGGGCAGATTCAGGTCCAGGACCACGCAGTCCGGCTTGAAGTGGCGCGCCATTGTGACCGCGTCCTCACCACTCGCGGCCTCACGCACCTCGAACCCGACAGCGGCAAGGCTCGACCGCGCGAGCTGCCGGACGTCGTCGGCGTCGTCGACGACCAGAATCTTTCCGATGTGCGCGCCCTCGGTGCGGTTTCGTGCTCGCTCCTTCGTCCTGCCGACATAGGCACGCGCTTCGGCGACGAGCCGCGCATCGATATCGACCGCCGGTCCGGGCCGGGCATAGAAAAATCCCTGTGCCTCGTCGCACCCCAGGGTGCGGAGTCGGACGACCTGATCCGCCGTCTCAACCCCTTCGGCGACGACACGAAGATCGAGCGCGTGTGCCATGCCCATCACGGCCGCGACGATCGCCGTGGCCTCGAAATCGCGACCGAGGCCATCTACGAACGACTTGTCGATCTTGAGCTCGTCGAGTGGAAACCGCTTGAGGTACGCGAGCGACGAAAAGCCGGTCCCGAAGTCGTCGACCGAGATGCTCAATCCCAAGGACTTGAGCTCACGGAGCGTCGCGATCGCCAGTTCTGCGTCCTGCATGACCATGCTCTCGGTGACTTCGAGGCAGACGGTCGCGGGGTCGATGCCCGAGCGCCCGATGATGCCGCCGAACGTCTCCGCGAGATCCGATTCGAACTGGCGAGGGGATACGTTCACGGCCACCATGAGCGGATGACCGCCCGGCAGCGCCGTGCGCCAGCGGATGGCGTCGCGGCAAACCTGCTCGAGTACCCAGCCGCCGATCTGCACGATGATCCCCGACTCCTCGGCGAGCGGGATGAAGTCGAGGGGAGAGATCAGGCCGCGGTCGGGATGCATCCAGCGCAGCAGCGCTTCGACGCCGACGGTGCGGTCGGTGACCAGCGAGACCTTCGGCTGGTATTCGACGTAGAACTCTCCCTTGACGAGCGCTTCTCGCAGCGACGACTCATTGGCGATCCGGACCAGCCGCTGCGCCCGCATCTCGCCGGTGAACATTTCGCACCGCCCCGGTCCACGCCGCGCGGCCCGCTGCATCGCCGCCTCGGCCTCGCGGATCAGGGGTTCGGGCTCTCGTTGGGAATCGCGGGTCAGCGTGATGCCGATGCACGCGGTGACGCTGAGCTCCTCACCCGCAAGGGACATCGGAGCGCCCAGGGCCATCGCCATCCTGCGAGCGATCATCCTGACCGCGCTTGCGTCCCCAACGTCCTCACAGAGCACGAGGAAGTGGTCGCCGCCCATGTGGGCGAGCGTATCCATCGGTCGCGAGCCGCTCGTTCTCCGCAGTGACCCTTCGACACGCCGCGCCACCTCGAGCACGAACGCATCACCCGAGTGATCGCCAGAGCGGTCGCCGAGTCGCGTGGCGATGTCGGCGAAGTGGTCGACGTTGAGCGCCAGCACCGCCGTCGATCCGTGGAGCGACTGTGCCCTGGCGAGACCGTCCTGTATGAGCACGGCAAACAGAGCTCGATTCGGGAGCCCCGTCAGTGCGTTGTGGTGCGCGTCAAACGCGAGCTGATCCTCGGCATGGCGGATTTCTGTGATGTCGTGCCAGACCACGATTGCGCCGAGCAGCGCGCCGCCTCTATCGAACAGCGGCTCGCCATCGACAGTCATCGTCCGCCGCCGGCCGGACGGGCCAACCAGCACCACCTCGGCAGCGCGGACGGTCTCGCCTCGTAGCGCGCGTCCCATCGGTCCCGTCGCGTCGGCAACGGGCTCTCCGTCGAGGTGAAACATCTTCCCGTATGCAGTCCAGGGCCCCGGGAGGATCCCGCCGGACTCGAGACCCGCGAACCGCTCCATGGCGCGATTGATCAAGGTGATGCGGCCGTACGGATCGCAGACAGCCACAAGGTCACGCATGCTGGCGAACGCGGCTTCCACGAGCAACAGGTTCCGCGGGACGACTTCGGCCGCATCCCGGGAGGGGACCACCGCGCGTCGCCGCATAGTCGGCACCTCCGATCGTCCACGCCGTCACGGCAAAACGCGCCGATGGCTGGAGCATATGTGCCTGGTCGGGAACGCCGCGACTCGTTACCGAACGCAAACACCGGACGAGCAATGTCGGAGCAGCCGATCTGCCCGTGCTTGGTCGTCGCTCGTCGCAGCGAGTGAACGCGATGGGGCAGAAGGCACGTTGCCCTCACCGCGTGCACCGCTACGAGGGTGTCATTCCCTTTCCGGACGCAACCTGCGCCATTGCAGGGGGCTTGGTCGGTTCGGCAGCGCACATAGGAGCTCGTCGTTCCGCACTGTCACAACTCTTACATCAACGGCCGCAGAGTGGACGCCCACGACCCGCATATCACCCCGCCGTGATCAGCACCACCGCGACCACCGCCGCGGCGACTCCTGCGAACTGCGTCGTGCGCAGCCGCTCGCCGAGAACAGCAACGGAGCAGAGCACCGTCGAGACCGGGTACAGGGAGACGAGCACCGCAACGATGCTCAGCAGGCCACCGTGGACCGCGAGCAGGTAGAGCGCGTTGGCGGTCACGTCGAGCACGCCTGCGCCGACGACCACCAGCGGATGCGCAGCGCCGAAGCTCGGTGCCCTGCGCCTTGCTCCCGAGACCGCCAGCAGCGTCGCCACCGACGCGCCTCGGGCTGCTACGAGCGGCCAGAGGTTTGCTCCCATCGAGGTTTTCGCGATGGCGACGTAGAACAGCCCGAAGCCGACCCCGGCGCCAATCGCGAGGAACAGGGTCCCACGACCAAGACGTGCGCCCCGGCTCCCGCCGCCGCTGAGGAGCGCGACAGCCACCACCGCCGCGAGGATGCCCGTGTACTGGAGGGCGCCAGGACGCTCACCGCTCCCGACGCCGACGCCGATCGGCACGATCACGGCGACCACACCGGTGATGGGGGCGACCAGCGACATGGCGCCCGAGGCGAGTCCCCCATAGAGCATGGCGACCCCGGCCGCGCCCGCCAGCCCGGCCAGCGCACCGTAACCGAGGTCGGCGCCGCTCGGGGTGCCGCCGATCGCGACAGCCACGCACAGCATGCCGACCAGGCCGACGCCCTGGGAGATGAGCAGGACCGAGAGCAGCGACGCGGCGCGGTTTGCGAGCCCGCCCAGGAAGTCACCGCAGCCCCAGAACGCCGCCGCGCCGAGCGCGAGTGCGATGCTCAGGCGGTTGTCACCGACGCGGCCGCCTGCAACCCCAGCTCCTCCACCGACACCTCGCGCATGAGGTACTTCTGCACCTTCCCGGTCACGGTCATGGGAAAGGATTCAACAAACTTCCAGTAGCGCGGAATCTTGTTGGTCGCGATGCGGCCGCGGCAGAACGACTCCAGCGATTCGACCGTCGGCGTCGCACCCTCTTTCGGCCTCACCCAGGCCATCACCTCTTCTCCGTAGCGCTCGGACGGAACCCCGATGACCTGCACGTCGCTGATGTCCGGGTGGGCGTAGAGGAACTCCTCGATCTCGCGCGGATAGATGTTCTCCCCGCCGCGAATGATCATGTCCTTGATGCGCCCGACGATGTTCACGTAGCCGGCTTCGTCCATGGTCGCGAGGTCACCGGTGTGCATCCAGTGCGCCGCGTCGATCGCACCGGCGGTGGCGGCATCGTTGTTCCAGTATCCGAGCATGACGCTGTAGCCGCGGGTACAGAGCTCGCCGGAATCCCCACATTGGACGACCCGGTCTGTATCGGGCTCGACGATCTTGACCTCGACGTGAGGATGCACCCGCCCCACCGTCCCCACCCGCTTCTCGAGCGGGTCATCAAGCGCGCTCTGTGTGGACACCGGCGAGGTCTCGGTCATGCCATAGCAGATGGTCACCTCACGCATGTTCATGCGTGACCGGACCTTCCTCATCACCTCGATCGGGCAGGGTGACCCGGCCATGATTCCGGTGCGCAGCCGGCTCAGATCGTATTGGTCGAACCCGGGATGCTCGAGTTCCGCGATGAACATGGTGGGCACGCCGTAGAGCGAGGTGCAGCGTTCCTGCTCCGTGATGCGGAGGACGGCGTCCGCGTCGAACGCCTCCCCGGGAACCACGATGCACGCCCCGTGCGTCGTGCACGCGAGGTTGCCCAGGACCATGCCGAAGCAGTGATAGAACGGCACCGGAATGCAGACGCGATCATCGGAGGTATACCTGACCGTCTCGCCGACGAAGAACCCGTTGTTGAGGATGTTGTGATGCGACAGCGTCGCGCCCTTCGGGAATCCTGTGGTTCCCGACGTGTACTGAATGTTGATGGGGTCGTCGAATTGCAGGCTGGTTTCGACCGCGGACAGCTCGTCGTCGGAGATGCGGGCGCCGTCTCGAAGCAGCGACTCCCATCCGTCCTCGAGCACGAGTGCCTCCCGAAGCCCGGGGCAGGCACCCTTCACCGCGCCGAGAATGCGCACGTAGTCGGTCTGACGGAAGGCGCGTGCAAGGATTAGAAACGAGACACCAGACTGTGTGAGTGCGTATTCCAGCTCGCTGGTCCGGTAGGCGGGGTTGATGTTCACGAGGATCGCGCCGATTCGGGCGGTGGCATATTGGATAACCACCCATTCAAAGCGATTCGGAGACCAGATCCCAACCCGATCACCAGGGCGGACGCCGCGAGCGATCAGACCGCGGGCCGCGAGCGACGTCTGATCCCAGAGCTGGCGGTAGGTCGCACGATATTCCTGGTGCGGGACGACAAGCGCCTCGCGCTCACCGTGCCGCTCGACGGTCCGCCGCAGATTCTCGCCGATCGTCTCGCCGAGCAGCGCTCGTGAACTGGGACCGGATGCATACGAGAGCATGCCGTCTCGACCTCCTCGTCACACGTTGGCACCGTCTGTGCGCGGCGCACATCGCAACGATACGCGGCCGGAGGTCCCGCCCACGTCAGCGGCGGCCTTGCTACGACCCCGGCGGTGAGCCTTCCTCCAGGCACGCCGCCGCGAACTCAGCCATTGACAGGAAGGTCCAATCAGGTGTCACCGCAATGCCCGGCGCCGGCGTCGCGCCCCAGCCCGAACGCGCTCCACGCCGGTCGATCCAGACGGTGGGAAGCCCCAGACGCCTGGCCGGCAGGTGGTCGTGGAAGAGGCTCTGGGCCACGTGCAGCAAACGTCCGTCCGCGACGCCGAGCTCACGGGCGGTTGCGACTAGGGTCTCGAAGTTGCGTGTCGACGGTTTGTACGATCCGACGTCCTGCGCGGTGATGATCGCGTCGAACCGAACGCCGAGGCGCGCGTTGCTGCCCGCAAACGACTGGCGGTCAACGTTGGAAAGGATGATGAGCTTGTAGCGCTCCGACAGCGCGGCAAGCGCATCCGGGGAGTCGGGGAACGGTGGCCACTGCGCAACGGAGGTGGCAAGACGCCGGCCCTCCTCTGAGCTGGCTTCGACGCCGAGTTCTGCGCCCAGGGTTCGCAGCGCGGCGGCAAGGATCTCCGGGTAGAGGGCGCCGGGAGTTTCCTCCTCATGACGCGCCTCGGCAGCGGCATATCGCTCGAGCAGTTCCCCTGTGCTGACCGTGAGGCGATGTTCACGCGCCCAGGGCGTGAGTACTGCGGCAAGGCCCGCTTCCCAGTCGATCAGGGTGCCGTAGCAGTCGAAGCTCAAGGCCTGAAAGTCAGTGAGCCTCACGTTCGCTCTGCTCCGTCACCGAGAGGGATGACATGCATCTCCGCAGAGTACGTGACCGAGCCTTGCGGTCATCGCCAGCGGCACGCCGTCTCGTATCGCCGGCTGACACGGTAGTCTTCGCCCGGTGGAACGGTTCGACGACGGGCCCGCGTACCTCGGCCCGACGACCTTCTGCAGGGTTCCCCTTCTGAGCAGCATCGAGCAGCTCGACGAGGTGCGGCCGGATATCGCCATCGTCGGCGCTCCGTGGGACGACGGGGTCACCTACCGGCCCGGCGCGCGCTTCGGTCCCCGGGCCGTCAGGACGGCGTCGTATCAGAGCGCCGAGTGGCATATCGAACTCGAGGTTGCCCCGCTCGAGGAGCTGCGAGTCATCGACTATGGAGACGCGCGATGCGTGCCGGGTATGGCGGAGATCTCGCACACAGCCATCCGGGACCGAGTCGGCGAGGTGGCCACGCGAAACATCACCCCCATGGTGATCGGTGGCGACCACTCGATCACGTGGCCGGCGGCGACCGCGGTGGCGGCAGCGCACGCCCCGGGAAGCGTCGGCATCGTGCACTTCGACGCCCACGCGGATACCGGTGAGAGCTCGTGGGGCAACCTGCATTCGCATGGCTCGCCGATGCGGCGTCTCATCGAGTCGGGCGTTATTGCGGGGCGCAATTTCGTGCAGGTGGGTCTGCGTGGCTACTGGCCGCCGAAGGACGTGTTCGAGTGGATGCGTGAACAGGGCATGCGCTGGCATCTCATGGGTGAGGTCCGCGATCGCGGTGTGGCGGCCGTCATCGAAGAGGCGATCACGGAAGCGCTCGACGGTCCGGCGCACATCTACCTCTCGGTCGACATCGACGTGCTCGACCCGGGCTTCGCGCCCGGAACCGGAACGCCGGAGCCCGGCGGCATGCAACCGGTCGACCTGCTCCGCGCCATTCGCCAGATCGTCATGCGCACCGACGTCGTTGCGATGGATGTCGTCGAGGTGTCACCCCCCTACGACTGGGCTGAGCTCACCTCGCAGAACGCGCATCGCTGCCTGCTCGAGGCCATCTCAGCGCTCGCCGTCAAGCGTCGCGACGGCGTGAGCTCGAACCGGTGACGGGCCGGGGAGACCAAGCGCGAGCGGCAGCCCGAACAGGCTGATGACGGCCAGCGCGGCGAACGGAGAGTATGCGTTGCCCATCACCACCTGGATCACGAGCACGAGCACGACACCGCCGAGGTTGCCGGACATCAGCAGGAAACCGGCGGCCGCGCCCTCACGAGCGTTTCCGGCGTGAATCGCCGACCAGTCGAGGACGACCGGTAGACAGGCCATGATCGCGAACCCGGTGGCGAAGAGCCATATGCCGAGCCACACGGCCTCATGGCGCACGTCGGTCGCGACAAAGGCCACTGCGCTGAAGGCGAGCGCGACCACCAGCATCGAGCGTCGCTGGTCGCGTGCGGCGACGATCGCGGGCAGCGCTGCGGCGCCCACGATGCCACCCGCGGTGAGCACGGCGATGAGGTTGCCGGCGGCACCGCCCTCGCCGAAATTCGCGAGCACGGGTTGCAACCAGGTGGCAACGGCGTTGTACACACCCATGCCGATGAAGATGAGTCCGGCGAGCAGCCACATGAAGCGGTCTCGGATCAGCCAGCGCATGCTCACCCTGGTTGACGACTCGTCGGGGTAGGTGGCCGGGACGCGCAGGACGACCAGCATCAGGATCGCCCCAACAACAGCCGGGATGGCTTCGACCACGACCACCAGACCCAGCCCACCCGCGGAGAACAGGGGTGCCGCCAGGAGCACCGATGCCAGGATCCCGATGAACAGGGCGACGCTGCCGATCGATATGGCGGTCGCGCGTTCCGGCTGGGGGAAATAGCGTGCGGCGACCTTGGTGATGCTGTTGAGCACGAACGGCTGGCCGGTCGCGATCACGACCTGGCCGGCGAGCTGCACGCCGATTGAGGACGGCGCGACAACGCGGATGATCGCGCCACCGCCGGTGAGCAGCGCGCCCGCCGAGAGGGCATGGGCGAATCGCGTATCGAGCCACCTACCGGCCGGCAGCGCGAGCACCACATAGATGAACGGGAAGATCGCCGCGAGGTCGCCGACGGTTCCAACGTCGACGTGCAGCACGCGCGCGGAATCCGTGTCGATCGCAGCGAAGGTGAGCCACAGGAGTTGCGTGGATGCGGCGAGCAGCGCGTACACGGATAGGATCGCCCAGCGCATCGCCGGCACACGGACCGCGGTCGCGCTCACGCGTTCAACCTCGCATACACCCCGTGAAGGCGATGGTACAGGCGACGGTATTCGGCGTACATCGGTGCATACACCTTTCGCGTCTGCGGGTCTGGATCGAATGTGGCATCCACGCGGACACGGGCGCCGGCTCCCGCCAGGTCGATGTTGCCGAGGCTCATCGACGCGAACAATGCGGCGCCGCGAAGGTTCGCATACACCGGCTCGACGACGCGTTCGATGCGCCGGCCGAGGATGTCGGCGTGTATCTGACACCACAGATCGGAGATCGCACCCCCGCCGAGGATGCGCAGCACCGGCATCGGGCGCCTGACGAAGCGCTCCACCGAGTCGAGCAGCCATCGGGCGTTGAACGCCACACCCTCGAGCACGGCGCGCACCAGGTGCGAGCGGTCGGTGGTCATGGAGATGTTGAGGAACGCCGCACGCAGCGTCCGGTCATCGACCGGGCTGCGCTCCCCATTGAGCCATGGCGTGAAGAGCACGCCTCCCGACCCGGCCGCGGCACTCGAAGCGAGTCCGGTCAAGCGCTCGTACCGGGCGTTGCCAGACGCGTCGGTCTCGTTGCTGGAATCAATCGAATCTCGCAGCCACTGCAGACATGCACCAGCGGTCTCGTGGTTGTTGGCGACGAGATATGAGCCGGCGCGGACGCCGGGTACGGACGCGATCTGGTGGAAGATATCGGTTCGCTTGAACGGAACCGCGCAACCGATCCAGGCACTGGTGCTGATGGTGATGTGGCCGGCATACGGCGCGATCGCACCGGACCCGATGTACCCGGTGTGCAGATCCGGGATGCCGGCGACGACCGGGATTCCGTGCGGAAGGCCGAGCTCTGACGCAACCGCCGGCTGCAACCCGCCAAGCACACTGCCCGTGGGCAGGAGTTCCGGCAGCTTGGCCGCTTCGCGACCCGAGCGACGCACCAGGGCGGGTGCGTATCCGATGCTCGTACGCCCGGGCCGGTTGTCAGTGAGCCACGACAGGATCATCGACGCCTGGGTCGCGGCTCGCCTGCCGGTGAAGCGCATGCCCAGGTAGTCCAGCGGTTCGAGGAGCGTCTCAATGCGCGAGTACAGCTCGGGCTCGCGGTTGGAGAGGTAGAGGTGGTGACCGAGCGGGTCGGCGCCGCCGGGAGACGGTGCGCCACCGGTGAGACGCAGCCAGCGCACCAGGTTACCCGGCGAGTAGCCGACGACGCTGATCGGACCACCGAGGCGCCGGGCAGCCAGCGCGCGCCCGCGGGTGTCCGACCAGAGCAGGCACGGTCCGACCGCCTCACCATCCGTGCCGACCGGCACCGTCGACCCCCATTGACCGGTGACGCCGACGCCGATCGCATCGCCGGCGGCGACACCGCTGCCAAGGATTTCCGCTACTCCCTGGCGGATCCCGTCCCACCAGGCATGGGGATCCTGAACCGCACCTCCATCGTCGCTGTAGGTCGTGGCCACGGCTCGGTGCGCCACGGCGATCAGCTCGCCGGAGAGGGTGACGGCGCCCGTCTTCGGCCCTCCGGTGCCGAGATCCACCGCGAGGATCCAGGGCTCGGCCATCGGCCTCAGGGGACCACGTCGTACATCGCATCGAGGGCTGCGGCAAACAGCACGTCGAGCGCCTCGTTGCCTTCGGGCGATCCTCCAAGACCGTAGAGCGCGCCGCTGCGCGCCGGACCGAGGCCAGGGGTTTTGGCGTACTCCACCGCTTCGCGCAGGTCTGCGAGAAACGCCTCCGCGACGCCGTCCGCGGTGTTGGGCCTGGTCACGCAGAAGTGCAGCCCGGGCGGAAGCTGCAACGCGTTGAGGCGCCAGCCCTTGCTGATCAGGAAATCGTTGACGTGGTAGATGTCGATGCCACGCCCGCGGAAGGCGACGATGAAGGTCGGATCCCCGAAGACCTCGAGCTCGGGAATCGCCGCCACCCCGCTGAGGATCGTTGCCGCGGTCTCGAAGATCCGCTCCGCGATCTCGAGGTAGCCCTGCTCGCCGAGACTGAGCATCGCCGCCCAGGCTGCGGCCACGATCCCGCCCGAACGGCTCCCCGACAGCCCCGGCGACATGTAGATGCCGCCCGGCCAGTCCGGGTAGCTGAAGTATTGATAGCGGCGGAGCGTGCTGTTGCGGTAGAGCAGCACCGAAGTGCCCTTGAGCGCATACCCGAACTTATGCGTGTCCGCCGAGATCGACGTGACCCCTGGCAACCGGAAGTCGAAAGGCGGTATCGGATACCCCAGACGTTCCGCCCAGGGAAGGATGAAACCTCCCATGCATCCGTCGACGTGGAAACCGAGGTCGTGTTCGAGCGCCAGCGCCGACATCTCCTCGATCGGATCGATGAGACCGTGGGGATAGTTGCCCGCCGAGCCCACGATCGCCGCGGTGTTCGGCGTCACGTGGTCGCGCATCCACCCGACGTCCACCCGCCAGTCGTCCCGCACCGGTGCCTGGATGAGGGTGATGCCGAGCATGTGAGCGGCCTTCTGCAGCGCAACGTGTGCGGTGACCGGGACGATGACCTCTGGCGCCGTGATGCCTTTCTCGATCCTGGCGCGCTCCCGGTAGACGAGCATCGGGTCGATCAGGCTCTCGGTACCGCCGAAGGTCACGACACCGCACACCTCCTCGCCGGGGTGGTGCTCGGCAACTGCGCCGCCGTGCAACAGTGACGCGGTCATCGCCACGATTTCGCCCTCGAGCTTGGTGGCGCTCGGATACATGTCTCGCTGCAGGACATTGGCGTGGGCGAACAGCCCGTACACCTCGGTCAGGAACCGGTAGTGGTCGTGGCCACCGTGATAGATCGAGCCCGACACACGACCGGCGTTTCCCATCCGGTCCTCCTCCTCGGCCATGGCGCCAAGCTCTGCCAGGATGCTGTCGCGAGAGCGCGGCTCGGCCGGGATTTGATGATTCGCCTCGAAACGGTCGCGATACGGGTGGAAGTCGATCAGCGCCGCGAAGTCCTGCGAGTCCTCGGATTCCTGGGCCAAGTCGTGTTCCTCCATCGAGGCCGGATTGTCGTCGAAGGACGGTGACGGGCGCAGAGACCCCGGCACGTCTATGCTCGCCGGCGATGGCTGATGACGTGGTCCTCGTCGAGTCGGGAGGCCGAGAGATGCCGATCACCAACCCGGGCAAGGTCTACTTCAACGAGCGTGGTGAGACCAAGCTCGACCTGGTTCATTACTACCAGGTGGTCGAGGATCCGCTGCTCCGTGCCATGGGTGGGCGCCCGGTGCTGCTGCAGCGCTTCCCCAACGGGGCGAGCGGCCCCTCGTTCTTCCAGAAGCGCGTCCCCGATGCTCGGCCCGACTGGCTGGAGACCACGATCGTGAGCACCCCCAACGGGACGACGTCGCGGGCCCTGGTCGCCGCCGATCTTGCTCATGTTCTCTGGGCGGTGAACCTGGGATGCCTCGGGTTTCACGTCTGGCCATCGCAGGCCTCGGATCCGGAACATGCCGACGAGCTCCGGATCGACCTCGATCCGAGTCCCGGCGTCGTCTTCTCGATGGTGCAGGAGGCAGCCCGCGAGGTGCGCGCCCTCTTCGCGGAGCTCGGGGTGATGTGTCTTCCCAAGACGACCGGCAACCGAGGTATCCACGTGTACGTGCGGTTGCAACCGCGCTGGACGTCATACGAGGTGCGGTCGGCGGCCGTGGCGGTGGGCCGGGAGCTCGAGCGCCGCCGCCCGGATCTGATCACCTCCGCCTGGTGGAAGGAGGAACGCGGACGCCGAGTCTTTGTCGACTTCAATCAGAACGCGCCGCATAAAACGATCTTCGGCGCATGGTCCGTCCGCGCACGGCCCGGCGCGCAGGTCTCCACCCCGTTCGCATGGGATGAGCTCGATTCGATCACGCCTGACGCGCTCACCATGGCGACGGTCCCGCTGCGTGTTGCGCAGGCAGGCGACCCCTGGCTGCCGATGTCGACCGCGCCTCAGTCGCTCGAACCCGTGCTGGCGCTTCACAACCGGGACCAGGCTGCGGGTCTGCTCGATGCGCCCTGGCCGCCCCAGTACCCCAAGATGCCGGGCGAGCCGTCGCGGGTGGCGCCGAGCCGGGCGAGAAAGCCCGACACACCCACCTGAGCGAGGCGACGAGCGGACCATTCCGATCGCCCTGCCACGCCCGGCGGATCACAGCTTCGCTCCAAAGTGGACGGCCCGCCTACTGTCCCGATCCGGTCCACTCCGTGCGGTGATGCGGCTGGGCGAGAAAGGCATCACGCACGGCGCGACGCACGTCTCGGTCGAAGATGACGTCCGCTCCGATCCTGCCCAGCACCTCGACGGCCTGGAGCATCGCGCTCTCCCCTCGAGGTGACAGGGCGGCCTCGCGAAACGCGTGGGTGTGCGGGCCGATCCCCGCGTCGGCGATGGCGAATTCAGGGTGCAGCGTCGGAGCCGCGTAGGAGACATCGCCAACGTCTGTCGACCCCGTACGCTCCCAGGGGGCGATACGATCCTCCTCGAGACCGACTGCTGCCAGGTGGACGCTCGCGCGCTGCGCGAGGACCGCGTTGGAACGCAGGTCCAGGTACGTCTCCTTCTCGTCAAGGTGCAGTTCGCAGCCGGTCGCGCGCGCGGCCGCTTCAAAGATCGCCCGGAAACGGACGTTCATGGTGCGCAGATATTCGCCGTCACGAGCCCGGGTGAGGTATTCCCCGCGCGTGAGCTCGGGAATGATGTTCGGCGCGGTTCCACCCTCGACGATGAATCCGTGCACCCGCGCGTCGTCGCGCAGCTGCTGGCGCCAGAGCGACACGCCGTTGTATGCGTGAACAAAGGCGTCGAGCGCGTTGATGCCGTGGTCCGGATGCCCGGCCGCGTGAGCAGCCTTACCACGGAACGTCCACTCCCAGTGCGTGCACGCGAGCGCGTACTGGACGGATGCGGTGCGATCGGAAGGGTGAAAGATCAGCACTGCGTCGCAATCGTCGAAGAGACCGTCGTGGCAGAGGGGAATCTTTCCGCCACCGCCCTCCTCGGCCGGTGCACCCACGATGCTCACACGAGCGTCAACGCCACGCTCGGTGAGCGAGCGCGCGAGTGCGATGCCGGCGCCCGCAGACGACGTCGCGATGAGGTTGTGCCCGCATGCGTGTCCGAGACCGCGCAGCGCGTCGTATTCGCAGACGAACGCGACATGCGGACCCGCGCTGCCGTGCCGCGCCACGAATGCGGTGGGCATCCCCGAGACACCGCGGTCGACTCGAAATCCATGCTGCTCGATGACGCCGCTGAGCAGCCGCGAGGACTCGACCTCCTCGAAGCCGATCTCGGCCAGGGCATGGATGGCGCGCGAGGTGGTGATCAATTCATCCGCGCCGGCGGTGGTCGCGTCATGGATCGCCCGATGAATTTCGATCGGAACCGCTGTCGTCATACGCTTCTCCTGGGCCGCTATTGTGCACAAGGTGGAGACCCCCGAACGCCTCTACCTGGACGCGGAAGCATCGTTCCCGACGTGGGATGTGCTCAAGGACATCGTCGATGAGTTCATCGACCTCGCGCTGAACTATCGCCAGAGCGGGCACCCCGGCGGGTCGCGCTCCAAGGTGCATCTGCTGCTCGCGACCATGCTGTCGGGAGCCATGCGCTGGGACATCCGCCGTCCCTGGCTCCGGTTCGGCGACCGGTTCGTCCTTTCCGCAGGTCACACCGTCCCGGTGGTGTACGCAACGCTCGCCGCGCTCAATGAGACGCTCCGGGTTCGAGCCTCCCGCGACCCGAACCCGGCGTTCGCTCTGCCCGAGAACGGGCGGTGGGCGTTGGTCCCCGAGGACCTGACCATGCTCCGCCATCGCGGCGGCCTCCCGGGACACCCGGAGATGGCGGGCAAGACCCTGTTTCTCAAGTTCAACACTGGTCCGTCGGGGCACGGGATGCCTCCCGCCGCCGGCGAGGCCGTCGCGCTGAAATCGGCTGGAGCCGGAGAGGTTCGCGTGTTTGTTGTCGAGGGTGAGGGTGGCCTGACCGCGGGAGCAAGCCACGAAACCCGCAATGCGGCCTGGGGGCTCGGGCTGTCGAACCTTGTGTTCCTTGTTGACTGGAACGATTTCGGCATCGATGATTTCGCCGCATCGTCGGTCGTGCCCGGAACCCCCGAGACCTGGTTCGGGGCATACGGATGGCGGGTGTCAGGGACCATGGAGGGGTCGGAGTGGTCACCGGTGACCAGGGCCGTCCTCGAGGCAGCTCGCGGCGAGAACCCCGACCGCGTGCCGTCCGTGGCATGGTTCCGAACGCGCAAAGGGCGCGGCT
>JBAPOS010000147.1:0-16641 GCA_049279755.1 Candidatus Dormiibacterota bacterium | reverse complement strand
GTCCGCGCGTGGGGAGGGCGGCGCGGTCGCCTCTGCCGCACCGGCGGTGGGTGCGGGGACAGCCGGCGCCGTCTCGGGCGTTGCGCCCGCCACCGCTGGATCGGCCTCATTGGGATCGACGCGACGGATCTGGACGTTGAGCAGCGCCCTGACGATCTCGCGCTGGATGTCCTCGGTCAGATCCTGGAACGCCGTGAAAGCAGCCGCCTTGTACTCGACGAGCGGATCCATCTGACCGTAGGCCTGCAGGCCCATCCCCTCGCGGAGGTGGTCCATCTGGGTGAGGTACGTCAGCCAGCGCGAATCGATCACCTGGAGCATCACGCTCTGCTCGACCTCGCGGAGCAGCTCGGCCCCGTATTCCTGTTCCTTCTCCTCGTAGAGGCCGATCAACTCACCGCTGAGCGTCTCCGAGACCTCCTCGACGCTGTTGCCGAGGCTGTCCATGCTGACTTCGGAGAAGGGGGGCAACCCCGCCGCGAGCATGCGCATCTGCGTCCAGAGCCCTTCGAAGTCCCACGCCTCGCGGTGGCGCCCCTCGCAGTACGCGGGCACGTCGGTCGCCACCACGTGCTCGACCATCGCGATGAAATTCGTACGGGTGTCGGTCCCCTCGAGGATCTTGCGACGCTCGCCATAGATGATCTCGCGCTGCTTGTTCATGACGTCGTCGTACTCGACGACGTGACGGCGGCTGTCGAAGTTGTGGCCCTCGACCCGTGCCTGCGCTCCTTCGATCTGCCGCGACACCAGCTTCGACTCCAGCGGGGTGTCCTCGTCGACGCCGAGCTTGCCCATGAAGCCCTGCATGCGTTCGCCGCCGAAGACGCGCATCAGGTCATCCTCGAAGGACAGGAAGAATCGAGACTCGCCCGGATCCCCCTGGCGACCCGCTCGGCCGCGGAGCTGATTGTCGATGCGCCGCGATTCGTGACGCTCGGTGCCGATGATGTAGAGACCGCCGACATCGGCGACACCTTCGCCGAGCACGATGTCGGTGCCGCGCCCCGCCATGTTCGTTGCGATCGTGACGCTGCTGCGCTGCCCGGCATTGGCGATGACATCCGCCTCTTTCTCGTGCAGCTTGGCGTTGAGCACGGAGTGCTGAACGCCGAGCTTGTCCAGCATCCGGCTCAAGCGCTCACTCTTCTCGATGCTTGTGGTTCCAACCAGGATGGGCTGCCCCTTCCCATGCCGCTCGGCGATCTCGTCGACCACGGCGCGGTATTTGCCGTCCTCGCCCTTGTAGATCAGGTCGGGCTCGTCGAGCCGCACCATCGGCCGGTGGGTCGGAATCGGCACCACCTCGAGGGTGTAGATCTTGTGGAACTCCTCCGCCTCGGTGATCGCCGTACCGGTCATGCCCGCGAGCTTGTCGTAGAGGCGGAAGAAGTTCTGGAAGGTAATCGTTGCGAGGGTGACCGTCTCCTGCTGCACGGCCACGCCTTCCTTGGCCTCGATCGCCTGGTGGAGCCCGTCCGACCAGCGGCGTCCCGGCATGGTTCGCCCGGTGAACTCGTCGACGATGATCACCTCGCCGTCGCGCACGATGTAGTCCTTGTCGCGGAGCCACAACGCGTGCGCACGCAGCGCCTGGTTGATCTGGTGCGCCTCCGCGGCGTGCTCCATCTCATAGACGTTGGAGATGCCCGTCCATTTCTCGATCTTGTCGACGCCCTCCTCGGTCAGCGTGGCCGACTTGGTCTTCTCGTCGATCGTGTAGTCGTCTTCGGCGACGAGCCGCGGTATCAATCGCGCGTAGGTGTAGAACTTGTCCGTCGCCTCGCTCGCCTGACCGCTGATGATCAGCGGCGTGCGCGCCTCATCAATGAGGATCGAATCCACCTCGTCGACGATCGCGTAGCGCAGGCGACGCTGCACGCACCGGTCGAGCTTCTGCGCCATGTTGTCGCGCAGGTAGTCGAAACCAAGCTCGTTGTTGGTCGAGTACGTGATGTCCGCTGCGTACGCCTCACGCCGCGTGCACGGACGGAGGTGCTGGAGGCGTGGATCCGGGTGTGTGTCGTCGGTGAACTCCGGGTCGTAGACGAAGGAGAGATCCTGCCCGGCGATGACGCCGACGCTCAGCCCGAGGAAGTGATACAGCGCCGCATTCCAGCCGGCGTCACGCCGGGCCAGGTAGTCGTTGACCGTGACGAGGTGAGCGCCGCGTCCTTCGAGCGCATTGAGATAGAGGGCCAGGGTGGCGACCAGCGTCTTGCCCTCACCGGTCTTCATCTCTGCGATCCGCCCCTGGTGGAGGACGATGCCGCCGATCAGCTGGACGTCGAAGTGGCGCATCCCGAGGGTGCGCTTCGACGCCTCGCGGACGACCGCGAAGGCCTCGGGGAGAAGGTCGTCGAGCGCCTGACGCCGCGCTGACTCGTGCTCCTCCTCCTCGGCACGCTGCATGGCCAGCTCCTCGGTCTCCTCACTCAGTCCGGCCGTGAAGGATTGCCCGTGGGTGATGTCGACGCCCTCGACCCCGAGGCGCTCGCGGAACTCGCGGGTCTTGTCGCGCAGCTCCTCGTCAGTGAGCGCGGACATCTCCGGCTCGAGTTCGTTGATGAGGTCGACGACCCCCTGGTAGCGCTTGATCTCGCGCTTGACGGGGTCACCGAGGACCTTGTTGATCGGCTTTCGAAAGAGGGACATGGTCCTCTTCATTCTGGCAGCCCTCGCCGTTCACAGCACCGCGGCGACGACCACAACGTCGATCAGGGAGGCTCCGGCCCGCCCCAGAGCTGACGCGGCAGCCTCGACGGTTGCGCCCGTGGTGAGGACGTCGTCGACGAGCCAGAGGTACGCACCGCGCAGATCCCGCCCGGTCCAGGCGAAGGCTCCGGCCACGTTGCCGCGTCGCGTCGCCTCGGCCCGGGCGCTCTGGGGTGGCGTATCGCGGATCCGCGCGAGGTCGTCCAGCACCGGGACGTCCCGATCCCCGGCGATGACGGCGGCGAGCACCTCCGACTGGTTGAACCCGCGTTGCCTGCGCCGGCGTGCGCCGAGTGGGATCGCCACGACCGCGTCGGGCGTGAAGAGCCGCGGGCCGCGCAATCGGCTCGAGGTCATGGCCGCCAGCTCAACCAGCGCCCGGCGATCTCCGCCGTACTTTCCCCGGTGGAGCGCAGCCCTGACCGGCTCGACAAATTCGAATCCCGCGAACGCGCTTCCAAGGCTCAGCCGCCGGGAGGGCGGGAGCGGCATGGCGCGCATGGTGGTGGCGCAGCCCGGGCAGATCACGTCGTCCGACACCGAGTCGCAGCCCGCGCAGCGCAGCGGGGCAATCGCGTCGAGCACGAGCCTGGCAAGTGCGGCAAGCATGCACGCAGGTTTGCGCCCACCCGCCGACGCCTCCCGGACAAAGCAGGCTCTAGGGGCCCTCGACGAAGGCGTCCAGCGCCGCCTGCATGCAGGCAACCAGTTCGCGAGCGGAGGGCACGCTCAGCTCGAGCGCGACGCGCTCGCTCACCGGGCGCCCCGCGTGGACGAAATCGACGATGAGGGCATGGTCGAGCGTCGCGTGGGATGGGTGGTCGACCGAGACCACCGCGTCGGTGATCGGGGTCCAGGTGCCCGCCGCCTTGGCGCTCCCGGTCACCGCGGTTCTCTCAACGATGTACGAGCACACGACTTTCTCCTAGCTCAGGTGACGACCGTAGAAGTCGAGGATCAGCCGCCAGCCCTGGACGGCGGCCTCGACCCGGTACATGGGCCGGTCCACGGCGAAGAAGCCGTGACCGGCATTCTCGAATGTATGGAACTCATGCTCCTTGCCGAGCCTCGTGAGCTCGGCGTCGATCTGGGCTACTTCGTCGGGTGACGGATTCTTGTCCTCGGCGCCAAACAGCCCGAGGATCGGACACGAGATCTTTGACGCGCGATCGATGACCGGCTCCATCCGGTAGGGCAGCTCCGGCGGCGACGTGGAGATCACGAACGCCCCATAGCAGTCGACGGCGGCATCGACCGGCAGCTCGCACGCCACGAGGAAGGACTGCCTCCCTCCTGAGCAGTATCCGATCGAGCCGGACTTCCCGTTGCTCACCGGCAAGGTGCTCAGGAACCGCAGCGCCCCTGCCGCGTCACCGAGGAACTGCTCCGTGCTGATCCAGCCTCCGGCGCGTGCCGCGGCGGCTGCGTCATCCGGGGCGAGATCAGGCCCGAAACGGTGATACAGGTTCGGGCAAATCGCGACATATCCTTCGGCGGCGAACCTGCGGGCAATCTCCTTGGTCGCCGCATCCCACCCCGGTGCGTGGTGTATCACCAGCACTCCTGGGAAGGGTCCGGCGCCGAGTGGGCGGGCGAGGTATGCGCCGATCGCCTCGTCCCGATGACCGGCGATGGTCACCGTCTCGGCGAGCATTCCCTGGTACACGTCTTTCCTCCAATCACACGGGGTGGCGAAGGCGACCGTACCGAATCAGGACATCGTCAGGAGGTCTCCCACGCCAACCCCAGCCCGCGCAAGCGCGCCGCTGGGAAGCTCGATCGCCGCCTTGGCCCGGCGCACCACACGTGAGATCCGCCAAGGGCGCAGCCCGTGGTACATGCGCACCACATGTCCGTCGCCGTCTATGAACGCGACGTCCACCGGGAATCGCATGAAGAACATGTGGATCGAGCTGCACGGACGCAGGCAGAGGCCGGCGTCGGCCGCAAGCTCGCGGCGGCCCATCAGGCCCATGAATCGCTGCCAGGGAGTGTCGGCCATGGCCACCGACCCGACCACGGTGGTGCCTGCGGACGTGGTGAGACGGAAGCTTCGCTGCGTCGAGGGCATGACCGCGATCCTAGCGGGCGCCTGCCGTCGCGCCGGCTCCGTCGCTAGGTCGTCGCCTGTCCGTCAGGGATGGTGACGCGGACCTCGGTCCCAAGCCCGAGCCCGCTGCGCACCTGGACGCGGCCCCCAACCAGCGCCGCGCGTTCGCGCATCTGGATCAGGCCGAGACCGGCGGTCCGCCCCAGGCGCGCGTCGGTGGCGTTGACGTCGAACCCGTCGCCGTCGTCCTTGATCACCCCGACGACAAGCTGCGGCAGGAACGAGATGATCGCGTCCACGCGCTGCGGATGTCCATGCGCCAGCGCGTTGTCGATGCCCTGCTCGAGGATGCGATACATGGTGATCTCTGCGAGTGACCCCATCCGGCGCTCGCTGCCGAGGACATGGAGGAGCACCGCTCCCCGGTCGGACCAGGCCGCCAGGAGCTCTCGGATCGCGCCGACCAGCCCTCGGCCCTCACTGAGCGGGAGCAGTCCGGCGATGACATCACCGAGCTGGTCGGACGCCTCGGTTGCGGCGGTCCGGCATCGAGTGCTGGCGCCGGCCGCGGTCTCCGGCTCTCGCGCCAGACTTCTCCCGATCAGCTCCGCCTCGAGCGCCGCATCGGCCAGGCGTTGCATCGGCCCCTCGAGGATGATCCGGGCGGTCTCGGCGTGCTCGACGTCGGCGATCTCGTAGATCTGGCGAGCGGCCTGGCTGTACCGGCTGGCGCGCTGGTGCGGGTCGGCGACGGACTCGCCCGGCACCTGGGCCAGCTGCCGGCTCACGGTGCGCAGAAGGCGCTGCTCGGTGGTGAGGTCGGCAAGGCGTGTCCGGACCCCGTCAGCTCTCGTCTCGAGGCGCGTGAGCTCGGTGCTCATCTCGAGGCCCTCGTTGAGGGTCGTCGCGATGTCCGAGAGTATCGCCCACGAGGTCAGTCCGGGAAGCACCTCGAAGGCCTGCTGCCGCGA
The DNA here is from genome assembly GCA_049279755.1 of Candidatus Dormiibacterota bacterium. Taxonomy (GTDB): domain Bacteria; phylum Chloroflexota; class Dormibacteria; order Aeolococcales; family Aeolococcaceae; genus Palsa-851. Next base: position 10,905 of record JBAPOS010000147.1, on the reverse strand, counting down.
TTCCTCGGCCCGGCGAAGCCGGACGAGCAGATTGGCACGCCGGACGCCGATGTCGATCAGCTGGCGCTCCAGGTCGTCGGCGAGTTCCTCGAGATCTGCGGCGCGCGCATCCAGATGGAAACGCAGACCCACCAGCGGAGCCTCCGCCACGCGGACGTCGATGTGGCCCGAGGTGGCGGCTCGCTGGGCAGTTCTCATTGATTGATTATCACCGGACGATGAACCGAAGACGTACCAGGTCGTAAAGAACTCCAAAAGAATCGCGCATCGCGCTCACCCGCGAGTCCTCCTTGTGCTCCCAGCGCACGGGCACTTCCTCAACGGTCCAGCCGAGGCGCCGTGCCCGAAGGAGCACCTCGGCGTCGAAACCAAAGCGGAGCGTGCGCAGGGGCTCGAAGCACGCGACCGCGGCCTCCGCGGTGAATGCCTTGAATCCGCATTGAGTGTCGTGCAGGCCGCGCAGCGCAGCCAGGCGCAGCAAGCGGTTGTAGGTGCGACCCATCACCTCCCGTTTCCCCGGTTGGTGAACATCGATCTGAGAACCCGGCAGCGCACGTGATGCGATGGCGACCGCGCAACTACCGTGCAGTCGCGCCCGCAGCTGCTCGACCTCCTCGATCGGAGTGCTGAGATCGGCGTCACTGAAGACCCGATGCTCACCCTTGGCGCTCAGCATGCCGAGGCGCACCGCCGCGCCCTTGCCGGTGTTCTGCTCCAGAGCGAGCACCTGCAGCTGCGGCCACCCCTCGGCGATAGTGCGCGACATCGAAACCGTTTTATCGCTGCTGCCATCGTCGACGATCAGCACCTCATATGGCTCTCCTCGACCGTCGAGGTACGCGCGCATCCGGACCAGCGTCGCGGGCAGACGCTGCTCCTCGTTGTACGCGGGGACGATGATGCTCAGCATCGCTGGTCAGCGTCCGGCGCGCATGGCTGCAGCCTCGCGACGCTCGAGCCACCAGTAGACCGGCAGCACCGACTGACGCCGGAGGCGCCACGGCTGAATCGCGAGTCGCCAGGCCCATTCGAGGCCGATGCGTCGCACTGCAGCTGGAGCGCGGCGCACCCGACCGGCAAGGAAATCGAGGGTGCCGCCGACGCCGATCCCTGACGCGGCTCCGATCGGCCCGAGATATCGGTCCAGGAACACCTCCTGACGCCCGGCGCCGAATGCCGCAAGGACCATCTCAGGGTGCGCGTGCTCGACCTCGAGGGCTGTGGCCCTTTCGGGTGGGCCATCGCTGACCGCGACGACGTTGAGGCCCGGATGCTTCTCGACCATGCGATCGCGCGCGGCGCGGGCGACGCCGGGCGCCCCACCGACCAGCGCGATCCTGTGCGCCTGGCGCTCCGCCTCCTGGAGATACGCGTGGATCAGGTCCGCACCACCGACGCGTTCGACCTCGGGATGCCCACGGCGGCGGAGGGCACGCACCAGGCCGACGCCGTCCGGCACGACGAGAGCGGCCGACTCGAGCACCGAGCTGAATTCCGAGCTGCGCCTCGCCATCATCACCATCTCTGGATTGAGTGTGATGACCACGCCGGGGTGTGACGTCTCGTCGGCACGGCGCCGTTGCACGATCTCCACGAGCGTCTGCACGGCTGTGGCCATATCGACGATGTCGACTGGGCACCCGAGCACGCGCGCGCGTACCGTCGTGCGCGCGAGCGGGGGCGCCTCCACTACCGCTTGGTGTACTGCGGCGCCTTCCGTGCTCGCTTCAGACCGTATTTCTTGCGCTCTTTCTCCCGCGAGTCGCGGGTGAGCAGCCCCGCCGCCTTGAGGACCGGGCGCAGCTCGGGATCGGCGGCGATGAGCGCGCGAGCGATCCCGTGGCACACCGCTCCGGCCTGTCCGGCGATGCCGCCGCCGAAGACCTTGACGGAGACCTCGAACCGACCGGTGGTGTCGGTGACCCGGAGCGGTTGCGTGACCACGGTCTCCAGGTCACGCCGTCCGAAGTACTCGCTCGGCGGACGGTTGTTGACGACGATGACGCCGTCACCGGGGACGATGCGCACGCGCGCGACCGCCGTTTTGCGACGGCCCGTGGCCTGCTTGTATGCCTCAACTGTTGCGGGCAACGATGATCTCCCCTAGCTCGCCGAACGTGATCGGCTGCGGTCGCTGGGCCTCGTGTTTGTGCTCCGAGCCGGCGTAGACGCGAAGATGGGTCAGCTGCTCGGCACCGAGGGTGTTGTGCTGCAGCATGCCGCGGACGGCGTGCATGATCGGGAAGGTCGCGTCCACCGCCATCGCCTCATCAAACGTGCGCACGCGCCGCCCGCTCGGATATCCCGAATAACGGTCGTACTTTTTAAGGGTGCGCTTACGGCCGGTGACCACGACGTCGCGCGCGTTGATGACGATGACATGCTCGCCGGTGTTGATGTGCTGTGTGAACTCGGGGCGATGCTTGCCGCGCAGGACGCGCGCGATATTGGCGGCGAGCCGGCCGAGCGTCTGCCCGCGGGCATCGACGAGAAACCAGCGCTGCTCGAGCTCAGCAGGCTTGGCCTGGTAGGTCAACGTGCCGGTCATGCCGCGAGCTCCTGATCTGTGGCCGCCGGCTCGTACCTCACCGACCACTGGTGGAGGCCGCGCGCCGGAGCAGCCGGCAGCGACGGATCACGCCTGGTTGCCGTGTCGACAAGCGATATGAGCCACTCCGGCGCGGCGCGGCCCTGGCCGATCTTGACGAGTGCGCCTGTGAACGACCGCATCATGCCGCGCAGAAACGCGTCGGCGCGCACCGTGATCGCGACCGTCTCGAGCACGGGCTCGGCCACCGAGCCACTCCCCAGCTGGTGGTGCTCGACGACGACCGAAGCGACGTGACGCACGGTGCTGCCACCGACACGCGGCGCGCTCCCGAAGGCCGCAAAATCGTGCGTCCCGACGAGGTGTGCCGCCGCCGCACGCATGGCGTCGAGATCGAGCGGACCACGTACGGTCCACGCGTTACGGCGCAGCACCGGTGACCTGCCGTCTCTGCACACGACGAGATAGCGATACGTCCGCTCCACCGCGTCGCGCCGCGCGTGGAAGCCGTGATTCCGGATGGCGACGTTCCGAACCGCAAGATCCGCGGGGAGCGTCGCGTTGAGCGCGTTGCGCAATTCGTCAGGAGCCCAGTCGCGCTCGAGTGTGCATCCGACGACCTGCCCGTGCGCATGTGCGCCGGAGTCGGTTCGGCCCGCCGCGGTGAGCGCGGGGCTCTCGGACGTGACGGTATGAAGCGCGCTGCCGAACACGCCCATCGCGGTCCGAACGCGCGGCTGGATCTGCCAGCCGGCGAAATCGGTGCCGTCGTACTCGAGGGTGAGGCTGTAGGTGGGCACGAGTGCTTCGTCCCTACTCGACCAGCTCGATGATCGCCATCGGTGCGGCGTCACTGTGCCGCGGCGGGAGCTTGACGACTCGGGTGTAGCCGCCGGGACGCTCCTTGTAGCGGTCGAGATACGTGGAGAAGAGCTTGTTCGATACCTCGCGGTCGTTCACGTACAACGCGACCTTGCGACGCGCGTTGAGGTCGTCGGGTTTGGCGTCGGTGATCACGCGCTCGACCCATCGACGCAGCTCCTTGGCCTTCGCCTCGGTGGTGGTGATGCGGCCATGGCGCAGCAGCGAGGTCACCTGATTGCGCGTCATCGACTGGCGATGAGCCGCGCTGCGCCCGAACTTCCGACCTGCGATGCGATGTCGCATGACTGGTACCGGTTACCTCGCCATAGGCTGGAACAGTGTTTCCAGCTCTTCGGGAGTGACCAGCTCGCGCTGCACGAGCTTCTCGCGAATCTCGTCGAGCGACTTCTGCCCGAAGTTGCGCAATGTCAGGAGTTCCTCCTGCTTCATCGCCACAAGCTGACCGACCTTGGTGATGTCGTTGGCCTTGAGGCAGTTGAGGGCGCGAACGCTGAGCTCGAGATCCTCGATGGGAACGTCGGCGAGCCTGCTTGGGAGGTCGTTGCCCCGTGCCTGACGCTGCTGCGGGGCCGCGAGGTTATCGCCGAAGCGCACGAAGAGACCCAGGTGCTCGGTGAACAGGCCCGCCGCGCGGCTCACTGCTTCAACCGGGGCGAGAGTCCCGTCGGTCCAGACCTCGACGACCAGCTTGTCCCATTCGGTCTCCTGGCCGACGCGGGTCTTCTCGACGAAGAAGTTGGCCTTGCGCACCGGAGTGAAGATGGCGTCGATCGGGATGACCCCGATCGCCTGGCCCTCCTTCTTGTTGCGCTCGGCGGTTACGTAGCCCTTGCCGCGCTCGACCATCAGGTCCATGCGCAGCTGCGCCTTCGGCGAGTCGAGGGTGGCGATGTGCTGGCCGGGGTTGCGAATCTCGATGTCGCTGGTGGTCTCGATATCACCGGCGGTCACGTCGCGGGGGCCGTGCACGTCGAGGCTGATGCGCACCGGGTCCGCGCTGTGCGAGAGCACGTTGATCTCCTTGATGTTGAGCAGGATCTCGGTCACGTCCTCCTTGACGTTCTCGATCGAGCTGAACTCGTGCGCGATGCCCTCGATCGACACCGAGGTGATCGCGGCGCCGGGGAGCGACGACAGCAGCACGCGGCGAAGCGAGTTGCCGAGCGTGACGCCGAATCCGGGCTCGAGGGGCTCGATCTCGAACTTGCCGTAATCGGCACCGCTCTCGATCTCCTTGACCGCGGGGGTGGTCATCATGTCAATTGCCATTCAGGACTCCTCTACAGGGGACTGGGGACGTTGCGCCGATCCCGGCGCGGAGCACGGTCATCTCGAGTAGTACTCAACGATGAGCTGCTCTTCGATTTGTTGTTCCATCTCATGGCGCTCGGGCAAACGTGTGACCGTGCCCCTCAGCGCCGTGGCATCAAGGGTCAGCCACTCCGGGACCGACCTGCCCGACACCAGCTGCTGCGCATTCTCGAGCACGAGCATCTTGCGGCTGCGCTCTCGCACCTCGACGACGTCCCCGGGGCGCAGCTGCGCGGACGCGATGTTCAGCGCCCGCCCGTTGACCTTGAAATGACGGTGGCTCACGAGCTGGCGCGCCTCGCGACGCGAGCTGGCGAGCCCGAGACGGTAGACAACGTTGTCGAGCCGGCGCTCGAGCTGCTGAAGCAGGACGGTACCGGTGACGCCCTCTGCACCCTCGGCGCGTTCGAAGTAGTGGCGGAATTGCGTCTCGAGGACCCCGTAGATGCGGCGCGCCTTCTGCTTGGCTCGGAGCTGAATGCCGTAGTCGCTGGCCTTGCGGCGGCGAGCGAGCCCGTGCTGTCCGGGCAGCAGCCCGCTTCGCTTGTCAAAGGTGCAGTTGGTCACGCATTTGGCGCCCTTGAGGTAGAGCTTGGCGCCCTCGCGGCGGCAGAGGCGACAGACGGGACCGGCTTGGTTGGCCATCGGCTCCCCCTAGACCCGGCGCCGCTTCGGCGGACGGCAGCCGTTGTGAGGAATCGGTGTCACGTCGGAGATGGCGCTGACGTCGAGCCCGCTCGCCTGGAGGCTGCGGATGGCGGCCTCCCGGCCGGCCCCGGGGCCCTTGACGAAGATCTCGATCGACTTCAGACCATGTTCCATCGCCCGGCGCGCGGCCGCCTCGGCGGTGACCTGCGCGGCGAACGGCGTGCTCTTGCGCGACCCCTTGAAGCCCTGCGCACCCGCCGATCCCCAGGCGATGACGTTGCCGTCGGGATCGGTGAGGCTGACGATGGTGTTGTTGAACGTCGCCAGAACGTGCGCCTGGCCGACCGCGATGTTCTTTCGCTCGCGGCGACGGGTTCGGACGACCTTCTTCTTCTTGGCCATTGTTTACTTCGTGGCCTTCTTGCGGCGGACGCCCACCGTCTTCTTCGGCCCACGCCGGGTGCGGGCGTTGGTGCGGGTCCGCTGACCGCGGACCGGGAGTCCGCGCCGATGGCGCAGTCCGCGGTAGGTGCCGATCTCGGTGAGCCGCTTGATATTGAGCGCGATCTGGCGGCGGAGGTCGCCCTCCACCCTGCCCTGCAGCTGCTTCGCGATCACGTCGCGCAATTTGCCGACCTGGGCGTCGCTCAGATCCTTGGTGCGCGTGTCCGCAGCCACTCCGGCGAGGGACAGCATTCGCCTCGCGGTGGTCGGGCCGATGCCATAGATATAAGTGAGGGCGATCTCGATCCGCTTGTCTCGAGGAACGTCAACGCCGGCGATACGTGCCATTGCCGGGCGTTACCCCTGCCGCTGCTTGTGTTTCGGGTTCTCGCAGATCACTCGGACCGCCCCGTGGCGCTTGATGATCTTGCAGCGCTCACACAGGCGCTTGACGGATGCTCTGACCTTCATCCTGGTGAAGAATTCCTCATGGTTGGCGGCGTAGGGAGCCGATGGCAAAGTGCTCGATGCGTCCCGGGGCGATCCGTGACGCTGGTGCCGGCGGTACCCCAGTGCGTGCGCGCCGAACCAGGCTCATGCGAGAGCCCGAGGAAATGAGTATAAACCGCGCCCCGGCCAGCAGGCAAATCGCAGCTCCGGCTACTTCGCATCGGCCAGAACGGAGGCGGGTCGCTGGGTCAGCACCTCGGGGCCCGACTCGGTGATCGCGACGGTGTGCTCGAAGTAGCACGAGAGCTTTCCATCCGACGTCACCACGGTCCAGTCGTCGTCGAGGACGCGGGTGTCAGGGCGCCCGACGTTGACCATCGGCTCGATCGCGATCACGTAGCCGGGCTTGATGAGATTGCCCGTCCCCGGCCGGCCGTAGTTCGGCACCTGGGGGAGTTCGTGCATGTCCCGGCCGATCCCATGGCCGACGTACTGACGCACCACCGAGTAGCCGTTGGACTCCACGAATGTCTGGACCGCGGCTCCGATGTCACCGATGTGGTTGCCTGGCTTGGCGGCGGCGATGCCAAGGTCGAGCGCCTGGCGTGTCGTGTCGATCAAACGCCGCACCACCGGGGACGGCTCACCGCACGCAACCGAGAGCCCGCTGTCGGCCCACCAGCCCTCGAGGATCAGCCCGCAATCGAGCGACACGAGGTCGCCGTCCTTGATCACCAGCGGTCCGGGAATGCCGTGGACGACCTGGTCATTGATCGACACGCACAGCGAGTTGGGGAATCCCTGGTACCCGAGGAAGCCCGGGATGCAGTGGTGATCCCGGATGAACGTCTCCGCCTCGCGGTCCAGATCGAGGGTCGTGATCCCGGCGCGTACGGAGCTCGCCAGCTGAGCGAGACACGCGCCGAGGATCCTCCCGGAGGCCCGCATCTTCTCGATCTCATCCGGCCGCTTCAGACGAAAGCTGTCGATTGCGTGCGTGCTCATGCGCTCCTCACTGCGACGCCGTTGTGCTTGAGAGATTCGATGATTCGCTCGGTGATCACGTCGATGTCACCAACCCCGTTGATCGCTTCGATTCGCGTACCGATGTCGCGATAATGATCGAGCACGGGCGCCGTGTCCTGGCGGTACACGATCAGCCGCTTGGCGAGGCCTTCGGCGGTGTCGTCGCTGCGTCCCTCGGTTGTGGCCCGCTTGAGGATCCGCTCTTTGAGCTCGTCGTCGTGGACTTCGAGTGAGATCACGTCGTCCACCTTCTCGTGGCGCGCCGCGAGCATGGTGTCCAGGGCAGTCGCCTGGGGCACGGTCCGGGGGAAGCCGTCCAGGAGCACGCCATGGGTGGCGTCCGGCTCGTTGAGGCGCGCGTCGATCATCCGGACGACCAGGTCGTCGGGAACCAGCCCGCCGGCGTCCATGATCGGCTTGGCCTCGCGGCCGAGCGCAGTGTCGCGGGCAACCTCGCTGCGCAGCATGTCCCCGGCCGCGACATGCGGGACGCCGAGGCGCACCGCCACCCGCGAGGCCTGAGTGCCCTTGCCGCTGCCCGGCGGTCCGAACATCAAGGCGATCACTTGATGAATCCCTTGTACTGGCGCATGAGCAGCTGGGTCTCGATCTGTTTCATGGTGTCGAGGGCCACGCCCACCACGATGAGGATGGCGGTGCCGCCGAGGTAGAGGCTGGTCGACGGAACCCCGGTGAGCACCGACGTGAGCAGGGGCAACACGACCGTGATGAGCGCGAGGAAGAGGGCGCCCGCCAGCGTGATCCTGCCCATGACCTTACCGAGATACTCGGCGGTGCTTCTCCCGGGACGGATCCCGGGGATGAACGTCGACTGTTTCTTCAGGTTGTCGGCAACGTCCACGGGGTCGAACACGATCGCCGTGTAGAAGTACGTGAACCCCATCACGAGCAGGAAGTAGATGCCGTTGTAGAGGATGTTCAGGGGGATGAAGCCACCCGTCGCCTGCCAGTTGTTGGTGATCCACATGGCAACGCTCAAGGTCCAGCCGGTGCTGCTCTGGAAGAGGTTGGCGAAGATTGTCGGGAACGTCATGATCGAGATCGCGAAGATGATCGGGATGACCCCCGCGGCGTTGACTCGCAGGGGTAAGAAGTTACGCCGGCCCTGTGCGGCCTGACCGGTGCGCACGTTGAGGACTCGTTGCGCTGACTGCACCGGGACCTTCCGCTGTGCCTGCTGCACCTCGATGACACCGGCGGTGACAGCGACGGCGATGAGCGCCATGACGACGATCTGGATGACGTGCGCGGTGCCACCCGTACCGCCGTAGCCGACGATCGCTGCGGGCAGCCTGCCGATGATGCCGACGAAGATGATCAGCGACACGCCATTGCCCACGCCGTACTCGGTGATCAGCTCACCGAGCCACATCGCGATGATGGTGCCCGCGGTGAGTGTGAGGATGATGCTGATCTCGGTCGCACCGGAAGGATTGGCGAGGATCGCGCCGTCCCGCGTGACCGAGGGGTTGGTGAACAGTGCGAGATACCCGAAGGCCTGCAGCATCGCCAGCGGCACGGTGAGCCAACGCGTGTAGCGGGTGATCTTCTTGCGGCCTATCTCTCCTTCCTTGCTCAACTCCTTGAGCCGGACGGAGACAACCGTCATCAGCTGCATGATGATCGTCGCATTGATGTAGGGGTTGAGACCGAGGGCTACCAGCGTGAAGCGCTGCAGGCCGCCACCGCTGAAGAGGTTGAGGAGCCCGAGCAACGTGTTCCCCGAAAACAGGTCGTTGAGGGCTTTCGGATTTGTTCCCGGGATGGCGATGGCCGCGAGTATCCGGAACACAGCCAGCAACCCGAGGGTGAAGAGCAGCTTCCGCCGCAGCTCCGGGATCCGGATCGCCTGGCCGAGCGCCTCGAGGAGGTTCACTCCGTGTCCTCGGTCTCCGCCTCTTTTTCCTGGGGTGCGTCCTGCTCTGTGTCCGGAGCCGCTGGGCTGTCTGCCCGAGACGTCTTGCGTTTGGCGCCGGGCTGCGCGCCGCCCTTGGTGGGCTTGGCCTCAGACGCCACGTCAGCGCTCCGTGCGCGTTTCTTGGCGTCCGGTTTCGCCACCGGCTCGGCGGGCGTCGCCGGCCGGCTGAGCAGCTCCGCGCGCGCGACGATCGCATCGGCCTTGCGCTGCGTACGTTTTCCGACCGGCGCTGTCCCGTCCGGCGCCGGCTGCGCTCCCAGCAGTTCGATGGAGCCACCGGCGGACTCGACGGCGGTGCGCGCCGCGGCTGAGATCCGGTGGACTCGGAGGGTCAGCGCATGGCCGAGATGACCGGCCGCGAGCACCTTGACGGCTGACGACGTGCGCGGAATCAGCCCTGCCTCGGTGAGCACGTCGGGATCGACGATCGTGTCCTTCTCGAAACGGACGAGCTTGCCGAGGTTGACGACGACGTACTCGTGGCGCCAGCGATTGTGGAAACCACGGAGCTTCGGAAGCCGCTGCTTGAGCGGCATCTGGCCACCTTCGAAGCCGGTCGGGAGCCCGACGCTCGACCGCGAGCCCTGTCCCTTCTGGCCGCGACCGCTTGTCTTGCCCTGTCCGGCACCCTGGCCGCGACCGATGCGTTTGCGCGACCGGCGGCTGCCCTTGGCGGGGCTCAGTTCATGTAGCTTCACGCTGCACCCTCTGACTCAGACGCAAGCTCCTGGAGCACCGCGATCCCGGCCGGCGAGTCGGCCGGCTCGCCGTTGACCGCGACCAGGTGGCGGACCTTGTGGATCATGCCTCGGATCGAGGGCGTTGCCTCGGGCTCGACCGTGTGATTGAGCTTGCGCAGGCCCAGCGCCGCCAGGGTCGCCTTCTGATCCCACGCGTAGCCGATCGCACTCTTGCGATACGTCACCCGAATGGTGCTCACGGCAGCACGACCTCGACGGCCGCAGGCTCTGGCACCGCCGGGGTTCTCCCGAGCATCCGATCGGCCATCTTGCGACTGCCGACGATCTGCTCGGGCGTCCGGCCCCGAAGCTCGGCCACCGCGGCGAGCGTTCGCAGGCTCGCGAGCGCCGAGACCGTGGCCCGAACGACGTTGATCGGGTTGTCCGTCCCGAGGCTCTTGGTCAGGATGTCCTTGATGCCGGCGGCTTCGACCACGGCGCGCATCGAGCTGCCGCTGATGACCCCCGTACCGGGGACCCCGGGCTTGAGCAGCACCTTGGCGGCGCCGAGCTTGTAGCGCACCTCGTGCGGGATCGTGGTCCCGACCATGGGGACGGTGATCATGTGTTTCTTGGCGTCGTCGACGCCCTTGCGAATGGCGTCCGGCACCTCGCCGGCCTTGCCCAGCCCTGCGCCGACCCGGCCCTTCCCGTCGCCGACGACGACGAGCGCGCTGAACGAGAAGCGGCGCCCGCCCTTGACCACTTTCGCGACCCGGTTGAGCGAGACGATCTTCTCCTGGAACTCGCTGCCGCGATCATCGCGGCGATCCATGCGCATGCCCATCTAGAACTTCAACCCACCCTCGCGGGCTGCCTCGGCGAGGGCCTTGACCCGGCCGTGGAAGAGGTAGCCCGCCCGGTCGAACACCACGGTGTCGACGCCCGCTGCCTTGGCGCGCTCGGAGATCGTC
>JBAPOS010000146.1:0-3639 GCA_049279755.1 Candidatus Dormiibacterota bacterium | reverse complement strand
GCCGACGAGGTAGACAAAGAAGGCCACCGCGGAGTTCTCTTGGAAGCTCTTACCCAAACCAGGAGACCCACGATGGCCCAGAACAGGATGATGCCCCCGGCACTGCTCGAGCAACTCCAAGGCGCAGACACGGACGTGTTGCGACGCGTCCTCGAGCACGCCATGCAGCGCTTGATCGAAGTCGAGGCGGCCACCCAGATCGGCGCCGGCCCGCACGAGCGATCGGCAACCCGCACCACGTACCGCAACGGCTACCGGGAGCGGATCCTCGACACCGGCTCGGGACGCCTCGAGCTGCAGATCCCCAAGCTGCGTTCTGGAAGCTTCTTCCCGACCTTGCTCGAGCCACGCCGGCGCATCGACCGGGCCCTGCTCGCGGTGGTCCAGGAGGCCTACGTGCTCGGCATCAGCACCCGCAAGGTCGACGATCTCATGGCCGCGCTGGGAGGCTGCAGCATCAGTCGCAGCGAGGTGAGCAGGATCTGTGCGCTGCTCGACGAGGAGCTGGCCGAGTTCCGCGAGCGACCGCTCGATGAGCCGTACCCGTACGTCTGGTTCGACGCGACGTATGAGAAGGTGCGTCAGGGTGCGCGCATCGTCAGCCAGGCCGCCGTGGTGGCCGTGGGCGTGCGTGACACTGGCGAGAAGAGCGTGCTCGGCCTCGCCATCGGTGCCAGCGAGACCGAGGCCTTCTGGCTGGAGTTCTGTCGCGGCCTGGCGCGGCGTGGGCTAAGCGGTGTGCAGCTGGTCATCTCCGACGCTCATGAGGGACTGCGCAGCGCCTTGTCCCAGGTGTTCGCCGGCGCCACCTGGCAGCGCTGCAAGGTGCACTTCCTCCGCAACGTGGCCAGCGCGGTTCCCAAGCTGCACGCGCCGGCAGTGCTCGCGGTCGTGAAAGTCGATCTTCCTGCAGCCGACCCGCGAGACCGCTCGTGACGCCGTGCAGCACGCGCTCAACGTTCTCGAGCCACGCTTTCCTGCGGTGGCAGCCAAGCTCCGTGCAGCTGAAGCCGACGTGCTCGCCTACCTGGACTTTCCCGTCGACCACTGGCGCTCGATCTCGTCGACCAACGCCATCGAGCGCGTCAACGCCGAGCTCGACCGGCGCGCCAAGGTGGTGGGCATCTTCCCCAACACCGCCTCACTGCTCCGCCTGTTCACCGCGGTGCTCCAGGACCAGCATGACGAATGGCAGGACGGACGCCGCCACTTCAGTCAGCAGTCGATGGCTCGCGTGATGCACCCCGACGGCCCGCCGTTGCTCACCAACCCGCTCACGGAGGGATTGGTCGCGTAGCTCACCGACGTTGTGAGAACTCCACCGAATTCACACCACTACCGGGGACTTGACCTATCCGACGCTGCACGGCCAGCCCCTAGCACCGGTTTCGGTGGGACACCTTTACGACGCTCGTGACCGCTGGACGAAGAGCATCTCGCCCCAGGCGAGCATCCTCTACATGGAGCCCTGCGACCGTTAGACGCAGGTGCAAGGAGGGTGTCGATCCGAGCGTGGCCGAGTCGCGGTCTTCGAGCGCGTCATGGCCGCCAAGTTGGGCCGCCGCTGACGCAACGTGCCGAGATGCGCCCTACTTTGTCACCTTGCACAGAACATGGATCACACGACTGCGGATGCCGGCTCATCAGGGCAAATCGAATACGAAACGCACCCCTGGGGAGGACCACTGGTCTGGGGGACCAGGGGTCGCAGGTTCGAGTCCTGTCTCCCCGACATCGGCGCCGAAATGGTTGCAGTGTAAAGGGGTTTGGCGACTCAGGTTGCTGCCATTGCCGACACTATATGGTGGCCGCCACTACTCTGCGGCGTATAGTGTCGAGCTCCATCACTGTAACTTCAGAACCATGAGCACCTCGTCGCGGTAGTCGTCTTCGCTCAGTCGCAGCGCAGCGGGCCATCTGCCGACCTCCCGCCAGCCGCAGGCGCCGTAGAAGGATTCCAATCCGAGGCCCGCTCTCAGCTCCAGATGCAGCTGCTGGAGGCCCATGTCGTCTCGAGCGGCGCGAGACACTTCAGTCATCATGCTCCGGCCGATGCCCGTCCCGCGGTGAGCGATGGCGGTCTGCACTCTCAGCACCCGCGCCCAGTGAGCCGTGACCTTCGCCGTGTTGCCAGCCAAGAGCAGCCAACCGGCCAGCGATTCGCCCACGGTCGCGAGCAGTAGCCGGTTGACCAGCGGGTTGAGCGAGTCAACCATGGCATCGACTGCCGGCAGGACTTGCGCGTCCTCCACCGGCAAGAACGGAAAGCCGACCGCCCCTCCGGCATTTGAGACATCGCGCCAGCAGCTGAGAAGCTGACGGCGCGTACGCGCGTTGACCATGCTCGGTTCGATCAGCCATTGCAAGATGAGTCCGGGTGGAACGTCGGCCATCGGCAGAGTCTCTCAGCCTGGATGGCGGGTCGGCCGGTAAGCCACGGAGCCGCATACCCACAATTGGAATCCGTCGATGGAGACGGCCCTGGTCGGGACCAAGGCTCGGAAAGGTCGGTTTCGGTGGCGACGTCTTCATGTCGATGCCGCCGATGCCCTTCGAACGCCAGGGGCGAGCCGGAACATCGATGTCACCTAGGTATCGCGCCCGGGTTCTAGTCCAGAACCTACCGACGCTGATTATCGCAAATATGCGATACTGGCTCCATGCCGCATGACCCGCTTTACGTGGCGCTCCGCGCCAACCGGCGCGCTGCCGGGCTCTCCCAGGCTGCTCTCGCCGCACGCATGGGGACGACCCAATCCGTGATCGCACGCGCCGAAAGCGGCAGCGGACCCTCGCACACGCTGTCCTTCCTCGAGCGCTTCGCCACGGCCACAGGGAGGTCCTTGACGACGACCATCATTCCCGGGCTTGCTACCCCGCCTTCGACCGAGGAACTGCGCCGCCTCAACGGGAGAATCCGTGCCGCCGCGACAGCGCGTGGTATTCAGCAGGTTCGTGTCGTCGGCTCCGTCGCGCGGGGCACCGCTCGGGCCGAGAGCGATGTGGACCTCATGGTCACCGTGCGCCCCGACCTCAAGGGCGCGGCGTACTTCGCGGCGCTCGATGAATTCAGGGAAGCGTGCGTCGGCATCGTCCGACGGTCCGTTGATGTCATCGATGAGGCGGGCATTCAGGATATCCGGACTCGTACGCGACTCTTGCGTGAAGCACGCGTGCTGTGAGCACCGATAATGAGCTGCTGGCCTTCATCGCTGAGTGCCTCGACCTTCTTGCTCAATACTCGGCTCGCGGCCGAGAAGCTTTTCTCGCCGAACACTTGCTGCAAGACGCCGTAGTCCGGCGGATGGAGATTCTTGCCGATGCCGCCGGCAGGCTCTCCGATGACCTCAAGGAACGCCATCCAGCTATTCCATGGCGGGCCATCGTCGGCTTTCGTAACGTGGTGGCTCACGCTTACATGGGTGTCGCGATGGAACGCGTCTGGGAGTACCTCACCACAGATCTTCCCGCTCTTCGAGATCTCGTCGACCACGAACGGGCCTGACCGCTAGTTGCGAACCTCAACCCGCACCGTGTCGCCCGAATTCCATGCAGTTGCAGTCGATTCCAGCGCTTTCCAACATGGAGGGACTAGTGGTCTTTCCAACCATTGCCGGACGAAACCACTCGAAATCGAAC
>JBAPOS010000145.1:0-24012 GCA_049279755.1 Candidatus Dormiibacterota bacterium | reverse complement strand
CACCACGGTGCGCCGCCGAGACCGCGACCACGGTGGCATGGAGCTCGGCACCGACTCGGATGACGGCGCCCGGGATGGCCAGTCGGGCGGGGCGCGCGAGGCACTGATAGTCTCCGCTTGCGTCGCGCGTCATCACCAGGAGCTCGACGTCGCGCCCGGCGCTGTCGACGCCGCGGAGCCGCGCCCGCCGGACCCTCGTGTCGTTGACGACCAGGAGATCGCCCGGACGGAGCAGCTCGGGCAGGTCGCGAAACTCGCGGTCCTCGAGGCCGCCTTGCGCGAGCACGTGGAGCAGCCGGGACGCGTCGCGTTCCGCAAGGGGCTCCTGGGCGATCCGCTCCACCGGGAGCGGGTAGTCGAAGTCGGCGACCCTCAACGCTCGAAGAGCGCGGTCTGCGCCTCCGCCGCCCCAGGGGCTCCCGCCGGCACGGGGAGCCCGAGATGCTGGTACGCGGCGGCTGTGGCAAGCCGGCCGCGCAGCGTACGGGCCAGCAATCCACGACGGATGAGGAAGGGCTCGACGATGTCCTCGATGGTGTCCGGATCCTCCTGGACGCTGACCGCGATGGTCTGGACACCGACCGCGTGGCCTCCCAGCGTCCCGCAGAGCACGCCGAGCACGCGGCGGTCGAGCTCGTCGAGCCCGATGGAATCGATGCCGAGCACGTCGAGGGCGGCAGCGGCGACGCCGACATCGATGCGGCCCGCGGCGCGAACCTGCGCATAGTCGCGAGCGCGGCGCAGGAGCCGGTTGACGATTCGCGGGGTGCCCCGGGAGCGGCCGGCGATCATGACAGCACCATCCGGGTCGAGATCGATGCCGAGCAGGCGCGCGGAACGATTGGCGATGGCGACGAGGTCATCGGTGTCATAGAAATCGAGCCGGAAGGTGACTCCGAAACGATCGCGGAGCGGTGCGCCGAGGGCGCCGGCCCGGGTCGTGGCACCGATCACCGTGAAGCGATTGAGTGTCAGCCGGAGCGTCTGCGCCCCGGCGCCCTTGCCCGCGACAAAATCGAATGCGAGGTCCTCCATCGCCGGGTACAGCGCCTCCTCCACCGCTCGGTTGAGGCGGTGCACCTCGTCGATGAAGAACACGTCACGCTCCTCAAGGCTCGTCAGGATCGAGGCGAGCATCCCCTGATGCTCGAGCGCGGGTCCGCTCGTCAGGCGAATGTTCACCCCCATCTCCACGGCGATGATCTGCGCGAGGGTCGTCTTCCCGAGCCCGGGCGGTCCGTAGAGGAGCACGTGATCGAGGGCGTCGCCGCGCTGCCGCGCTGCCTCAACCAGGATGCGAATCTGGTTCTTGACGGCGGCCTGGCCGACGAAGTCGTCGAGGGTGCGCGGCCGCAGCGCCGTGTCGGCGACCCGCTCCGCCTCCAGCTCCTCGGGGCTGACCACCCGCTCGTCGTTCACCGTCCGGCACCCGCGCTGTCGAGCCGCCGAAGCGCCGCACCCACCAGGTCGGCGACGTCATGTCCGTCTCCGTCGCCGGCGATCTCGGCGACCGCATGGCGGGCTTCGGTCTCGCGGAACCCGAGACCCACAAGCCCGGCAATCGCAGCAGCGACTGCGTCGTTCTCGCCGATTCTGGTGGGGTGATGTGTCCCCGGCGGCTCGAGGGCTCCGACCTTGTCGCGCAGCTCGAGGATCACTCGCTCGGCGGTCTTGCGTCCGATGCCCGGCACGGTCGCGACCAGGGCGATATCCCCCTCGGCGATGGCCCGCACCAGGGTTGGAAGCTCCGCGCGGCCAAGGATGCCGAGCGCCGCCTTGGGGCCGATGCGTTCGACGCCGATGAGCAGGCGGAACAGGCGCAGCTCATCACTGGTGACGAAACCATAGAGACGGATCGCGTCCGCGCTGACGCTGGTGTGCACATGCAGGGTCACCTCCGGCTCGCGCGCGGTGTGCAGGGTCGCAATCGTGCGCAGGTGGCAGAACACCTCATACCCCACGCCGCCGGTGTCGACCACGACGTGGTCGTCAGCGATCGAGGCGAGCTCCCCACGGACCAGCGCGATCATGGAGCGCTGCGTACCAGCGCTGCGCGCGCCGCGCTGACCGCGACGTCGAGCGCACTTTCGCGATGGCGTTGCGCTCGCGATGTCAGGGCGCCGAGGCGTCCGCGATGGTGGTGGCACACCGCGACGGCGCACGCGTCAGCGACATCGTCATGTCCCGGAATGCCGGTGACGCCGAGCAGGTTGGCAACCATGCGCGCGACCTGCGGCTTGCGCGCCGCGCCATATCCGCACACGGCCTCCTTCACCTGTGTCGGCGTGTATTCGGCAATGGCGACACCCTCGCGGGCGAGCGCGCAAAGGACGACCCCCCGGGCTTCACTGACTCGCATCGCGGTGCGCCGGTTGGTCGAGAAGAACAACTCCTCCACCGCAGCGACCTCGGGGCGCAACGACGTGCAGGCGTCGACGATGAGGTCGAACAGGATCGCGAGCCGCGCGGCTTCACTGGTCTGCGGCACGGTCTCGATGCATGCGGCGTGCAGCAGCACCAGGTGTCCGGGCGTGCCATCAACGATGGCCATGCCGGTGCGCGCGAGCCCCGGGTCGACCCCGAGCACCCTCATCCGCGTCGGACGGCGCAGTGATCAGCTGACTGCGTCAAGGACGTCGTCCGGTATCTCCGCGTTGGCGTACACCTGCTGCACGTCATCCTGCTCCTCGAGCCCGTCGAGCAGACGGAGGACCTGGCGTGCCTGCGACGTGTCGAGCACCACCGAGGTGGTCGGGTTCATGGTGACCTCCGCGGAGTCGACGGGGTAGTTCCGCTCCTCCAGCTGGCGGCGGACCGCCTCGAAGCGCGACGGGGCTACGGTGACGACCAGCTCGTCACCGTCGACGCTGATGTCGCCGTCCGCGCCGACATCGACCGCGTCGAGCAACTCGAGCGCGAGCTCTTCGGGGTCGCGCGCGCCCGCCTCGATGTTGATGACCCCCTGTTGGTTGAACATCCACGCGACGCTGTTCGCCTCACCGAGCGCGCCCCCTGCACGTGTGAAGGCATTGCGGATGGCCGCCACCGTGCGATTGCGGTTGTCGGTCAGCGTGTCGACCATGACCGCGACGCCGTGGGGTCCATAGCCTTCGTAGCGGACCTCCTCGAGCTGCACGCCGTCCTTTCCCCCTGCTCCGCGCTGGATCGCTCGCTCGATGTTGTCGGCGGGCATGTTGACCTCGCGGGCCTTCTGTATCGCGAGACGCAGCCGGAAGTTGCCCTCGACATCAGGGCCACCCTCGCGTGCTGCAACCGTGAGCTCGCGCGTGACCTTGGTAAACACCTGGCCGCGACGGGCATCGACGATTGCCTTCTTGTGCTTGATTCCAGCCCACTTGCTGTGACCGGACATGGATCCTCCGAGACGAACAGGCGTTCCGATTCTAGCGCAGCCCGGAACCCAGTCTAGGCCTCGCGGTCCTTGTGGTCAGGCGGCGACAGGTCTATCGTTAGAAGGAGCATCGGCAATCAGACGGAGGTAGCCATACCAATGTTGAGAACCGTCTGGCAGCGTTTCCGGCACGGCCGAGCGGAGGGTTGAGGCCCGGCTGACGGGCCCCTGACCGCACTTCGGTAGCGCCCCCGTCGAGGTCGCTGGGCAATCGGCGTCCCCCGGGATGGTCCGAAAAGTGGGCAAGTGTGCGTTGTGCGGGCTGGGAGGTCGACCGGGCATTGCTCCGAACCCGGCACCGGTTTGCGGTGCCGTTGATTGCCCGGGAATTTCCACCGGGCTGCCGTATCAAGAAACGGTGCATTTATATGGGGGCCGGCTCAGTCCGGCCCCTTCTTTTTGCCGGATGGGGAGCCGTTCTCGCCGGCATCGCGCGGGACAGGGCGCGAAACCGCGGGATCGCCGAGCCAGCTGAACCGGAGGAGCCGGTCGGCGGCATGGCGCAGGCCGATGCGGGTTCCGACCGCGATCGGTGGCTCGGCATCGCGCGGACCGATGTGAATTCTCGAGGCAGGATCGATCAGGTCGATGCCGTCGTCGCGGCGCGTGATCCCCAGACCGCGGCACAGGTTTCCCGGGCCGCGCAGGAGCGCCGGGATCGCCAGGCCATCGCCTCGCCGAGCCAGCACCGATGCGGCTCCCTCCTCCACGGCGGCGGCCCGGAGGAGCACTGCTCCCGCAACGCCATCAGGCTCGGTCACCACGTTCGCGCAGTGGTGCATCCCATAGGTGAAGTACACGTACAGATGCGCGGCCGGGCCGAACATCACCCGTGATCGGGGCGTCGGACCGCGGAACGCGTGCGAGGCGGGATCGACGGTTCCGAGATAGGCCTCGGTCTCGACAATCCTCGCGACCACCGCATCGAGGGTTCCCGCGTCAACCACCAGCCGGCAGCCGATCAGGTCTCGGGCCACCTCCTCCGTCGGACGCGCGAACCATTCGCGCGGTGGATCGGCTACTTGCGGATCTCCGCGTCGCACCGTCGCGCCAATGCGGCAGCCACCGTGTCCTGAGCGCGTTGCGCTTCGTCGCCGGTGAGGGTGCGGTCGGGTGCGCGGAATGTCAGCCGGAAGGTCCAGCCCTTGCGTCCGGCCGCGAGGCTGCCACCCCGGTACTCGTCGTACAGCTCGGCGCGCTCGAGCAGCGGCTCCTGAGCGTCGCGGATTGCGTCCATCGCGTCGCCGGCGAGGCGGTCGGCTGCCACCGTGACCGCCACGTCCTGCACGATCGCCGGGAACCGAGGCGGTGGCACGAAGCGGAACGGTCGCGGCTGAGCCGAGGCGATCGCGTCGATGCGCAGCTCACCGACCGCGACGCGCCCTCGGATCTCGAAGGCGGCGGCGGTCTCGAACGAGAGCTCGCCGACGATGCCGACCGCATCGCCGTCGAACCGCAGTGCCGCGCTTCTTCCGGGATGCAGGCCCGATTCCTCGGACGGCTCGGCGCGGAGCGCAGCGCCCGCGACGTCCTCCGCGATGCGATCGAAAACCGACTGCACGTGCCGAACCGCGCGGGCGGCGTCATCCGCGGAGCCGCTCGACACGTTGAGTGCGAGGCTCAGCAGCAGCGGCTCGAGCGGCAGGGACGGAAGGTCGCGGTCGGCTCCGTCGGGCGTCGATCCGGGCACCGGCCCCACCCGCTCGCCTTCCCAGAACGCCCGGCCGAGCTCGAAGAGCATCACGTCACCACTCCCGCGATTGACGTTGGCCGCGAGCGAGGCGCACAGCCGGGGAAGCTGTGACGTGCGCATGACACTCCACTCCTCGCTGAGCGGATTGCGCAGCGGGATGGGTTTGCGGGCGCGGCCGAGTCCAGGCAGCAACACCGCGTCGAGTGGCCCGACAAACGAAAAGGTGATCGCCTCGTCGAAGCCCGCTCCGACGCAGATGTCCCGAATGGCGTCGTCGATGGGCGGCGGCGCGGCCGTGGTCGTGACCGCGACGCGCCGGCCGGGGAGCGTGCTCGGGACTCGGGCGTATCCGATCATCCGGCCCACCTCCTCGACGAGGTCCTCCGGCAGGGACACGTCGCGGCGGAAGAACGGTGGCACGACCGTGAGGGTGGCGCCGTCCTGCTCCACCGCGAACGCGAGTCGCGCGAGCGTCGTGGCGATCTCGGTCGCGTCCATGGGAATGCCGAGCAGACGCCCGGTGAACCGCGCGGTCAGCGAGATCGGCCCCAGCTGGGGGAGCGGACGCGGCCACTGGTCGATCGTGCCTGCGAGCACACGACCACCTGACAGCTCGGCGATCAAAGCAGCCGCGCGGTCGAGCGCGACCGCGGGGAGACGATCGCTGATCCCTTTCTCGAAGACCGTCGAGGCGTCGGTGCGGAGTCCGAGCCGCTTCGATGTTGCCCGGATGGTCGGGCCATCCCAGTTCGCCGCCTCGAGCAGCACGGTCCTCGTCGAGTCGATGACCGCGGTCGAGCTGCCACCGATGACCCCCGAGATGCTCGCCGGGGTGTTGCCGGAGCAGACCACAAGATCCTCAGCCGAGAGTTGACGGTCGACACCGAGGAGGTCGATGACGTGTTCATCGGGCGCCGCGCGCCGGACGACCACCTTCGCCGTCCTGTCACCGCCTGCGTCGACGAATCGATCGAGGTCGAACGCGTGGAGCGGCTGGCCGAGCTCGTGGAGCACGAAGTTGGTGACGTCGACCACGTTGTTGATCGGCCGCAACCCGACGGCGCGGAGCCGCTGGCGCAGCCACCCCGGGGAAGGACCCACCGCGACCCCTTCGATCACCCGAGCCGCGAAGCGAGGACAGCCTTCGGGATCCACGATCTGGACCTGGGCGCGCAACTCGGCCGAGGTCGCCGAGAGCAGCTCGTCGGGAACCGCCGCCGGGGGCTCGTTGAGCCCTTCTCCGAGTGCCGCCGCGAGCTCGCGTGCGATACCGATGTGGCAGAGGCAGTCCGGACGGTTGGTGGTGACCTCGAGGTCGAGGACGGTGTCGAGGGTCAGGACCTCGCGAAGCGCCTGCCCGGGCGTCCCCTCGTCAAGAATGAGGATGCCGTCAGCGTCCTCCCCCACCCCGAGCTCGATCGCCGAGCAGAGCATCCCTGGGGACTTGTGGCCGCGGATGGTCTTCACCCCCAGGCGCTCGTCGATGGCCGGAGGGCGAGTCCCGGGCGGCGCGTAGGGAACCAGGTCGCCCGCCTTGACGTTGGGCGCCCCGGTCATGACCCGGACCGTCCCGGGCACGGCGCTGAACGCCTCCAGCGACGCGGGTACGTCCCCCCCGAGATCGAGATCAGCGAATCGCAGATGCGACGATCCGGGGACCGGTTCGAGGGACGCGACCCGAGCGACCACGAGGCCCTCGCCGCCGAGGTCGACCGCGCCCACCTCGGTCCCCGTGTCCACGAGTGCTTTGACGATGGTTCCCACGGGCGCGTCGAGGGTCGCGTAATCGCGCAGCCACCGAAGGGAGAACTTCACGAAGCCGGCCCCTCCGGCGACGTGTTGATCATGCTCTCGGGCACGAGGAAGCGGACGTCGTTGTCGTAGAGCAGGCGCATGTCGGGAATGCCCCAGGCGAGCATCGCCGCCCGCTCGATGCCCATGCCGAACGCGAAGCCCGTGTAGCGATCCGGGTCGACCCCCCCGTTGCGAAGCACCTGGGGGTGGACCATGCCGCTGCCCAGGAGCTCGAGCCAGCCGCTGTACTTGCAGACGCTGCACCCGGAGCCGCCGCACACCACGCAGGCCAGCTCGAGCTCCAGTGAGGGCTCGGTGAACGGGAAGTGGTGTGGGCGCCATTGCAGGACCGAATCCGCGCCGAAGAACGATCGCGCGAAGAATTCGAGGGTGCCCTTGAGATCGCTCACCGCGATCCCTTCATCGACGCAGAGCCCCTCCACCTGGTGGAACATCGGCATGTGGGTCGCGTCGTGATCGCGCCGGTACGTCTTGCCCGGAACGATCACCCGTTGCGGCGCGCCACGGATGAGCATGCTGCGGATCTGCACCGGCGACGTGTGGGTTCGGAGCAGGCGCGAATCGTCGATGTAGAACGTGTCCTGCGAGTCGCGTGCCGGGTGCCCTGGCGGCTGATTGACCAGGGTGAAGTTGTAGCGGTCGTACTCGATCTCCGGACCCTCGACGGCCTCGAAACCGAGCTGACCGAAGATCCGCCGGATCTCCCGGGCGGCGAGGGTCACCGGGCTGAGGCGGCCTCGCCGCAGGGCCGGCGCGGGACGGGTGAGATCGAGCGTCTCCGTCTCGAGGTTCAGAGCCCGAGTGGTGCGCTCGATGGTCCGCTGGCGCTCGTCGAGAGCATCGCCGACACGCTGAACGAGCTCGTTGACCATCTGACCCATCTGGCGTCGCCCATCAGGGTCGGGGATCTTGCCCAGGCCTCGTCGAAACGAGGTCAGCTCACCGTCGCCCCGTCCCAGGTACCTGGTTCGCACCACGTCGAGCGCAGCCAGGTCCGGCGCGGCGGCGACCGCCTCGAGGGCTTCCGCCGCCACGCTGTGGAGGTCGGCGGTCACGCCTTGGTCAAGGCGCCCCGGGCGACTTCGACAAGCTGCTGAAACGAGCCGGAGTCCTTGACGGCGATGTCGGCGAGCATCTTGCGATTCACCTCGACGCCGGCCTCCTTGAGGCCGTGCATGAATTGGTTGTACGCAAGGCCGTTCTGGCGCGCTGCCGCGTTGATGCGCGCGATCCAGAGACCGCGCATGTCGCCCTTTCGCTGCTTGCGATCGCGATACGCGTAGGCGAGCGAGTGCATGACCGCCTCATTGGCGTTCTTGTAGAGCCGGTGGCGAGCCCCCTGCATCCCCTCGGCCATCTCGAGGATCTTCCGGTGGCGAGCCTTGGCCGTCACCCCACGTTTCACTCTGGCCATGTCGCTCTCCTAAAGGTAGGGTGCAAGCCGGATCACCTTGCGGCGGTCCGACGCGGACACCTCGTGTTGCATCCGGTATTGGCGCTTGCGCTTGGCGCTCTTGTGCTCGAGCAGGTGCGAGCGAAACGCCTTGCGCCGCATCACCTTCCCGGTCGAGGTGACGCGGAGCCGCTTGGCGGTTCCCTTATGCGTTCGTATCTTCGGCATGGTCGTTCTTGCTCCCTGAGTCGCCGCCGAGGTCCTCCACCGGGACGGTGACGCTCACCTCCACCTCCTGCGTTGGACGCCGGTCATTGCTGTGCTGGTCGCCTTTGGCGTGCTTCTTGTTGAGCGGGCTCATGATCATGATCATGTTGCGGCCCTCGACGAGGGGGGTCCGTTCGATGGTCGCCACCTCCTTCAGCTCCTCGGCCATCCGGTCGAGCAACTTGCGCCCGTACTCCTGGTGCACCATCTCGCGTCCGCGAAACATGATGGTGAGCTTCACCTTGTCGCCGTCATGGAGGAAATGACGTACCGACCCGAACTTGGTCTGGAAGTCGTGCTCCGAGATCTTCGGACGGAGCTTCATCTCCTTGACGTTGATGGTGTTGTGCTCTTTGCGGCTCTCCTTCTCCTTCTTCAGCGCTTCGAACTTGAAACGCCCGTAGTCCATGAGACGGCACACCGGCGGTTGGGCCTGGGGGGCTACCTCGACCAGGTCCAGTTCACGTTGGGCGGCAAGCTCTCGGGCTCGCTCGATGGTGACGATTCCCAACTGCTCGCCTGTGGTGTCGTCGAACAGGCGGACGGTGGGGATGCGGATCTGGTCGTTGACCCTGAGCTCTCGGAATGCGATCGGCGCGGCCTCCTTGTGGATATAAAAAACTGGACAGCGGTTCCGCTATCCAGGGTTCGGGTGCTGGACCTTCAAGGCAAGCCCGGAAGGTGAGGGCCGTACCTGGCGGTCCTGCTTTGCGGCGCCCGTACAGGGCGTCGGCCGCTGAATATAGCACGGCTGCGGGATGGCCAAACCTGCTGTGACGTCATGGTGATCGCCGGGCGTGGAGCAGCGCTTCCACAGCCCCTCGCCCGCCGAGCACGGGCGACGGCATGGCGCCGATGACACGCCAGCCGGCAGCGGCCACGCCCGCCGCAGCACGCTCGGTCGCGGCGTCGACCGAGATGGCGTCGGAGGGAGCGGTGGCCAGCCGCAACTCGAACATCGGCTTGACCAGGCCGATCAGATCCGCATCACGGGCCAGGACGATGCGGTCGAGCTGAGCGACCGCCGCGGTCAGCGATAGATACGACACGTCGATGGTCACCATGTCAATCGCATCGGGGATGAGGCGAGTGTCGAGCAAGGCGACGTTGGTCGCCTCGAGGTTCACGACGCGCGGATCCTGGCGGAGCGAGCCGAGGAGCTGACCGAATCCGGCGTCCACCGCGTACACGCGCATGGCGCCGGCTTCCAGCAGGACCCTGGTGAAGCCGCCTGCTGCGGCACCGAGGTCGAGACAGATCCTCCCGCTCGCTCGAACGTCGAACCCGGCGAGCGCGGCACGGAGCTTGGCCTCGCCTCGGAGCGGCGCGTGGGTCGGCTCTGAGTCCGGCTCCGTGTGCCGGGGCCGTCTCACTCGGGACGCCGCTCACTCACCTCGGCGACCAGGCGGTCGATGAGCGCGCCGGTCGAGATGTCCTCCTGAAGGTTGCGGCGAACATCGCGAACGCGCACCACGCCGTCGCCGCGCTCCATGTCCCGCTTGCCGATGACCACGACATAGGGAATGCGCTTCAACTCCGCGTCGCGCACACGAGCTTGCATGCGCTCGCCATGACGCTCGTCGACAGACGCGCGCAGCCCACGCTCGCGCATTGCCGCCGCGAGGCCGTGGATGTACGCCATCACCTCCTCGCTGTCGTCCTGAACCGGGACGAGCGCGCACTGTACGGGTGCGAGCCAGAGCGGGAAGTGTCCGGCGTAGTGCTCGAGCAGGATGCCGAAGAACCGCTCGATGGACCCGAAAAGCGCTCGGTGGATCATGATCGGTTGCTGCTCGGCGCCGGTGTCATCGATGAAATGCAGGTCGAAGCGCTGCGGAAACTGGAAGTCGACCTGGATCGTCGACATCTGCCATGTCCGTCCGATCGCATCCCTCGCCTGCACCGAGATCTTGGGTCCGTAGAACGCACCACCGCCCTCATCGAGGACCAGTTCCAGGTTGCGGCCCTCGGCCGCGAGGCGCAGCGCGTTGGTTGCCGTATCCCACTCCTCGACGGTGCCGACAGCCTTGTGCTCGGGGCGTGTGGAGAGCTCGAGATAAAAGTCGGTGAGGCCGAAGTCGCGAAGCAGCCCAAGGGTGAAGTCGAGCAACGAGATGAGCTCGTCCATCATCTGCTCGCGTGCACAGAAGATGTGCGCGTCGTCCATGGTGAGCCCGCGCACGCGCGTGAGCCCGTGGATCACCCCCGACTTCTCGTAGCGATACACGCTCCCGAATTCGAAAAGACGAAGGGGCAATTCGCGATAAGAGCGCATCCGGCTTCGATAGATGAGGATGTGCATCGGGCAGTTCATCGGCTTCAGGTAGTACTTGGTGCCCTCGTCGAGCTCCATGGGAGGGAACATGCCCTCGGCGAACCACTCGAGGTGTCCCGACACCTTGAACAGGTCCTCCTTGGTGATGTGCGGTGTGTTCACAAACGAGTAGCCGCCTTCCTCATGGCGTTGACGCGAGTAGTCCTCCATGAGCTTGCGCACCAGTCCGCCGTTGGGGTGGAAGACGGGAAGCCCCGAGCCGATCTCATCAGGGAACGAGAACAGGTCGAGCTCTGCGCCGAGGCGTCGATGGTCCCGCTTGCGTGCTTCCTCCAACCGGTGCATATAGGCGTCGAGCTCATCCCGCGAGAACCACGCGGTGCCGTACACCCGTTGCAGCTGCTCGTTCCTGGCGTCTCCTCGCCAGTACACCCCTGCGATGCGGAGCACGCGAATGGCCGTGAGCCAACCGGTATCGGGCACGTGCGGTCCCCGGCACAGGTCGATGAACTCGCCGGTCCGGTAGATGCTGACCGCGGTGACATCGTCGGGCAGCCGGTTGATGATGTCCACCTTGAAGTCCTGGTGCATCGCCGCGAACAGCTCGACCGCTTGCGCGCGCGCCATCACCTCCTGCACGAAAGGGATCCTTTGTGCGGCCAGCTCGCTCATGCGCGACTCGATGCTCGCCAGGTCGTCGTCAACGAAGTGCGTTCCACCGGGGAGTCGGAAGTTGTAGAAGAAGCCGTCCTCGATGGCGGGACCGACGTCGTATTGAGCGCCGGGAAACAGCTGCACCACCGCGGCAGCCATCAGGTGAGCCGCGCTGTGGCGCAGCATCTCGAGAGTCGGCTCCGCAGGCGGCGGCAGTGGGGCGCCTGCCTCGGCGGCGTCGTCGACGATCTCGTCTGGCATGCAAGGCGGATTCTACGCAGTCCGCCGGGAACGGCTCCCAGCCAGGGTCGCGCCCGGATCAGCCGGTGAGACGAGACATGCCGGAGGGGACGTCCTCTCGGGCCAGGCACAACTCGTTGAGTTGTGCCTCAGGGTCGAACCCCTTGGGCGGAAAGTCGAACCGCAGCTGGCGCAACATCGGTATCGGTCGCGCTGATGCACGGCGCGCCTGGTTGCGCAAGCGCTCGTGACGCGCGGGATCGATCGAGCAACACCTGATGCTGCAGTACTTCGCAGTGGGCTTGTGCACATGTTCGCCGCATCCCACTCGTGCGCAGATCCGGCGCGGCATGATGGCTCGCTCTGACTGCCTCGACACACCCGCCTCCGATTCCACCGGGGGAGTGTACGTCGCGGCCCTGACCCCCTGTCAACCATCACGGCGCGTTGTGCATGCATGCGCGCACGACGCGTTTGACACGCGCGAGCCTGTGCACAATGTGGACAACCGCGCACGTTGTTGTGCAGTAAGGCACATGCCTGTGCGCAACTTACGAACGCAGTGACGTGTGCGCGTGGCGCACGCTTCGTGTCTGAGATCACGGAAGGAGCGGGTCCATCCTCGACCTGCTCTTGTAACAGTCGTGTCACTCCTTCGACATGGTGCTTCGCACGCGCGCGCCGTCCGACGGAACAACGTCGCACGTCGGGTGCACGGCCGGCGCGGCCCCGCCGCACGCAGATGGTGGGCGGGCCGGCGGCAGCGAATGTCTGTGGCGCTAGCGAGCGGCTCCCTGCGCGACACCGGCCGTTGATCCGGTCAGCTCGCGGTCGCCCGCCTCAATCTCGTTCAGACGTCCGGTGGACACGTCGTAGACGAAACCGCGGACGCTGTCACGATGAGGGATGAACGGACTCGCCTTGATGCGCGCGATCGACTGTCGCACGTCATCGGCGGCATCAGGGAACGCCTCGAGCGAGAACGGCGGACGGATCCCGGTGTCCTCCTTGATCTGCGCCTTGACCACGTCATCCGAGAACGTGACCATGCCGCAGTCACTGTGATGGATGAGGATGATCTCCTTGGTGCCGAGCAATCGCTGCGAGATCACCAGTGACCGGATCGCGTCGTCGGTCACCACGCCGCCGGCGTTGCGGATGATGTGCGCGTCGCCGATCTCCAGACCGAGGATCGCGCTGACATGCAGGCGGGCATCCATGCACGCGACGACCGCAATCCCGCGGGCTGGTGGCAGCGGTGTGTCGCCCTTGTCGAATGCGGCCGCGTAGCGCTCGTTGTTCTTGAGCAATTCATCGGTGACAGACATGGCAGCCCTCACAAAAACGCTCTGATCAACGCCGACCCTAGCAAATCCTGACTGGAATGGTCAAGTTTCTTGGACGGGCACAGAGCGCACGCCAGGAGCCAGAGTCGCACGGTGTCCGAGGAGATCCCACCGCACACACGCGCAACGCCGGATCCGCAGCCCGATTCCCTCATCGCGAGCGAGACCGTCGCCCCGGAAGGGGTGGGACTGCGGCGGCGACTGACCGCGCTCGCGGTCGACGTCACCCCGCTCCGGGAGTCGAGAGAATTCCGGCTGCTCTTCATCGGCCAGGGTGTGTCCTTCGCCGGCAGCATGATCACCTACGTCGCCGTTCCGTTCCAGGTCTACCAGCTGACGCGGTCCTCGCTGGTCGTCGGACTGGTCAGCCTTGCCGAGCTGGTACCGATACTCGTGATGTCGTTCGTCGGTGGCGCGCTCGCCGACGCGGTCGATCGTCGCCGCATGGTGCGCATCACGCAGATCAGCGCGTGTGGCGTCGTGTGCGTCCTGGTGGTCAACGCGGCGCTGCCGCACCCGCAGCTCTGGGTGCTCTTCGTTGTGGTTATCGCGGCGGCGGGCGTCGACTCCCTCGAACGACCCTCCCTCGACGCCCTTGTCCCCCGCATCGTTTCCCGAGACAGGTTGACAGCCGCTGCCGCGCTCGAATCCCTCCGGGGAAACCTGGGCCAGGTACTCGGACCACCGCTCGCGGGCATTCTCATCGCGACGGTTGGACTGCCCGCAACCTACGGAGTTGACGTGGCCACCTTTCTCGTGGCGACGCTGGCGCTGACGCTCATGCGTGCGGTCCCGCCGGCTCCCGACGCTGAGGGAGTGAGCCTTCGTGCCGCGATTGCGGGACTGCGCTATGCGGCCGGCCGCCAGGACCTGCTCGGTTCCTATCTCGTCGATATCAACGCGATGTTCTTCGGGATGCCGATGGCGCTGTTTCCGCAGATCGCGTCCGGGCTCGGCGGGCCCGCGGTGCTCGGGCTGTTGTACACGGCGCCATCGGTCGGATCGCTCATTGCCACCGTGACAAGCGGGTGGACGCGCTCGGTGCGTCATCACGGCCGTGCGATCGCCTTCGCCGCGGCAAGTTGGGGACTGGCGATCATCGCCTTCGGTTTCGCGCCGTCGCTGTGGGTGGCGTTGCTCGCGCTTGCGGCCGCCGGCGCCGCCGACATGATCAGCGGGCTGTTTCGCACCACGTTGTGGAACCAGACGATCCCGGACGCGATGCGCGGCCGCCTCGCCGGCATCGAGATGATCAGCTACACGTCGGGACCGGCGATGGGAAATCTGGAGGCCGGGGTGGTTGGATCGCTCGCCGGGGTGCGCGCCTCAGTGGTCAGCGGCGGAGCTCTGTGCGTGGTTGGAACCGTCGTGCTGAGTGCGATGCTTCCGCGGTTCTGGAGGTACCGCGCCGAACCATGAGCACCGCGTGCGCCGACGAATCGCTGGCGCTGCCGGCATGACCAGCGTCCTGTTCCGGCGAGCTCGCCTCGCGCCCGAACGATCCCTCGAGCACGTCCTGATCAACGACGGGCACGTTGCGGATGCCGGCGTGATGCGACGCCAGGCCGACATCGCCGAGGTGATCGACCTGGATGGCAGGTGGCTGCTGCCCGGACTCTGGGATCGTCATGTGCACTTCGACCAGTGGGCACAGACGAGCGCGCGACTCGACCTCTCCGATACCGGCTCCGCAGTCGCGGCGGCGCACCTGATTGCGGCACACCTCGCAGTCCGCGGCGACGGCCTCGACACCCCCGTGGTTGGGTACGGATTCCGTGATGCGCTCTGGCCCGATGCCCCGCATCGCGACATCCTCGACGCGGTGACCGGTGGAGTCCCCGTGGTGCTCATCGCCGCCGACCTGCACAGCGCCTGGCTGAACAGTGCCGCGCTCCACCGGCTCGGTCACGCGGAGCACGTGACGGGGTTGCTGCGCGAAGACGCCGCCATGCACGTCATCGCCGAAGTGGCGAGCGTCACCGATGACGTCTCCGATGCGTGGTGCCGTGCTGCGTCGCGCGCCGCCGCGGCCCGAGGCGTTGTCGGCATCGTCGACATGGAGAGGCCCTGGTCACTCGATGCATGGCGGCGCCGGATCGAATTCGGTGATCGTTGGCTTCGCGTCGACAGCAGTATCTGGCCGGAGCGACTGGACGATGCCATTGCGCGGCACCTGCGCACCGGTGACGTGGTCGACGGGACCGGCGAGCTGCTCGCCGTCGGGCCTCTGAAGACCATCATCGACGGCTCGCTCAACACGCGCACCGCCTCATGCAACGATGCCTACTCGTTGCCCGCCGGCGGCGAGGACAACTTCGGTGTTCTGCTCGTGGAACCCGGCGAACTCTCGCGGCTCCTGCGCCACGCAACCGACGCCGGTCTGGACTGTGCGGTCCACGCCATCGGCGATCGCGCCAACTCGGTGGCGCTGCAGGCATTTGCGCGCACCGGCGCGCGTGGCAGCATCGAGCACGCGCAGCTGCTCGACGACGCCGATGTAGCGCGCTTTGCGCAGCTGGGGGTAGTCGCGAGCGTCCAGCCCGAGCACGCGCTCGACGACCGGGATGTCGCCGATCGCTACTGGGCCGGCCGCACCCGGCGGGCATTCCCGCTCCGCTCGCTGCTCGACGCCGGTGCCGTTCTCAGCTTCGGCTCGGACGCCCCGGTTGCGCCGCTCGATCCGTGGCTCGCGATCGGCGCCGCGGTACACCGCACCCGCGACGAGCGTCCGCGCTGGCATCCGGAACAGGAGATTAGTGTGACCGAAGCGCTCGCAGCATCGATGGGCCCGGGTCACGTGGATCCGTGGCTGAGGGCCGGTGATTCCGCCGACGTCGCCGTCCTCGATGGTGACCCGTTCACCGCTGCGCCGAGCGAGCTGCGCACGATGAAGGTTGCCGCAACCATGCTCGGCGGCGTCTGGACTCACCGAGCGGGCATCTAGCCGAGACTGCCGGCATCAGCGCTCCACTACCCCAGACGGACGCCATCCATACCGCCGTCGACTGCGAGCATCGTGCCCGTGGTCGAACCCGACAGCGGACTCGCGAGGTAGGCGATCGCGAAGGCGACTTCGTCGGCGGTGACGAGCCGGCCCATGGGTTGGCGCGCTCGGAGAGCGGCCGCAGCCGCCTGCGCGTCGGGCGCCTGATCGAGCAGGCGTCTCACCCATGGGGTGTCCGCGGTTCCGGGGGTCACGCCGTTGACTCGAATGCCTTGCCTGACAAAGTCGGCGGCCATCGCGAGTGTCAGCGCCTGCACCGCACCCTTGCTCGCCGAGTACAGCGCGCGTTGGGGGACGCCGACGTTGGCGAGCACCGAGCAGGTGTTGACGATGGCTGCGTGACGCGACTGCAGCAGGAACGGCAGCGCCGCGCGCGTGACGCGCGCGATGCCGATGACGTTGACGCTCAGGACGCGCTGCCATTCATCGTCGGCATTCGCGGTCACATCGCCGGACGCTCCGATGCCGGCGTTGTTGATCACGATGTCGATTGATCCGAGGGCGTTCGCCACGGCATCGATGGCGGTGCGCGCGGACTCCGCGTCTGCGACATCGCACGGCACCTCCATCGCCGCCCTGTCGAGGACTGTGTACGAGCGGTCAAGGACGGCCACTCGCGCGCCCCGGTCGCGAAGCTGCGCTGCTGTGGCAGCCCCGATGCCGCTTGCGCCGCCGGTCACCACCGCGACGAGCCCGTCGAAGTCGTTCATGTCGGGTTGCACTCTCCTCGCGTGCTTTCGGTCTACAGACGTGGGTCGATGTGCAGCTTCGGTCCCGCCGAAGCCGTGTCGGGTCGCCACCCCGCGAGCACGTCGCCGGCTCGATCGAGTCCGACGGTTGCCGCCACCAGCGGCCGGGGGTCGACGTACCCGGCAGCGTAGTGTTCGACGGTTCCGGCAAGGCCCTGCGACGCCGCGAGGATGCCAACGGCCGTCACGTCCTTGAGCGCCAGGCTGCGCGTGTCGATGAGGCTGGGATGTCCGGCGAGTCCGACGTACACCACTCGCTTGCCGGGTTCGACCAGGTCGAGGGCGAGCGCCGGCAGCTCGGCGGCGTTGGAGGCATCGATGACCGCGTCCCAGGGCAGCCGGGGCAACTCGGCCTGTTGCCAGACGCCGGCGAAGCCGAGCGTGGCCGCGAATTGCAGGCTCTGACTCGATCGGCCCATGACGTGAACCTCCACACCATCGGCCCGGGCGAACTCGGCTACGAGGAGCCCGAGCGTTCCGTTGCCGAGCACCAGGACGCGGTCGCCTGGCTCCAGTGCGGCGGCACGCAGCGCGCGAAGCGCGTTGCCGCCCGGCTCGACCATCGCGCCGGCCGTGTCGTCCACGCTGTCGGGCAACGCCAGCAGCGACGCAACCGGCACTGCGAGCTGCTCGGCGAGCGCCCCGGGAGCGCCCCCGCGAATGCCGATCTCGAGGCGGTTCGCGCAGACGTTGTGACGCCCGGACGTGCAGCGGGAGCAGTGGCCGCACCCGATCATGGTGTCGCCGGTGACCCGACGTCCCAGCCACGCGGCGTCGACCCCCGACCCGACCGCCGAGACCGCGCCGCACCACTCGTGCCCGAGGCGCATCGGATATCCCGCGTGTCCCTGGTGCAGATAGGCCATCTCGCCGTTCCAGAACTCGACATCGGTGCCGCAGACGCCGGCTCGGAGAATGTCGACGACCGCCTCCCCCTCGTTGGCGACGGGGTCGGGAACCTCATCGATCGCGCCCTGGTGGGGTCCCGTGACGACGAACGCTCGCATCAGCTATCCGCGCTCGCCTCGACCAGCTGAGGCGGCCACGCGTGTGCGCCCGTCCACGCCGCGACGGGCATCCCGGTCACCTCCACACGGGCGGTGAACAACCGGCCTGATTCGGGATAGCGATCGAGCTGGGTGCGAGAGAGTTGCTCCGAGGCGGTGGTGATGAGCAGCGTGTCGAGGCTCTCGCCGACGAATGCGACGCTGGTGGTGTTCGGTGCCGGTACCTCGATCACGGCACGCTGTTCTCCCGCCGGCGAGTAGCAGCGCACCTGCCCGGCGCCCCAGATTGCGATCCACAGGTTCCCCTGTTCGTCGGCGCACATCCCGTCGGGACTGCCGTCGAGGCGAAGGAACTCACGGCGGCGACCGACCGCCCCGGTGCCTGCGTCATAGTCCCGGATCCACACGATCCTGGACACGGTGTCGATGCTGTACAGCTGGTCGCCCGCCGGTGTGAAGGTGAGGCCGTTCGACATGCCGAGGTTGTCATCGATCACGTCCACGTGACCCTGCTCATCGACGCGCACGAGCACCTCGGCGTCAGCGCCGTCGTCGAGGGCGAGGCTCCCAACCAGAAAGTGACCCGCCGGGTCGCACGCCCCGTCGTTCAGGCGGCTCGCCGTGCCGTCGGCGATGACCTGCGGTCCCAGGCTGACCTCCCCGTCGGGCGAGACCCGGTACAGCCGGCGCGCGCCGGCGACGACGAGCTCGCCGTCTCGAGCGCATGCGACCGCCCCCACCGTCTCGGGAAACACGAGGAGGCTGTCGTGGGTGATGCGCTCCTCGTCGAGCGTCCCGGCGTACACCGCACCGGCGTTGATATCGACCCAGAGCACGCGATTGCGGTCGCCGTCCCAGACCGGCCCCTCGCCGAGGCCGAAGCGCGCTTCGCCGGCGGGATGGGCACGAAAGCGCCTCATGAGGTCACTGCGAAGCGGCCGCCACGCGCTGCCATTCAGGGTTCGAGAATATACGGCCGGACAGCAAGCGTCGTCGGGGGTCACTCGACAGGGGTCAAGCGTGGCTGAGCAGCGAAGCGCGCAGTGGTACGCGGGCAGCGACCGCAACGCCTACATCCATCGGGCCTGGATGCGGCGGGGACTGCCCGCGCACGCCTTCGACGGACGCCCTCATATCGCCATCGCCAACACCGCCTCGGATCTCACCCCGTGCAACGCGCACCTGAACGAGGTTGCGGAGAGCGTCAAGCAGGGCGTCTTCGAGGCGGGCGGCATTCCACTGAACCTGCCGGTGATCTCCCTTGGCGAGACGCTGGTCCGGCCGACGGCGATGCTCTGGCGAAACATGGCTGCGATGGCCACCGAGGAGATGCTGCGCGCCAACCCGATCGACGGTGTGGTCCTCCTGGGCGGTTGCGACAAGACCATCCCGTCTCTGCTGATGGCCGCGGCCTCCGTCGACCTTCCCGCGGTCGTGCTCCCGGGCGGCCCGATGCTGACCGGCACGTTCCGCGGAGAGGCGCTCGGCTGTGGCACGGACGTCTGGCGCCTCTCCGAGGAGGTCCGCGCAGGCACTCTCTCCGAGGCCGAGTTCATCAGCTCGGAGTCATCCATGATTCGCAGCCGCGGTCACTGCAACACCATGGGCACCGCGTCGACCATGGGGTTGCTCGCCGAAGCCCTCGGGATGGTGCTGCCCGGTCTGGCCGGCACGCCCGCCGCTGACAGCCGCCTGCTCGAGGGCGCACACGACACCGGCCGGCTCGCGGTGGAGATGGTCGCCGCGCGCCGGACCCCGTCCAGCCTTCTGACCCGCGGCTCGTTCCTCAACGCCATCGTGACGCTGGCCGCGATCGGCGGCTCCACCAACGCGGTCGTCCACCTGCTCGCGATTGCCGGCCGGCTGGGTGTCGCACTGAGCCAGGATGACTTCGACACCACCGGTGCGCAGGTTCCACTGCTCGTCGACCTGCAGCCGGCCGGTCGCTTTCTGATGGAGGACTTCTTCCGCGCCGGGGGCCTGCACGCGGTGCTCGGCGAGGTCCAGGACCTCCTCGACCCGGCGGCTCTGACGGTCACGGGCAGACCGCTTGTCGACTATCTCAGTGACGCGCGCGTCTGGGATCCCGAGGTCATCCGTCCCCGCGCGAAGCCGATGCAAGCGCATGCAGGCATCGCCGTCCTGTACGGCAACCTGGCTCCAGACGGCGCCGTCATCAAGCCCGCAGCGGCATCTCCACATCTGCTGCAACATCGCGGACGGGCGCTGGTGTTCGACTCGATCGAGGACATGCATGCACGCATCGATGACCCCGATCTCGATGTCGACGCCGACTCCGTGCTGGTCATGCGCGGCTGCGGGCCGAAAGGTTATCCCGGGATGCCTGAGGTTGCGAACATCCCGCTGCCGGCCAAACTCCTGCGCGAGGGCGTGCGCGATATGGTTCGCATCTGTGACGGCCGAATGAGCGGAACCGCGTACGGCACGGTGATACTTCATGTGTCACCGGAGTCGGCAGCCGGAGGCCCGCTCGGACTGGTGCGAACCGGCGACGTTGTGATCCTCGACGTCGATGCACGACGGGTCGACATCGACATCTCGTCAGAGGAACTGGCGGCGCGCTCGCCCGACACCGCGACCGTGAGCGCATATGCACGGCCTCTCCGCGGCTGGGAACGGCTCTACGTGGAGACCGTCCAGCAGGCTAACACCGGCGCGGACCTCGACTTCCTCCTCGGCTCGACCGGCAGCGCCATCTCTCGCGAATCCCATTAGCAGAGGAACAGATCACATGCCCACACCGATCGCCGACGGCCGTCCACTTCGCTGGGGAATCCTCGGCGCGGGCGGCATCGCCGACACCGTCAGCAACGACATCAACCTCACCGAGGGCAACGTCGTCACCGCCGTGGCCGCACGCGACGCGGACCGCGCCGCGCGGTTCGCCGCACGCCATGGCGCAGCCCGGAGCTACGGGGACTACACGTCGCTTGTGGACGACGACCAGGTCGACGTGGTGTACGTCTCGACAACGCACCCGCATCACCGGGCGCACGCGCTCATGGCGATCGAAGCCGGTAAGGCGGTACTCATCGAGAAACCCGTGTGCCTCAACGCTGCAGACGCCCGCGAGGTCTTCGCTGCCGCGACCCAGGCCGGCGTGTTCGCGATGGAGGCAATGTGGACGCGGACCAATCCATTGATCCGCAAGGCGCAGCAGCTGATCGCCGACGGAGCGATCGGCGAGGTGCGCGGGGTGCGCAACGAGTTCGGGCTTGGCCTCCCGTTCGATCCGAACCACCGCCTGTACGAGCTGGCCAACGGAGGCGGCGCGCTGCTCGACCTCGGGGTGTACCCGGTGACCTTCGCCTATCTCTTCATGGGGCCACCGGACGAGGTCCGCACCGTGGGCACGCTCTCACCCACCGGGTCCGACGAGACCGTCGCGATGCAGTGGATGTACGGCGATCACCCGGGAGCGCAACTCTGGACTTCGGCGCCAATCCATGCTCCCAACGAAGCGGCCATCCTTGGCAGCAAGGGGTGGATCTCATTCCTCCCCGAGGCGTACCGGCCGACCGGTCTGGTCCTTCACACCGACGCCGGCGAGGAGCACACCGGAGACCCGCTGGCGGGCCACGGGAATGGCTATGGGCCGGAGATCGAGGAGGTCGAGCGCTGCCTTCGCGCCGGCCTCCTGCAGAGCCCGCTGATACCACATGCCGATACGATCGCCATACTGGAAATCCTTGACGACGCTCGAGGGGCTGTCGGCGTCGTCTACCCAGGGGAACGGCGATCCGGTCAGGCGACACGTCTCGCCTGATCGAAACACGGGGGGACGGCAATGGCTTCGGTAGCTTTTGGGCTCGTCGGCTACGGGTTTGGCGGGCGGTATTTCCACGCACCGCTGATCACCTCGGCGCCGGAGTGCGACCTGATCGGGGTGATGACGTCATCGCCGGAACGTCAGGCGCTGATCGCTCGCGAGATCCCCGGCACGCCGACCTTCACGTCGCTGAACGCGCTGCGTGACGCGGGGGTCGAGGCCGTGGCCATCTCGACTCCCGCGGACACGCATTCCAGCTTGACCGAGCAGGCATTGGAACTGGGGCTTGCAGTCGTCTGTGACAAGCCGTTCGCGCTCGATCCCGATGCCGCGCGGCGCACCGTCGCTCTGGCCGATGAACGTGGCTCGGTGCTGAGCCCGTATCAGAACCGACGCTGGGACTCGGACTTCTGCACGGTCCGAAAGCTGGTGTCCGACGGGAAGCTCGGTACGGTGACCCGCTTCGAGTCGCGCTTCGAACGATTCGCGCCCCAGCGCGGGCCCGGGAAGTCAGGTGGCGGCACGCTGCTCGACTTCGGGAGCCATCTCGTGGACCAGGCCCTGGTCCTGCTCGGGCCGGCGCTCTCCGTTTACGCCGAGCTGCGGGTCCGCGAGTCGGGTCTCGACGATGACGTGTTTGTCGCTCTGACCCATGCGGGTGGAGCACGATCCCACCTGTGGGGGAGCTGGAGTCAGTCGTCGCCAGGCCCCCGCTATCGGGTCACGGGCACCGACGCGACATACGTGCTCGGCCCAGGCGACACGCAGGAGGACGCGCTGATCGCCGGCGAAACTCCCGCATCGCTTGGCGACCGTTGGGGCGTGGAACCCGCGAACAGCCACGGGACCCTGCACACGGGAACCGAGTCCAGTCCCTACCCCACCGAGCGCGGGCGCTGGGATCTCTTCTACTCCACCTTCGCCGGAGCCGTACGCGGCGACAACCCACCGCCGGTCAATCCCCACGATGCCGTCGCGACCGCAACCGTGCTGGAGGCAGCCCGGTCCAGCGCCACCACCGGCACGGTGGTCGAGGTACCCGCGTCGTGAGCGAAGCCCCCGCCGAGCTGCTGGCGACACTGCTCGCCGAAGAAGAACGTCTGGTCTTCCCACACTTCGACCACGACACGGCGTGGGCGCTCGGATCCCACCTGCGTTCCGCCGCTTTGGCCTTGCGTCTGCCGGTGGCGATATCGATCCGGCGCAATGGTCAATGCCTCTTCCACGCCGCCCTGCCGGGCTCGTCGGCTGACAACGACGCGTGGTTGCTGCGCAAGGCCGCCGTCGTCGAGCGCTACGGGCACTCCTCCTTTTTCGTGGGATGCAGGTTTCGCGCCGACGGCCTTGATTTCGACAGCGACTCACGCCTCGACGTCGCGAACTTCGCCGCCCACGGTGGAGCATTCCCGATCATCGTCAGGTCAAGTGGCTGCGTTGGCACCGTTGCGGTGTCGGGACTGCCGCAGGCTGAGGATCACCGCTTTGTCGTGACCCACCTTGAACAGTTCGTGCTCGACCGCAAACAGGACTCGACCCCTGCCTGGGAGCGTTGAGCTGAGCTTGCCCTGGCCACCGTCAGCGCGGGAAGAGCTCGTCCTGCTGGTACGGGTTCCAGGCGAAGAACCAGGACTCGGTCACCTTACCGTCGCTCATGTGCACGACATGCGCGCCCAGGTCCTGGTATTTGACCCCGCCGATCTCCTGGTGCGATGTAACCAGCGCCACCGCGTGATCGTCGTTCGCGATGATGTCGTGGATGTCGAGGTGGAAGGTGCCGTCTGAGGCCTGAACCAGCTCCAGGAAGAATCCGAGTGTCTCGTCGATGCCGTGCGTGTCGCGGCTGAACCGGCTGCGCCCCCCGGTGTGCCAGACGATGTGCTCGTCGAACAGCCCGCGGATCGTATCCATGTCACCAGCGTTGAACGCCTCATAGCC
Source organism: Candidatus Dormiibacterota bacterium (assembly GCA_049279755.1). Taxonomy (GTDB): domain Bacteria; phylum Chloroflexota; class Dormibacteria; order Aeolococcales; family Aeolococcaceae; genus Palsa-851. The sequence goes on along the minus strand of JBAPOS010000145.1, from coordinate 432 downwards.
ACGACGGAAAAGCGTCGCGTTTGGATGCTCTGTCGTCACCTGTGCCATCGGTATCACCTCCGCCGAACGACGCTGACCTGCGACCGATGACCATGGCACTTTGGATCGTTGCCAGTCAAGCGCTACGCCTGCCGCGACAGCCTGTCACGAAGCCACGCGAGACCGCGCCAAGTAGGCGCCCAGCTGGTTATGTAGTACTTCATCAGGGCGGCGGGTCTACGACGGCAAGTCCATCAGCGATGCGAATGCGCCACCCCTGCTCGTGCACCGCACGGTGGTGCGGCCGGCACAGCGAAACCAGGTTCTCGAGCTCGGTGGGACCGCCGTCCGACCAGTGGATGACGTGGTGGCCATCGGTCCACGCGGGCGGGCGGTCGCAGCCCGGGAAACGGCAGCCCTGGTCGCGCAGGTGGAGCGCGGTGCGGATGTGCG
>JBAPOS010000144.1:0-4045 GCA_049279755.1 Candidatus Dormiibacterota bacterium | reverse complement strand
CCTCAGCGCACCCCGCACGACGTGACTCATCGTTATCAGCCCCTCCCGGGCTCGTCATCCCGTCGCGGCCACCCTAGCACAGGGTCCCTGAATCAGCGGTAGCGCGGATGCACCACAAACGGGTTGTTGCGCATCTCCGCATCGACTGTGGTTCGCTGCCCGTGACCCGGGTACACGACTGTCTCCGGGGGCAGCGTGTAGATGCGATGCTCGATCGAAAAGATGAGCGCGGGCCACGATCCACCGGGGAGGTCGTAGCGACCCACGCCCCGATTGAAGAGGGTGTCGCCGGAGAGCAGATCCGGGCCGACGCGAAAGCACACCGAGCCACGAGTGTGGCCCGGCGTATGCACGACCTCGATATCGAGGTCGTGCCAGCGAAGCATCTCGCCATCCCTCAGATCCTGCTCACAGACGACATCGGGAAAGTCATCGGGAAGGCCGGGAAGGTAGCGCACGGCTTCGAGTTGCTCGCGATCATCCGGATGGATCGCCGCCTCGCATCCAGATGCCTCCTTGAGAGCCGGGACACCGCTGACGTGATCGGGGTGGCCGTGAGTCAACAGGATGCGCTCACAGCGCAACCCGCCCTTGTCCAGCAGTGCGAGCGTCTGCGGGTACTGCAGTCCAGGGTCGACAACCAGCACGTCGGTGGTGTCGCGGCGGCGAAGGACGTAACAGTTCTGGTCGAACGTCGGATCGACGACGATAGCCAGCTCGACCAGGTCTCGCAGCGTTTCCGTCACGGGCGAAAGGTTACGCGGGCCCGGCGTTGATCGGACCGATGACGTCCGCACCCGTGATGGGGAGCACGAAACCCGCGCCGCGGCGCTCGCGCCGGCGCGGAGCGTCCGACTCAACCAACGCACGGTCGAGCACCTCGCCGACGTTGTCGACCGGCACAACCTCGATGGCGTCGAGGATCTCCTTCTCGACCTCGTACAGATCGCGCAGATTCTTTGCCGGCAGGATGAATGTCTTCAGGCCGGAGCGATGCGCGGCGAGCAGCTTGTCCTTCACTCCCCCGATGGGAAGCACCTTGCCCCGCAGCGTCACCTCACCGGTCATCGCCAGGTCGCGTCGCACTCTGCGTGAGGATGCAACCGACACCATCGCGGTCGCCATGGTCACGCCCGCCGAGGGGCCGTCCTTGGGGATCGCGCCTGCGGGAACGTGCACGTGAATCGCATGGGTATCGAAGAAGTCGCGAGGCGCCCCGTACTCGACCGCATGGACCTTCGCCCACGACAGCGCCGCACGCGCGGACTCCTCCATCACGCTGCCGAGCTGGCCCGTGAGCACGAGGTCCGCCTTGGTCTCGATGGCGAGTGCCTCGACGGTGATGATGTCGCCACCGACCTCGCTCACCACGACGCCCGTGACCGCACCGATCTCATCCTGCTCCTGGGCCTCACCGTAATCGTGGCGCCGGGGACCCAGCAGGTCGGAAAGCTCATCCGGTGTGATGACCACAGGTGACGTCGCGCCCGCAGCGAGCTTTCGCGGCACCTTGCGCGCGATCTCGGCGATGGTCCGATCGAGCTGGCGAACGCCGGCTTCTCGCGTGTAGCCATGAAGCATCGCGACGATGGTGTCGCGCGGTATCTGCAGCTCGTCGGCGTCGAGCGAATGCTGATCCAGCTGGCGCGGGACGAGGTGGCGCTCAGCGATCTGCACCTTCTCCTGCTCGGTGTATCCGGTGATGCGGATGATCTCCATCCGGTCGCGGAGCGGCGGGCTGATCGTCTCGGCGATATTCGCCGTGGTGATGAACAGCACCTGTGAGAGGTCGTAGGGAACCTCGAGGTAGTGGTCGCTGAACTCCCAGTTCTGCTCCGGGTCGAGCACCTCGAGCAGCGCGGCCGATGGATCACCCCGGAAGTCCGCGCCAACCTTGTCAATTTCGTCGAGCATGATCACCGCGTTGCGCGTTCCCGCCGTGCGCATCGACTGGATGATCCGGCCCGGCAGGGCGCCGATGTACGTGCGCCGGTGACCTCGGATCTCGGCCTCGTCGCGGATGCCGCCAAGGCTCATGCGCACGAATTTCCTGTCCAATGCGCGGGCTATCGAGCGGCCCAGTGAGGTCTTCCCGACGCCCGGGGGCCCTACGAAGCACAGGATCGGGGTTTGGAGCGTCCTTCGCTTCACCGGAGTGAGCGGCACGGATGTGGGTTCGTCGGACGTCTCAGGAGCGGGTGGCGACTCGGGGGGCAGCGCCGGTCGCAGGTCGGGCGGCGAGATGTCCGACCCAGGATCGGACGACACAGGTGACCCGACCGGAGAACGGCGAGGGGTACCCGCGTCGACAGGACCCGCGCTCTCCGACTCCGCCTTTAGCCGAATCCGGTCGCGAACGGCTAGCCATTCCAGGATCCGATCCTTCACCTTCGTGAGGCCGTAGTGGTCCTCGTCGAGGATCGTGGCGGCGCGCTCGATGTCGAGGGTTTCCGCGGGAGGATCGACCCACGGGAGGTCGAGGAGCCAGTCGACCCAGGTTCGGACCATGCCCATCTCCGGGGACGCGCTCGGGATCTGCTCGAGCCGGTGCACCTCCTTCAGGACGCGCTGCTTGACGTTGTCGGGCATGCCCGCCTTCTCGACTCGAGCGGCGAGATCTTCGTCATCCTCACCGGCGTCATCGAGCTCGGTCAGTTCCTTGCGGATGGCGCGCAGCTGTTCGCGAAGGATGTGCTCGCGTTGCGAGTTGTTGATGGTCTTCTGGACGTCCTCGTGGATCTTGCTGCGCAGCTGGGCGACCTCGACCTCACGCGCGAGGAGCGGGATGAGCGTGCGCAGGCGCGCGATCGTGTCGGTTTCCTGGAGCAGGGCAACGCGGTCGTCGAAGCCGAAATCGGGGCACGTGCTCGCGATGTCGGCGATCAGCTCGGGCTGGGACGCACGCGCCATCGCGACTGCGGTGTCGGCGCCCACCTGGGCTCCCGCGTTGACGTAGTCGGCGAACAGCGTCCGGACCGATCCGAAGAGGGCGTCCACCTCGGTGCCCTCCACGGCCTCGAGAGGAACGGGGGTGACGGTCGCGATCCACTCGTCGCCCGAGGCGTCAAACGCCTCGATGCGCACGCGCTCCTTGCCTTCGACCAGGGCATGGGCGCCGCCGCCTGGTAGGCGCCGGAACGCGCCGACGTGGGCGATGACCGCGATGCTGTGCACGTCGTCGATGGAGGCGTCGTCACGCTCGGCGTCGCGCTGGATGGCCAGAACCACGCGGCCGTCCCCGTTCACCGCGGCTTCGAGCGCCGCAACCGACCGAGGCCGCCCTGCGGCAAGTGGTGCCAGCTGCGAGGGGAAGACGACGTTGTCCCGCAGTGGGACCGCCGGGAGCGTCAGCGACCCCGGATGAACTGGAGCCGATTCAGGGTCGGCGGCAGGTGCCGGTGGATCGACATCGGGCATCCGAAGAGAATAGCCGGGGCTTCTCGGCGTCAAACGTCAATCGCCAGCCCTGTCGCCCAATCGCGATACCAGGCGGCCGCGTAGAACGCCGCAGCGCCGGCATGGTCGACGCGCAGGGCGGCCTCCCAGTTGCCACCGAGTCCGGCCGCGCTCCAGTTCGCGGAGGAGACCAGCACCGAGGCGTCGGCCACCATCCCCTTTGCGTGCCCCAGCGTCGATCGCGCGGGATCCATCCGGCGTACCGGGAAAGGCAGCGACCGCAGCTGCTCGGCACCGCTCGGATCCGGGGGGCCGCCGAGCAGGAGCGCGCATGCCACTCCGCGGGACGACGCGTCGATCATCTGACCGAGCAGGCGGCGAACGCTGGGCGCTTCCGGGTGGACGTAGGGAACGGTCACCAGCACTCGCCGGCGGGCGGTGGTCACCATCGTGGCCAGGGTCCCACCCACCGCCGCCCCGCCGACGACGAGACCGAGCCGGCGGGAGGCCGCGCAGAGGACCTTCGGCGCGACCTGTGGCATCGGGGTGCCGATGACCGGCGCAATCAGCTGCGGCCCTGGAGCCCATTGCGGTGGGGGCGCCGTCGCCGTGTTCCAGTGAGCGCCGAACGCGTCGGCGGCAGCGCGAT
>JBAPOS010000143.1:0-13024 GCA_049279755.1 Candidatus Dormiibacterota bacterium | reverse complement strand
GCTCGACCGGGTGTCACTGGTGCTGGCCGGGGTCGCGCTGGTGGCCGGGGGCCTGGCGATCGCGGCGCCGGGTCCACTCCGCGACAGTGACGCGCTGGGCGTGGCGTACAGCGCGCTGGGCGGCATGATCTGGCTGACGCCGATCGCGCTGGTCGCCGCCGGGGCCGCGGTGGCATTGATCCTCTGGGAGCTGCGCGGCCATCACACCACCCGGGGGCTGATCGCCGTCCGGCGCCTCCCCGCGCTGGCCGCCGCCGTGGACTGGCCCGGCGCAGTCCTCCTCGGCGTCGCACTCTCGACGGTCATCGTCAGCTTCTCGGCGGAGGACCCCACCACGGGGGCGATCTCTCCCGCGGCGCTGTGGCTGCTGCCGCTCGGCGCGCTCTCGGCGGCGTGCTTCGTGATCCGAGAGCGGCGGACCCGGCATCCGCTCATCGCGGCCGCCGAGCTCCGGTCGCGCGGAGCCTACGGTGCCCTGCTCGCCAACCTCGCTGTGGGGGCAGCGCTGATGGCCGCTCTGCTCGACATCCCGGTGATGGCCCGGGCGACCGTGGACCCGAATTCGCAACTCGGCGCCGCCCTGGTGCTCCTCCGCCTCCTCGTCGGAGTGCCGATCGGAGCAGTCGCCGGCGGCTGGCTATCACAGCGCCTCGGCAACCGGCTCGTCGCCGGGGCCGGGATGACGATCACCGCGGCGGCGTTCCTGGCGATGACCGGCTGGACGGCGACGACCCTTGGGGATCCCTTCGGACCGGGATGGCTGCACCCGAGCGACCCTGTGCTCTTCGCCTGCGGTCTCGGCTTCGGCCTGGCGATCGCCCCGGTCAACGCCTCGATGCTTGCCTCGGTGCGCGAGCAGCTCCACGGGCTCGCCTCGGCGTTGGTGGTCGTGGCGCGCATGATCGGCATGCTCGTGGGCATCTCCATCCTCACCGCGGTGAGCCTGCACATCTTCTACACGACGGCCTCGGCGTTCCCGCCGGCCCAGGTGCTGTGCCCGACGTCACCGCTCAACTGTCCCGCCTACGAGCGCGATGTCACCTCGGCGATCGTGACCGAGCTGCGCGCCGTCTTCCTCGGCGCGTCGATCTGCGCCGGCATCGCCGCGATTCTCGCGGCCCTCCTGCTTCGGGGCCGTCCCGAACGCCCGGTGCCCTCGATCCCGTGACCGCCACCGTCCGCGAGGTCACCCCGGACCCACCAGAGCTCGAGGACGTCCTCGAATCCATCGCGGCGGCGGCGCGGGCACTCGACGCGGAGGTCTACCTCGTCGGCGGGTTCGTCCGGGACCGCCTGCTCGGCGGAACCCAGGGCAAGGACATCGACCTCGTCTCGGTGGGCATGGACCCGATGCCGCTGCTCGCCGCGGTCGCATCCGGATTCGGGTGGCACCCCCCGGAGCGCTTCGAGCGCTTCGGCACCGCCCAGATCCGCGGCGGGACCTGGATCGTCGAAGGGGTCCGGGCCAGGGCGGAACGCTACGACCCCGAATCTCGTCACCCCGACGTCCGGCCGGGCACGCTCGCCGAGGACGTATGGCGCCGGGATTTCACGGTCAACGCGCTGTGCCAGACGCTCGAGGGGGAGGTGATCGACATCACCGGTCAGGGGGTCACCGACCTGGTCGCCGGGGTGCTTCGCACGCCGCTGGATCCGGCCGAGACCTTTGCCGAGGACCCGCTGCGCATGTACCGGGCAGCTCGATTTGTCGCCAGGCTCGGCTTCGCGCTCGCGCCGGGGACCATCGAGGCAATGCGAGCGCAGGCGGCGAGAACCTCGATCCTCTCCGTCGAACGGGTCAGCGATGAGATCCGCCGCATGCTGGTCGCGCCCCACCCGGGTGCCGGGATCGCCGTGCTTCTTGAGGGAGGGTTGCTCGAGCTCGTCCTGCCCGAGCTGGTCGCGGGGATCGGCATCGAGCAGGGGGGCTACCACACCCACGACGTGTACGGGCATTCCGTCGCGACCGTCGATCTCGCACCGGCCGACCTGGTGACGCGAACCGCCGCGTTGCTTCACGACATCGCCAAGCCCCCAACCCACGTTGTCGCCCCTGACGGCCGCCATACCTTCTACGACCACCCGCAGATCGGCGCCCAGATGGCCGCGTCGATACTGACCCGCTGGCGCTTCAGCAACGACGAGATCAACGACGTGAGCCAGCTGGTGCGCCTGCACCTCCGCCCGATCCAGTACGACCGCGAGTCATTCGGCGACGCCGCGGTGCGCAGGCTGATCCGGGACGCGGGGCCGTTGCGCGCCAGGATGCTCGACCTCGCCCGCGCGGATACCAGAGCGTCCGCCTATCCGACCCTCGAGGAGCTCGACGAGCTGGAGGAACGCATGGCCCGTCTCGACGCGGGGGGCGCGGTATCAGCGATGGCGGACCCGATGAGCGGCGAAGAGCTCATGGCCCTCGCCGGGCGCGGCCCAGGCCCATGGGTGGGACGCGCGAAGGCCGCGATCCGCGAGGCGATCATCGAGGGGACGATTCCAACCGGCGATCGCGAGCGCGCGCGCGAGTGGGTCGAGACGCACGATGCGATCCTGCATGGCGACTGAGCGCACACCCGTGCGTGAGGGCTGTCGTGAGCGGGTGCTCCCCGATCGAGTCGAACGGCAACAAAGTAGAATGCGCGGTTCGAGATGTTGAGCAAGCTCCGCAGCGCCAAGCGCCTTTTCGTCGACCTGCCGCGCATGCTGCGGCTCGCATACTGCCTGATGTTCGACGCGCGCGTGCCGGGTTACATGAAGCTCGCGTTCGGAGGTGGACTTGCATTGATCGCGCTGCCGGTGGTCGATCTACCCGAGTCCCTTCCGGTCATCGGTGAGCTCGATGTGCTCGCGCTCAGCCTGCTCGCAACCCGCGCGTTCATCGCCGCATGTCCCCGTCACGTCGTTGCCGAGCAGGAGGAGTTGATCACCCAGCGGCGCAGTCGATTCGACGACGACGTTCGCAAGGGAGAGCGGATCGCGCTGATGATCTACCGGCGGCTGCGTCCCGAAGAGCGGGAGGCGGTGTCGTGAAGGTCCTGTTTTTGAAGGAAGTGGCAGGAACTGCGAAACCCGGCGACGTTCGCGAGGTCTCCCCGGGGTACGCCCGCAACTTCCTGTTCCCGCAGCACCTCGCGGTGGTCGCCGACCAGAACACCGTCGACCAGATCCGCCGCCGTGAGGAGGCCACCCGGCGTCGCGTCGAGAAGGCGCTCATCGATGCCCGGGAGACCGCCCAGCGATTGCGCAAGCTCACCGTCACCGTCTACGCCAAGGCCGGCGAGGCGGGCCGTCTCTTCGGCACCGTCACCACCGCCGACGTCGCCAAGCAGCTGAAACGCGAGGCGGGGATCGACATCGACAAGCGGAAGATCGAGATCGATCCACCGATCCGATCGCTCGGCCCCCACGAAGCCACCATCGAGCTCCACCCGGAGGTCACGGAGACACTCAAGGTCGTCGTCGCGGCCCAATGACCTCTCTCCCGCAGGCCGAGCTGGTGGGACGCGGGACCGCTGCGGCGGCGGCGTCGATGCGCGTCCCACCACACGACAACGAGGCCGAGCAGTCCGTGCTCGGCGGCATCCTCATCGACCGTGAGGCGCTGTCGATCGTCCGTGACGTCCTGGTGCCCGAGGACTTCTACGCGGAGCGTCACGCGGTGCTCTATCGCGCCGCGCTCGCGCTCGACGATCGCGGCGAGGCGATCGACGCGGTCACGCTGCGCGACCAGCTCGAGCGCGGCCCCGGCATCGGCCGTGCGGGCGGGATGGACTACATCGCCGAGCTCACCCTGGTGGTCCCGAGCTCGGCGAGCGTCAAGCACTACGCGGACATCGTCGTCGCACACGCGCTCCGACGCCGTCTCATCGAGGCGGGAGGCAAGGTCAGCCGGCTGGGGTTCGACAACACGACCCCGGTCATGGAGGCCATCGACCAGGCCGAGCAGGAGGTCTTCAGAATCGGCCAGGAGAGCCGCGGCTCGGAGATGCGCAACATCGCGCCGGTGGTGCGCGAGTGGTGGGACGTCCTCGAAAAGCGCATCGAGCACAAGCAGCTGGTCACCGGCGTGCCGACCAACTTCTCCAAGCTCGACATGCTCACCCAGGGACTGCAGCCCGGCGAGCTGATCATCCTCGCGGCCCGTCCGGCGGTCGGCAAGACGTCGTTCGCACTCAACATCGCTCGCAACGCAGCGGTGCTCGCGGGCAGGCCGGTGGTGGTGTTCTCGCTCGAGATGTCGCGCCAGTCGCTGGTGCAGCGGCTCATCTGCAGTGAGGCGCACGTCGACTCGTACATGCTCCGCACCGGTCAGGCGGATTCGATGGCATTCCAGAAGATCGCCAAGGCGATGGACACGCTCACCCACGCCGACCTCTGGATCGACGACTCACCAGGGCTCGCCATCAACACCCTGCGTGCGCGCGCCCGGCGCATGAAGGCACAGCACAAGATCGAGCTGATCGTCATCGACTACCTGCAGCTGATGCAGGGCGGCAGGCGCGACTCGCGGGTGCAGGAAGTTTCCGACATCTCCTCCGGGCTGAAGGCGATCGCCAAGGAGCTCGACGTCCCAGTGCTGGCGCTGTCGCAGCTCTCCCGCGCGGCCGAGCAGCGTGAGAACAAACGCCCTCAGCTCAGCGACCTCCGCGACAGCGGCTCGATCGAGCAGGACGCCGACGTGGTGCTTTTCCTCTACCGCGAGGGGATGCACAACCGCGAGATCGACAAGGGGAAGACCGAGCTCATCGTCGCCAAGAACCGCAACGGTCCTGTCGACGATCTCCCGCTGGTGTTCATCGCCGAGCAGACGGCGTTCCGGGAGCCCTACCTCGCGGCGGAGTGACAGGCTGCCTGCGTAACGCGTCGCGAGGAACAGTCGGCGTGTCACGGACCTGCCAACGCCGAGAAGCGAGGTGTGCCACCCTGGTTCAATGAGCCCGATGAGACGAGCCGTGCAGATCGCCCGCTCCGTGATCGGTTCCCCATGGACCCGGGTCAGCGGAACGGTCGTCGGTCTCGCAATCCTCGCCCATTCGATCAACCTGCCCCAGGCGGTGGCGAGCCTCGCTCATGCCGATCCGCTCTGGATCGCCGCGGCTCTCGGGCTCACCATGCTCGCGGTCGCGGCGAGCGTCGTCGAATGGGGGGTTCTGCTCCGCACCGCCAATGCGCCGGCCGGCGCCGGACCTGGCTCCCTGCTCAGCTGGCGCCGTCTGAGCTCCACGTACCTGCAGGGTGTGTTCTTCACGCAGATGCTGCCCGCCGGCGTCGGCGGTGATGCCATGCGCACCGTCGAGATGGGCCGGCAGATCGGTCATGGCCGGGTGCTCGCATCGCTCGCCGGAAGCCGCCTGGCCGGGATGCTCGGCATGACCTGCTGGGGGATCGCCGCGGCGATCCTGCTGCGTGCCCTGCTCGGCACCGGGGTGGTGATCGTCATCGCCGGGCTCGCCGCGGCGGTCGTGGTGATCTGGCTCGTGGCGCTCAGCGCCGATCGGATCGTGCCCCACCGCCTCCTCGCCCGCGTGTCCGGCGCCATGAGCCGGGGCGTGCGTTCGTTCAGCGACGCGTTCGCCGGCTACCGCAATCACCCCCATGCCGTGGCCCAGTCGCTCCTGGTCGGAGCCGCCGGCTGGGGATTCAATCTTCTGGCCCTGAGCGTCGCCGCGCGCGCGATCGGTGTCGACCTCAGCTGGACGGTGCTCGCCGTCTGCATTCCGATCACGCTGCTGGTCGCGCTCGCTCCCTTCAGCATCAACGGCCTCGGGCTTCGCGAGGGCGTCCTGGTGGCGCTGCTGTCCCACAGCGGCGTCTCGGTGGCGCACGCCGGCGCGATCTCCGTTCTCATCGACCTGCAGATGATCCCGTTCGCGGTGCTTGGCGCGGTCCTCTGGTCGCGCCACAGGCGGAGCAGCCGGACTCCGACGCAGATCGCCGTGGAGGCTGCCCGTATCGAGGACGCCGCACTCGCGGAGTTGACGTCTGCTGCGCCTAGACTTCAGCGGCGTGACCCGGCAGTTCAGCGACTTCCTGGCGGCCCACGCGGCGCGGATCGCCGATTTGTGGGAGAGGCAGATATCACCGGCTGACGCCGGTGCACCCCTCGATCGCGCCCGCGGACCCCGGCAGTTCGTCAATGCCGTGCTCGTCGCGCTGACCGCCGACGACTTCCGGCCGCTGGTCGCCTACCACCATCTCGACGCCGGCACGGGCGTCGAACGCCGCCTCCACAAGGCCCTCGGCAACCTCACGGCGCTGCGCCAGGCAACCGCCGAGGCGGTGCGCGAGGAGCGACTCGACGCCGAGGAGACCCTCGCGCTCGCAGCCACCACGTCCGACGATATCGAGGCGGTGGGGCAGCACCTCGCGGCGTCATGCGTCGCGACCCTCGAGCACCGCCTCTCGAGCGCGACCTCCGAGTCATCGGCCCGGGGCACGTCACTGTCGATCACCATGCACGAGCTCCGGCGTCCGCTGACGATTCTCAACAGCTACGGACAGCTGCTCAGCGCCGGGATGCTCGGGACGATCCCGGAGACGGCAATGGTAGCCATCGAGGGCATCACCGCCAGCACCGAGATGATGGTTCGCATGGTGAACGCGCTCGCGGAGCTGGCCCGCCTCGAGGACCCGGATGACCACCTTGCGCTCGAGCTCATGGATGCCGAGGAGGTCGTCGCCGAAGCGATCGAGCACGTGGCCATGGAGGCCAAGCTTCGCGAGTCGACGATCACCAGCGAGTGCGAGCATGGGCTGAAGCTGAAGGGCGACCGGCGCCGTCTCATCCTCGCCCTGACCAACCTGCTCGGCAACGCGGTGAAGCACGGACCCATGGGGTCGCCGATCGAGGTCCTGGCCATGCGCGAGGGCGACTCGGTGCGCTTCACGGTTCGCGACCACGGCACCGGGTTTCCCGTCGCGGACACCGGCCACCTCTTCGACAAGTACTTTCGGTCGGTGGCGGAGCGGCAGCGCAAGGTCCCGGGAAGCGGCCTGGGTCTGTACATCGTCCGCACCGTCGCCGAGCGGCATGGGGGGACCGTGGCCGCGCGCAGCGTTCCCGGGAGCGGCGCCGAATTCGACATGACGATCCCATTGCACCGAGAGGAGGTGAGCGCGTGACCACCACGGCGACCCGGAAGGAGCGCGACTCCATGGGTGAGTTCGAGGTGCCGGCGGACGCCTACTACGGCGCCAGCACCATGCGCGCCAAGGTCAACTTCCCGATCAGCGATCTGCGCCTGCCGCGCCGCTTCATCCGCGCGATCGGGCTGATCAAGCAGCAGGCCGCGCTGGTCAACCGCGAGCTCGGGCTGCTTGACGAGGACATCGCCGGGGCGATCATCCGCGCCGCGCAGGACGTCATCGACGGCGCTCTCGACGGCGAGTTCATCGTCGACGTCTTCCAGACGGGCAGCGGTACCTCGACCAACATGAACGCCAACGAGGTGATCGCCAACCGGGCGATCGAGCTGCTCGGCGGTGTGCGCGGATCACGCGCGCCGGTGCATCCCAACGACCACGTCAACCTCGGTCAGTCGAGCAACGACGTGATCCCGACGGCGATCCAGGTCGCGGCCGCGGTGTCCATCCGCGAGGACCTGGTCCCCGGTCTTACCGTGCTCGAGGCGTCCCTCCGGCGCAAGTCCGATGAGCTGTGGCCGGTGATCAAAACCGGCCGCACCCATCTCCAGGACGCGACGCCGATCCGGCTTGGACAGGAGTTCCTCGGCTACGCCGGCCAGGTCGAGCGAGCCCGTCTCCGCTGCGACGAGGCGATCGCCACCCTTGCCGAGCTTCCGCTCGGGGGGACGGCGGTCGGGACCGGCGTCGGCACCCACGCCGAGTTTCCCGCACGGGTGATCGCCCTGCTGGCGGCGGATGTCGGGATCCCGTTTCGGGAGACCGGCAATCACTTCTGCGCGCAGTCGACGCTCGACGCCGTCGTCGCCGCGGGCGGCGCGCTGCGCGCCGTGGCGATCTCCCTCTACAAGATCGCGACCGACATCCGCCTGCTCGGCTGCGGTCCGCGCGCCGGGATCGCCGAGATCGCGATTCCAGAGGTGCAGCCGGGGTCGTCGATCATGCCGGCCAAGGTGAACCCGGTCATCTGCGAATCGGTGACCATGGTCGCCGCCCAGGTGATCGGCAACGACGCGACCATCGCCTTCTGCGCCGCCGCCGGGTCGATCCTCGAGCTCAACGTGATGATGCCGGTCGCCGCTTACGACCTTCTTCAGTCGGCATCGCTGCTGGCGGCATCCGCGCGCAACCTCGCGATCCAGTGCGTCGACGGGATCACCGCCACCGAAAACGGTCCCGCCATGGTTGAGCGCGGGCTCATGCTCGGCACCGCGCTCGCCCCGCGCATCGGGTACGACGCGGCCGCAGCGATCGCCAAGGAGGCGTACAGCACCGGGCGCACGGTGCGCGAGGTGGCCCGCGAGCGCAGCGGTCTTGACGAGGCGGAGTTGACGCGGCTGCTCGACGCCGAGGCGATGACCCACCCCGGACGCGACGCCGGGCCCGCGGGAGGGTGAGCGGTAACGATACCGCCATCATCGGCAGCAACTCATCGGCTCTCCGGCCGACGCCGCTGGAGAGTTGCGGTCAGAGCAGCCCGAGAGCCTCCAGCATGTCAGCGACGCCGCCATCCTCCGGTGGCGCACACGTGGCGTCCGCGGCCGCGATCACCTCGGGGCGCGACGTGGAGACCGCGACCGCGTAGCCCGCGGCGTTGAGCAGCTCGACGTCGTTGGGCGCGTCACCGAACGCAACCGCGTCCGCGAGGGAACAACCCAGTCGCTCGCAGACGATCTCGCAGCCGACTGCCTTGCTCACCTCGGGGTCGAGGATCTCCACGAACTCCGGGTTCGACCTGGTGACCCGCGCACCGGCGGCGAGCTCCTTGGTCATCAACGCGATCGCACGATCCACCTCCGCGAGGTTGTCGATGACGCAAGCGGCTTTGGTCGTGCCTGAGACGAGCAGCGGCTCGAGGTCCGGCACCAGACGGAATTGCACCCCGCTGATCCGCGAGTACAGCCACGCCTCGGGGCGGTCCTGATCGCAGAGCAGCTCATCGTGCTGATACGCCTGGAAGTGCCAGCCCTGTTCGCGGGCAACGCGCAGAGCCCGTCGCGCCGGTGCCGCCTTGAGCGGCTGCTCGAAGATCGTGAGACCGGGCGAGCCGTCCTTCCGAGGCGTTTCGCGGACCAACGCGCCCTGATAGCAGACCAGCGGCTGGCGCGCACCAAGCTCGACGGCCCAGGGCAGCGCCGACCGGTACATGCGCCCGGTGGCGACGATCACCGGCATACGTGCCGCGACGGCTCGGACGGCATCGCGGACCCGCGGGTGGAGCCGCTGGCGGTAGTCGATGGTGGTGCCGTCGAGGTCGAGCACCACAACGCGCGGGACGAATGCCGCTCTCAGCGCTTCCGAGTCGCGGATCCCGGCGAGCCGGCTCACCGGGGCTCGAGCGCGCTGACGCAGTTGCACGGCATCAGGCGATCTTACCCAGGCGTAAACGCGCCAATCCGGGGTAGACTGAAGTCGTCTTGCGTTCGTCTTCTCGCGCGCGGTTTGGTAGACCGCTCGCCGCAAGGCCCCGCCCGGTGGCTTCGGCGCCGGTCGATGAGGCCTTGAGCACCATCATTCCCGAACCGGTCAGCTTCGACGAGCTTGCCTTGAGCGTCGCGATGCAGAACACGGTGGCCGAGCTCGGGTACACGATGGCCACGCCGATCCAGGCAGGATCGCTGCCGTTTGCGATGGCGGGACGCGACGTCATCGGCCAGGCGCAGACCGGGAGTGGCAAGACTGCGGCGTTCGGGATCCCGATCATCGAGCGGCTCGATCCGCGCGACGGGCCCGTCCAGGCGTTGGTGCTCTGCCCGACGCGAGAGCTCGCCGTCCAGGTGCACGACGAGCTGACCAGGCTCGGCAAGCGGCACGAGCTGCGCAGCGTCGCTATCTACGGCGGCGATTCGATCGGACGTCAGATGGAGGAGCTGCGCCACGGTGCGCACATCGTCGTGGCGACTCCGGGAAGGCTCGGCGATCACATCCAGCGGCGTTCGCTGACTCTCGCGAACGTCCGCGTTTGCGTGCTCGACGAAGCCGACCGGATGCTTGACATGGGATTCGCGCCGGACGTCGAACGCATCCTCCGGCAGTGTCCGCCACAGCGCCAGACCCTGCTCTTCAGCGCCACGATGCCCGAGTGGGTACGCAGGCTCGCCCTGCGTCACATGCACGATCCCGAGACCGTGGAGATCAGCACCCGGCCGGAGATCCCCTCGGAGGTGCGCCAGCTCTATGTTCAGACGACCTGGGCCGACAAGACCGACGCGCTGGCACAGATCCTCGATCAACCCGACGTCGTCATGGCGCTGATCTTCGTGGAGACGAAGCGAACCGCCGACGTGCTCCAAGCGCAGCTCGGCGGCCGCGGGTACCAGGTCGGCCTGCTCCATGGTGACCTCACCCAGCGCGAGCGCGATCGTGCCATGCAGCAGTTCCGTGCCACGCACATCAAATACCTGATCGCCACCAACGTCGCCGCCCGCGGACTCGACATCGACGACATATCGCACGTGATCAACTACGACGTGCCGCTCACCCCCGATGAGTATCTGCATCGCGTCGGCAGGACCGGCCGCGCCGGTCGCGCGGGTGTCGCGGTCACGTTGATCACGCCGAGCGAGATCCTCAAGCTCCGCGACGTGGAGAAGCACGCGCGCACGCACATCGAGCCGGCGACCCTCGACGAGGACTTCCCCGCGACCGTGGTCAGCGTCCAGGCCTGAGACCGCGCGGACACATGCTGCCGGCCATCCATGACACCGGAACCGGTGCGGCGGTGCTGTTCCTCCACGCGTACACGCTCGATGCATCGCAATGGGACCACCAGGTCGCCGCGCTGTCAGCTGATCTGCGCTGCGTTCGCATCGACCTGTGGGGTTGCGGCTCGTCGCCCGCACCTCCGAATGGCGAGGCAACGCTCGACGGCTTCGCCTCAGCCGTGCTCGCAGCACTCGATTCACTGCACATCGAGCGCGTCGCGGTTGTGGGGCTGTCCATGGGCGGGTACCTGGCCTTCGCGTTGTGGCGGCTGGCGCCGGAACGAATCCGAGCGCTCGCGCTCTGCAACACGCGCGCCACTGCCGACACCGCCGGGACGCGCGATGACCGCATCGCGATAGCGGGTCAGGTGGAGCGCGAGCAGTCGGTGGAGTCGATCGTCGAACCGATGGTCATGCGGATGTTGAGCCCGCATGCCCAGGCGGAGGCGCACATCGCCGACCCGGTGCGCGGCAGGATCCGGCGCTGCACTCCCGCTGGGATCGCCTTTGCGCAGCGAGCCATGGCCGCTCGACCGGACAGCACCGAGCTGCTCGCGTCCATCACCGTGCCCAGCCTGGTCATCGCCGGGAGCCAGGACGCGATCATCCCGACGCCTGAAGTTCTTGACATGGCTGACCGCATCCCGGGGGCGCGCTACACCGAGCTCGACTGCGGCCACCTGAGCAACCTCGAGCGCCCCCGCGCCGTCAACCAGCAGCTCGCGGAGTTCCTCGTACCGGCGAGAATGGCGTCATGAGTCAGCTGCCCAAGGATCTCCTCGACATCCTCGCCTGCCCCCGCTGCCGCGGGCCGCTTGCGATTGAAGCGGCGTCGCTGCGTTGCGACGCCTGCATGCTGCGCTATCGGGTCGACAACGGCATTCCCGTGATGCTCGTCCACGAGGCCGAGCCCGTGAACGGCCCGGAGCGTCCGGATCCCGACCGCTGAGGGCGAGGATCCAGCCGTCAGCCAGGCTGGTCAGACGGCGGCGCCGACCGCCTCGGTGGCGACCGATGCCGGAGCGGCGCAGAAACCCTCGTAGTCGATAGGCTCGGTGATGGAGGGATTCTCCCCGCACACCGGGCACTGCGGGTCACGCGGGACGCGGAACTCGCGGAACTTCATGGCCAGCGCGTCGATGTGCAGCAGCCGGCCGGTGAGCAGGTCTCCCGCACCCGTGATCAGCTTGATGACCTCGGTCGCCTGAAGCACGCCGACGATTCCGGGGAGGACCCCGAGCACGCCCGCCTCGGCGCACGACGGAGCTTCCTCAGGCGGCGGCGGCGAGGGGTAACGGCAGCGGTAGCACGGTGACTGGAACGGGACCACGGTGGTGACCTGTCCCTCGAATCGGAAGATACCGCCATCGACCATCGGCTTTTTGGCAAAGATGGCCACATCGTTGGCGAGATATCGAGTTGGGAAGTTGTCGCAACCGTTGACGATGATGTCGTACTGGTCGAAGATCTCGCGTGCGTTCTCGCTGCTGAGCACGACGTTGTGCTCGACGACGCGGACATCGCTGTTGAGCGCGCTGAGCGCGATCCGAGCGGACGCGGTCTTGAGCATCCCGATCCGGTCCTCGGTGTGCAGGATCTGCCGCTGCAGGTTGCTGCGATCCACGGTGTCGAAATCAACGAAGCCGATCGTACCGACGCCCGCCGCTGCGAGGTAGAGGGCGGCGGGACTGCCGAGGCCGCCGGCCCCGATGAGCAGGACGCGCGCGTCGAGGAGTTTCGCCTGGCCCTCGGCGCCGATCTCGGGGATGAGGAGATGCCGGCTGTAGCGCTGCTGCTGCTGGGCGCTGAGAACACGGGGGACGATGAAGTCGAAGCCGGCCTGCTTCCACGCGCCATAGCCACCCGCCATCGACTGGACGTCGGAGTAGCCGAGATCCTGGAGGGCACGTGCGGCCAGAAGCGAGCGAACCCCACTGGCGCAGTACAGCGTGATCGGGGTGTCCCGCCTGGGAACGGTGTCCTCGATCCGGGTCTCGATGAATCCCTTGCTGAGATGCAACGCGCCGGGGATGTAGCCCTCGTCGAACTCACTGCGTTCGCGAACGTCGATGAGGGTGCGGGATCCCACCGCAGCCCGAACCTGCTGCGGGGAAACCTCCGGAACGCTGCTGCGAGCGTCGTCGAGGAGGTCGCGCGAAGACTTGGCCATGCAGCCAGTC
>JBAPOS010000142.1:0-3756 GCA_049279755.1 Candidatus Dormiibacterota bacterium | reverse complement strand
GGCCACCCTGCTGCGGACGGAGGTCTGTCAGTCTCGGACGCAGTGGTGGCGATCGGTCCGGTGCGTTCGACGTGCGACGAGGTGACGAGCCGGGTCGCCGCGTCCTGTTGTGCCTTGGTCAAGTGGGTCCACTCGCCATAGAGGTACAGGAGCGCAGTTGTTCCATCGAACGCGCCATCCGGCTTGATGCCCCGCACCGATACGCCCGGCAGCGGGCCGACGTCCAGTGCGAAGAGCTCCTCGGCGCGCGTCGGGGTGAGGCCTTCGGTGCGGATGGCGGTCAACAGCTGGTCCTCGGTCGCTACTCCGCCGGTAATCGCGGCCGGCCGCGCCTGCGCTGCTCGTGACGAGGTCGCGCCGTGACGGTTGATGAGAACCACAGCTACTGCGGTACCTCCGACCAGAACAGCGATCGCCACCAAGGCTGTCAACATCTGCCAGCGCGTCGGGCGATCGCGCTGTGAGACCGACGGCGGCAGGGGCGGCGGTAGCGGGGGCGGCGGCGACAGCTGGCTCACGGCGGACTGAGCACGTTACCCGCAGGTCCAGGTCACAGTCCCGGACTCCATCTGCCCCGACACCGATCCCGATCCCGGCAGGTTGGTGAATGACGCATTGCCGGACCCGTCGCTGTTGACGGTCATGGTCGAATCCGCGCCAGAGAAGTTGTCACTCTCGACCGTAACGCCGGCCGGCAATACGTCCATGTACGTACTCGGGCCGTGGAACATCTTGTTCGGCGCGCTGATAAGGAAGTTGATCAGCTTCCCACCCACGGTCGTGGGCCTTCCGTCCTGCGGTCCGATGCCGAGGTTCCAGACCAATGAGCTCTTCGCGAAATCGGGGCACGAGAAGGAACCCCAGTCAGTGGTGCTGAACGAGCCCTGGACGCTGTCCGTGCCGTTGAAGTTGACCTGGAAGTTGAGGTTGGCGTCCTGTCCGCCACTGCTTCCGCTCCCGGGGGTGCCGCTGCCCCCATTGCTCGTCCGGCCCGGCGTGGGGGTAGGTCCGGTGGTGGTGCTCGCGCTGCACGCTGCGAGCGCCAGACCCATTCCAGCAACCATGGCTGGCCGAATGCCTCGGAGCCACACTCTCATGAAGTCGCCTCCTCCTCTCGGGGTCGTGCTCAGCCGGGCTGCTCCGCCCGCGCCGGTATTGAGTTGCTGACGCGTGTGTCTCTAACCGTCATGGATCATCTTCAACGCTAAGGCTGCTGCTGTCAGGACTTGGTGGCGCTCCAGGAACCTCCGCCGCGACCACCTTCGACCGTGTACGTGCCGGACATGCTGTTACCGGAGACCGTGCCCGTATAGGTCACTGTGCCGACCGCGCCGAAACTGATCGCGCTGCCCGACAAGGTTCCGTTGATGTGCAGGCTCTCGTTGGGTGAGGAGAGGGCGATGCTGCCGCTGACGTTCGACCCCGATTGGTTCCAGGTGAGCATGAATGTGCCGTGGTAGAAGCCGCTGTACATCCCGGACCACGTCCCCGTGAGGTCGACCGTGGCGGGCGCCAGGGTTGGGGTGGAGGTGGGCACCGGCGTCGGCGTTGGCGTGGGCGCCGGGGTGGGCGTCGTCACGCTCGTCGGCGTGGGCGTGCCGGTCGTGGATGAGGCGCTGCAGGCCGCGAGCAACGACCCCAGGGCAATCGCTGTGAACATCAGGATGGTTCGTTTCATCTCCCAGGTCCTCCGGTTAGTTCAGGTTCATCAAAGCTACTGACATACATGGCTAATACTCCGGTTGGTCGCGACCATCGGTTGGCTGAGCGGGTGCAACCTCGTTCTGTGGTGGGCCGGCGTCGGCGAGAAAGGTCACCAGCGTTTCCGCTCTGGTGAAGGTGACCTCTCGACCCGAGCCCAGATGTACTGCCGTCCCCCGCAACCCCTCGGGGCGATGTTCCCCGTCGGGCCGCCAGACCCGTACCAGGAATGTGTCCATGGCGGCAGGCTACGCACCGCTCTTCGCGTAGCCTTAAGGCCGACTTAAGGTGGCGCATCGCGCTCGCCCTCGCTGGATTCCCGCGCTGAAGCGGCCGGCTCGCCGGCCCAGGGGGAGTGGCCGGCCTCGAGAATCCGCTCGAAGGGAATGGCCGCGCGCTCCGCGACTCGGCGCACCGCAGGCTCGGAACCCTCGAAGCGGCAGAGGACGACTTCGTCTTCGCGCATGAGCAACGAGCCGAGGTAGCGAACGACGTCCCCCGCTGCTGACACCTCGGTCGCGCTGGCGTTGACGCGCGCGTCGAGGGCGACGAGGTCGGACTCGTGCACGCCTGGCCAGAAGCACTCGGCGAGGTATTCGGTCGTGTTTCGCTGCCGCACAGCTACAAGCTAGGCGGCTGCGCGATGCCCCGAAAGCGGGAAAACCCCATGCGTGACCCCGCACGACCCTACAATTGCTCGCCACCGACGACTTCCTTCAACGCGAGGGCGTGTCGTGCCGCTGGACCCCCGGGTGCGCCGATCGAGCATCATCCGGGATGATGTCGGTCGCTGGGAGTCGGATCGTCGGCCGCGATACCGAGATGAAGGCGGTCGACGCCTTCTTGACAACCGCGCGAACCCACTACGCGGTGCTCACTCTCGAGGGCGAGGCCGGGATCGGGAAAACCACAATCTGGCTCGAGGCGCTGCGCCGAGGGGGGACTCAGGGGGCGCGAGTCCTGGCGACCCGCCCCAACGAAGCAGAAGCGACGCTGTCCTACACCGCGCTGGCGGACTTGTTCGATGCTGTACCCGACGCGACGATCGATCAGCTCCCTGCGCCTCAGCGTGTGGCGATCTCTGCTGCCTTGCTCCGAGCCCACGCCCCTAGCCGCGGGATCGATGAGCGCGCCCTGTGCGCGGCGGTCCTTTCGCTGCTGAGGTTGATGGCGGCAACCGAGCCCCTGGTGGTGGCGGTCGACGATGCCCAGTGGCTTGATTCGCCGTCGGCGCGCGTGTTGAGCTATGCCGTCCGGAGGCTGGATGCGGAGGCGATCGGCTTCGTTGTCACCGCCCGGATGCGCGACGAGCCAGGGCCCCTGAGGTTCGACCGTGCAGCCGACCCGAGCCGGCACCAGATCATCCTGGTGGGCGCGCTCAGCGTCGCGGCGTTGCACGAGTTGCTCAAGCTGCACACGGGGCGCTCATTGTCACGGCCGACCTTGGTGCAAGTCGCGAGGGTCTGTGGCGGCAACCCGTTCTACGCGCTCGAAATCGCAGCTACGCTTCCGGATCGGCCGCTCCAGAGCGGACACCTGCCGGTGCCCGACCGCCTTGGTGAGCTGGTCGTGGCCAGGGTGGGGCAGCTGCCGTCCGCTACCCGCCGCGCGCTCCTCACGGCAGCCGCACTGTCGCAGCCGACGACCGACCTCGTCGACGCCTCGGCCCTCGGTGCCGCGCAGCGAGTAGGGATCGTCTCCATTGAGAGAGGCCGCATTCAGTTCTCACACCCGCTGCTCGCGTCAGCGGTGTATGGGCACGCCGGCGACTCGGAACGGAGATCGTTGCATCGCCGCCTTGCACGTACCGTGGCGGAGCCGGAGGAGCGCGCCCGGCACGCGGCGCTGGGCGCGGCGGAACCGGACGCTGCCATTGCTCGCGACCTGGAAGAGGCGGCAGCGCTGGCACGGTCCCGTGGCGCCCCGGGGGCGGCGGCGGAGTTGCTCGAGCTGGCCGAGAATCTGACGCCGTCGAACGCTGCTGATCGCGGGGCGCGACTGGTCGCCGCTGCGAGCGCGTGGTTCGATGCGGGCGACCTGGCGCGCGCGCAGGCC
>JBAPOS010000141.1:0-2307 GCA_049279755.1 Candidatus Dormiibacterota bacterium | reverse complement strand
CCCACCGGCGGTATGGGGCACCCTTGGTCATCATCCGCGGAGACCCGGTCAATCAATTATTCGTTGGGTGTCGGCGAGAGCAGAGATGGACTTTCAGCCGGTGCCGTGCCGGGCGATCAAGATATTGGTGTCCTACACCTCAACCGACGTCGGCTTGGAACGGAAGGTCATCTTCGGTCGACCCGGTGTGCGGATCGAGGTTGCGGGCGGCTCTGACCGCGGCGCGCCCTATGGCGTTGGCGTAGGTGGGGAATGAGAACGGGACCAGGGCGAGCTGCTCGATTTTCATCCCCGAAGCCATAGCTACTGCCGCCAGTTGGGCTAGTTCGACGGCGCGCTCGCCCACGATGTGGCAGCCGAGGATGGTGTGAAGCTGTCGGTCGACGACCAGTTTGCAGAAGCCGGTGGGGCGGTCGTCGATGATCGGTCGGGCGAGGGAGTCGAACCGCTCGGTCGCGACGATCACATCGCCGCTGTTGCGGGCTTTCGCCTCGGTGACCCCGACCGAAGCGTATTCCGGGTCGGTGAAGCTGCCGATGGGGCTGACTTCGGCGGGCAGGATGCTGGTACTCCCGAGCACGGCGTTGGTGGCGGCCAGGTAGCCTTCGCGCACTGCCTCGTGGACCACCATCAGGTGCCCGGTGATATCGCCAGCGGCGAAGATGTGTGCCGCTGTGGTGCGAAGCTGGGAGTCCACTCGCACGTAGCCACGCTGATCGGTCTGCACCCCGGCGGCGGCGAGGTCAAGTCCGGCAATGTTGGCGACCCATCCGGCCGCCACGACAGCCACCGTCGCGTCGATGTGCTCTCGGGTGTCACTTTTGGTGTAGACAAGCCGGACGCCGCTGGGGCACGACTCGAAACGCTCGATGGTCCCGGCCTCCTCGAGCACCCGGATCCCCGACGCTTGCAACGCACTGCTAACTGCAGTAGCGACGTCGCGGTCTTCGCTCATGAGGATCCGCGGCGCCGCCTCGAACAGCGCCACTTGTGACCCGAAGGCGTTGAAGATAGAAGCGACCTGCACACCGGTCGCGCCGGCGCCGATCACCAGCATCGACGGCGGAACCGAGGAGAAACCCCAAGCGTTGCTGTGGGTGCAAGTCAAATCGAAGCCGGGCAGATCCAGTCGCCGTGACATGCCACCGGTGCAGATGATGAACTTCTCGGCGCGAACCGGTGGTGCATGCTCGCTTTCGATCAGGTGCGGGTCGACGAACCGGGCTGCTCCGGCGTGCTCGTAGATATCTATCCCAGACTGCTGGAGCTCTTCCCTTAGTACCGAGTGGGCCCGCACGTCTTCGGTGACCTCCCGGACGCGATCAACCAACCGCTGGTAGTCGAGCGCAGGTTCACCGGCGGTGATGCCGTAGCGCGGTAGTTGCCTGGCCTCGCGGATGAGGCGCGCCGCGTGGGCCAGGGTGCGCACCGGGACGGGCCCGTCGGTGGCGGCCGTTCCGCCCAGCCCATCTCCCGTTATGAGCGCGGTCCGAGCTCCCAGTCGCGCCGCGCGCAGCGCCGCGATCACACCGGCCGGGCCCCCGCCGACGACCACCACATCGAGGCTGTGGTGGCTCAAGGAGGCCATCCCAGCGATTATAAGGACGCCAGAGTGCTCGTCTCCAACTCCCGCGGTAGCGTCGGCAGAGTATGAAAGATGTGGGCTACCGGCAGTTCCGGCGAGACCAGCGGCGAAGCCAGGCCTTGGCGCCGCGGTAACCGAGCGGGCTAAGAAGACGCCCCGGTGACCTACAAGTCGCTTGACATCTACTGGGTAATCGACACGTTCTTGCTCTTGTTAATCGGGGTGGGACCGAAGATCGCCCTGGTGCCTTTCCTAGAGATCACCGCGGCCCTCGATAACAAAACCAAGGCCCTCGTCGTCCGCAAAATGCTCACCACCGCTGGCGTGGTCTCGCTCCTTTTGGTCGGACTGGGCGAGCTACTGGCACGACTACTTCACTTCTCGACGGGATCGCTTTCGGTCGCCGGCGGCCTCATCCTGGTCATCATCGCAACCACCATGGTGCTTGGCACAGCCGAGCCAAAAGACAGTCAGGCCATAAAGGGACGCGATCCGCTTCGTGTCGCCACCTTCCCGCTCGCTGTTCCCTATCTGCTCAACCCTGCGGGCATCGTGACACTGGTGACCCTCTCAGCCGAGGCGGACTCGGTGGGCGTTTTCGCCATGGTGCTGGTCCTGTTGGGCGTAGTGCTCGCTTTGGACGTCGGCGTATTCCGTTGGGCCAACCGGGTCAGCGACCTTCTCGATGAGAGCCGCATGCTCGTGACCGAAAAGGTCTTCGG
>JBAPOS010000140.1:0-8441 GCA_049279755.1 Candidatus Dormiibacterota bacterium | reverse complement strand
GTCCTGGCACTGGTGACCAACGGCCCTGGCACGCTGCTCGCCGGTAACTCACGATAAAGACGGCTTCTGGCAAGCCGCGCCGTCAACCAACTGCTCCTGAGGCAGCCATACGCCCATGGTCTCTGAGACTGTGGAGATATCGGGAGCGAGCGCTCAACAGCCACGCGCGGGGGAAGGCAAGCCCGTACGCGTCTCGGCGACGGGACGCCCGGGGCTTCAGCTTGCGTACTGGGCGGCGATAGTCATAACCGTCGTCACCATCGTGTTCGCGGTGGCCGGTATCGCGACTCCCGCCAGGAGTGGCCCCTTCTGCGCGAGTGCTTGCGTCGCTTACCCATACGTAGATGTCGCGCGGTTCATTCCCGGCGATTACTTGTGGCTCATTCCGGGATTCCTCTTGGCGCCATCTTTTGTCGTGTTGACGGCGTGCATTCACTCGTACGCTCCCGACAGCAAGAAGACTTTTAGCCGGATCGCCCTCTCGTCCGCCGCGGCCTACGCGGTCGTCATCATGGTGAACTACTTCGTGCAGTTCACGGTCGTCGTGCCAAGCCTGCGTGCCGGCGAGATCCAGGGTCTCTCAATATTCACACAGTACAATCCCCACGGATTCTTCATCGCACTGGAGGCGCTCGCGTACCTGCTGATGAGCGCGGCGTTCCTCTTCGCTGCACCGGTGTTCGCTCGAGGGAGGGTCGAGCGGACGGTGCGCGCAATCTTCATCCTCAGCTTCGTGCTGGCGGTTGTGGCGTTCGCCCTCCTTTGGCTGGTGCAGCAGGACCTTGTCGCATTTGAGGTAACGATCCTCACGATCAATTGGATCGTGCTGATCGTTTCGGGTACCTTGCTGAGCGTCATGTTCCAACGAGCTCGTGGACGTCTCCGGTAACCCGACGGGGCCTTCGGATCGATTCGGTGCCACCCGTATCCCGGACGCCATCTCAGCCGACTTGATATTTGATGAATCCGACAGTGGCGGCGCGAGCCTGGCAGAGACCAACCGTCTCGCGCAGGCGGTAGAGGCCGCGCAACGCGGCGAGGCACACGGGTGGAACGCCCTGTTCGAGCGCTTTTACCCCGATGTGCATGCCTATGCGCTCGCGCGCCTCGGCGACCTCGCGGCGGCTGAAGATGTGACACAGGAAGTGTTTGTGGCGGCAGTAACTTCGATCAAGACGCTCCGAGACAGGCGGGAGCCGGCTGTGCAGGCATGGTTCCTGCACATCTGCCGCCATAAGGTCGTCGATCACATCCGTCGGGGCAGTCGCCAGCGTGGGCTCGCACTCGACGCCGGCCCCCCGGGCGCAGATCCGGGTGCTATCGCTGAGATGAACATGGAGGCGGACCGAGTTCGCACCGCCATGGTCCACCTCACCGAGGACCAGCGCGATGTTCTGATCCGCCGGTTTGTTCTCGATCAATCGCTGGAGGATGTTGCCTCGACGACGAAGCGGACCGTCGGCGCGGTGAAGTCCATACAACACCGGGCGCTCGAGTCGTTGCGTCGGGCACTCAGCCCGAAGAGGGCGGCATGACCGACTGGATCGATCCGCAGCTCTCCGCCGCGCTCGACGCCTGGCGCCTGAGCAGCCGTCGCGCGCCCCGCCGCCACGCTCGCGAGCGCGCGCATGACGCAATGGTCGACGCGATCATCGTCGCGTCTCGGCGACCTCGCGCGCGAAGCTTCTTCAGCCTACGACCGCGATTCGGGCACGCTCCCTTGATCGCCTCGGCCGCGACGATCGTGGCCGCTGCGAGCGTTGCCGCGGCGGGATGGAACGCACCGCCAGGGTCTGCGCTCTTCGTTGTCCGCGAGGCACGCCAGGGAGTGATGCTCAAGCTTCCTGGCGCGGATGACGCGACGCTCCACCTTCAGTTCGCGGAGGCAAGCCTTGCGGATGCGAGACAACGGATAGATCCGGCCCAGAGCCTCGCAGACGCCAGCACCGAGCTCAAGGCCGCATTCACGGTACTTTCCAACGACCCGTCATCGCCCCTCTGGCCACGGTACCGGCTCGACGCGGCAACCCTGCTCAGCGAGGAGTTCGGGACCGAGTTGGAGAGCCCTTCGCCCCTGCCCACCGGCACCCCGCGCCCGACCGATGATGACACCCCCGCGTCGGGCTCGAATCCCGCCGAGGGGGATGGGGGCCGGAGTCCGTCCTCCTCGAGTGAACACCAGAGCCTGTCACCGACCGGGGACGCCGGGGACGATGGCGGTGGCCATGACCCCTCGCCGAGCCCAGGGCAGACCCCGCCGCCGGACGACTGAGGTCAGCGCTCGCGGGCACGGAGCCGGGCGAGTTGCAGCGCGACCCGCGGGCACTCCTTGACCGCGCGCTCCGCCAGGCGAAGCAGGCGCGGGTCCTCGATCGGAACCGAGGACACGACCGGGTAGCCCCACTCATCGAGCCCGACGAGTTCCGGCACGATCTCGGCGCAATACCGGGCTCCGTCACATCGAATCGGGTTGACCCGGAGACGTGGTCCAGAGTCGCTCATCGCCATCCGAACGGAGAACGAGGCGGCACAGGCAACGGCGTGGCACCCAACCCCGCGCAGGCGTGCCCGCTCACGTGGCGCTCGACATCGGCTGCGAAAGTATCGAGAGCGGTGCGCAGGTTGTTGACCGCGCCGTCGGGGTGGTTGCAGGCGCCGCGACCCACGATCTGGTCCGACCAGCGATGGATTCGGTTCAGGTCGCCGCGATCGGCGTCGCCCGCGGCCAGCCGCGACATAGCCTCGGCGACGGCGCGAAGCCCCAAGACACACGGCCCGCATTGGCCGGCGCTCTCGCGGGCGAGGTAGCTCACGATCCTCGCCGACTCGCCGACGCCGCACCCGTCGCTGCCGAGCATGCCGATCACACCGCACCCGAGGGAGACGTGCTCCGGGCAGAGCGTCGCCGCGGCCCCGCGCTCCGACCCAAGCCACGTACCGAAGTACCCACCGATCAGGAGTCCCGCCGGCGCCGAGAGCACACCTCCGGCGGCAGCGACCACACTCAGCAGCGACGATCCGAGGTCGACCTCGTACACACCCGGCCGCGCGATGTTGCCGGCCAGCGTCACCAACCCCGTACCCGGAGCGGTAGCGGTACCGCGCTCGCGAAACCAGGCATCGCCGTGCCGCGCGATCAGCGCGGCGTGAGCGATCGTCTCGGCGTTCTGTACAAGGGTGGGGCGTCCGAGCACACCGCGCTCCGACGGATGCGGTGGACTGAACGACGGCTTCGCCTGTCCTCCGTTGACACGACGCACGACAGCCGAGGACTCACCGGCGACGTATCGATGCTGCGTGTGGACGATCCGGATATGCGGCTCGTTGAATCCGTCGCGCCTACGCTCGCCAAGGGCTTGCCGGAGCGCCCGCGTCGCGCGCCGGGCCGGACGCGAGACATAGATGACGACATCATCGGCGCCCACCGCCTCGGCGGCGATCAGCGCACCGTCGATGAGGAGGTGCGGCCGCTTCTCCGCCAGGAGCCGGTCCTTCGCCGAGAGGGGTTCTCCTTCGGATGCGTTCACAACGACCACCGAAGGCCCCCGCTCGAGCGCGAGCCGGCTTACACCCCGCCACTTGCGGTACGTCGGGAACCATGCGCCGCCATGACCGCGCAGGCCGCTGCGCTCGATGACATCCAGAAGCCACTCGCCGCCGATCGGTCGCCGGCCCAGTCGCTGTCGGTGCTCGGCCAGCGTCTCCGCACCGGAGTCGAGTCGCTTCCCGGCGAGCAGACGTGGAGCGCCAGCGGCACGTTCGACATGGAGTGGAGGTGCCTCCGGCGGAGTGAAAACCGCTGTCGCTGTCATCCTAGGGGTCCCGAGGTGACCAGACGCCCCGTGATCGACGATCCAGTCCCGAACATGGTGATGGCCAAGCGCGTGCCGTTGCAGACGGCATAGACCGAAACTCCGACCCGGGCCGGCACATTTGCGCATACCGTCACGCCGTTGCGAGCAACGGTCAGCTGCGGCAACGTTTCCGTGGGTCCGGCGGGCATGATCACCACCGTCAACGCAGTATCGACTGTATCCCGCAAACCGATGTCGACTCCGCCCGATGTTTTCGTCACCGTGCCGATCAGGGCGTCGGAGAACCCGTGCGTGGCCGAACGGATCGGAGGAGGGCTCGGCTTCGAGGTGAGGATTGATGCCGGCGTGCCGGCGGTCACGGCCCAACCCGGGCGGAGCGGGCCGGCCACGCTCCAGGCGCAGATCGCATACGTCGCCATCACCACGACCACGCCACTTGCGAGGCGCACCGGCAGGGTGCGCACGCGTCCGACCAGCAGGCGCCGCGCCAGGCTGACGAGCACGGCTGACATGCACGTAGCGGTGAGGCCGAGCATCCACGGTTCCTGGGCGTCCGAGCCGGTTCCGAGGCCATGCACCACCGCCAGTGGCCACGACGCATACGCGGCCCAGTGGACGATCCGCCAGACGCGGGGTCCGATCCGCGCGCGCAGAAGGCTGGTCACCGTGACGGCGAGCAGCACCTCGGCGGCGAGGATGCCGAGCCCGAGCCAGAAGGTTCGGTAGGCGCCGCCGAACGGAACGACCGCATCGACAGGCCGAATCCCTGCGAACGGGTCGAGAACCGATGTCGCGATGTGCACCGCCAGGAGCAGGATCGTGAAGAGCGCGAAGTTGCGATGCAGCGAGGCGATCACGAAGCGCGGTGAGCGCCCACTCGTGACCCGCAGCGACGTTGAGATCCCCAGGATCACGACCGCGGTCAGACAGACGAGCGTCATGACGCCGGCGCCGCGCGTGGCAAACCATAGCGGACTGGGCTTGGTCAAAAACGCCGAGAGCATCAATCCGGGCTCCGGTGTCAGACCGGCCACCGTCCCACCCTCACGATCGAGCCATCACGCCTGACAAGCCGTGCCGGCACGCCAAGGCTGTCCAGCCACGAAGGCGCGGCGTCGCCAAGTACGATCGAGGCGGTCGCAGCAGCGTTGGCCTGCGTACACGACGACGCCGCGACACTGGCCATCACCCACGGAGAGGCCGACGGGAGCCCGGTTGCGGGATCGAGGATGTGGTGAAGGACCTCTCCGCCACGGCGCCATGTTCGTGCGCCGGTGCCAGAGGTGGCGAGACCGCCGTCGAACACGTGGATGTCCTCCCACTCCGTCGAGTCGGTCGCTTCGGCCACCCTGATGCACCACCCGCCTTTGGGAGTCGGCCCGGACACCGCCACGTCGCCGCCGCAGGACACCAGGACCCCTGTGCCGGATCGCTGTGCCGCAGCGATGGCAGCGCGGTCGGCGGCCCACGCCTTGCCGATCGCCCCGAGGTCGATCGACGCGTCCTCCGGGAGCGTCACCGTACGGTTGACGCGATCGTGCTCGATGCTTGCCCATCCTGGCGCTGAGCGGATCTGGAGATCGATTGAGGGACCGTCCGCGGGCAGGTCGA
The DNA here is from genome assembly GCA_049279755.1 of Candidatus Dormiibacterota bacterium. Lineage (GTDB taxonomy): Bacteria > Chloroflexota > Dormibacteria > Aeolococcales > Aeolococcaceae > Palsa-851. The sequence continues at coordinate 3,015 of JBAPOS010000140.1, read as the reverse complement.
CAAAGGTCACCGTGTAGCCGATCCGCTCCATAAGCCCACCGACGGTCGGATCGACTAGCCCATCCGTGGCCGCGGCGGCCCAAAGGGCGTTGCCGATGACGTCGTCGAGTAGTTCCGAGACGGGAACCGGCCCGCTCCCTGCCGAGCTGTTGAGCATCGAGATCTCCGAGTCCGCTCGAAAACGGGAGCATGCGTCGTCGACCGCGCGGATGACCGCCCGCGCAGCCGCGGTCGCCGGTGCCAGTGCGTCAGGGTCGTCCACCGCCACGACGTTCATCGTGCCCATTGCGCGGAATGCGCGAGAGGTCAACACGGACGCGTTGGAGTCGAGTGGCATACCGGTGGCGGCGGGGGCGGAGGCGGTGGCGATGAACCCTTCGCGACTCGGACAGGCGCGACGCGAGGCGGCGAGATCATGCTGGCCCCTCGGTGGACTCCCGCGGAGGCCGGAAGGTGGACAACTTTGATGATCACGGCTGGCGAGGGCGGAGTCGACTGGAAGGGAACTGGCTCGGGAGGGATCGTCGGCACCCGCTCGACCGGCGCGCTCGCCGCGGCGGCAAAGCCCGCTGCGCTGACCGCCGTCAAGGCTCCGGTGATCGCTACGACGCCGGAGACGCCGCCGATCGTCCATGACGCGACTCGCTTGAAAGCCTTGTCGCGGTCGTCGGGTCGGTACTCCGCCACCTCAGTTGTCTCCACCGCCGCCGCCGCCACCACCCCCCCCACCACTGCAACTGTCATCGCACCACGGTGCCGGGGACGCGGTGGCGGTCGGCCTGGGTGTCGCCGTCGAGCTGGGGCCTCCTGCCGAATAACCAGACCCGGGCCGTGCAGTTGGCGCGGGGTCGGTGATCACGATGATTTCATGGACGGTCGGAGGCTTTGTCGGAGCCGGATAGAGGCTGTCGGCCCGAAGCGGCGTACCCGGGAGCCGGGCGGCGACGGTGTGCGGAGCACCGGCGCCGAGCGCCGCGAACGGGCCGACGTGGCCTGCGGCACTGACGCCGGTGATGACGCCGGCCAGCCCAATGAGTACGACCGTCGAGAAGAAGTGAGAGCGAGCACGAGGGCGCAAGATGTCCTCCAGGTTGCGAGCGCCACCACGGCGCCTGATCCATGCCACTAAGTCGCGCGAGATCGCAGGTTGGATACGGTCTGCCCCCGTCGTGATGGTTTCTTGACGACGATGGAGCCGCTCGCAACTGAGACGCCACTCGATGTTGTGCCGGCTGTCGCGGCGCAGCGTTCGCCGATGTCTCAGCGAACTCCGAGCATTCGTCAAGGTTGTCGCCAGCCACCGATGGGACCCTGATGTCACTCAATGCGCAACTTCCGGAGAATCAACATGTCACCCCTACCGCCCCATCAGGATCGTGTCGAGCGACGAGATCGCGCACTGGCTCTGCGCCGCAAGATCAAGGCGGTCGCCGGCGCCGGGGGTATCGCAGGGGTCGGCCTTGTCGGATATTTTGTGGCCGTCGGCGCGCCGACAAAGACGGCGATCCCAGCCGTCTCGGCCGTGCGAACGGTGACCACCGTCATCACAGTCGGTGACGATGGCGTCATCTCAAAGACGACGACCAGCACGCTTTCGCCAGGAACAGCGACCGCCGGCACTGCGGCCAGCGCGGTGACCGTTACGGGCGGCTCTGCAGTGGTCAAGAAGCCCTGAACGAGCGTGGTGAGAACACGCAGAGTTGTAGTGCGGAAGAGAGCCGCCGCTGGTCGGTAGTGAGCCGGTGCGGCGACTCTCCAAGAGGGGGTTTTCACAGCTTGCGCTGTGCACCCTTTCGAGAGGATGAAGTTGGTCTCGACCTCGTGCTCAGCGCACACGCCGGATGAGCAGGACGAAACCGAGACCCACAAGCGCAATCGGCCACACGTAACGCGCGCTCGCCCAGTCGATGACTCCGAGATTGGCGAGGAGAAGCCACAGTCCCAGGACGATGAAAGCGAGCCCAAGAATCGGCACACCGCGCTCGTGCCGATGCCCGGCTCCTCGCGCTGCCCGCGAGGCTGACGCTTGGTCAACGCCGCCCGACGGATAGGTCGGGGGTGGCGGTGGGGGCGGCCATGCGCCCGCCACGGAGCTGCCGAACTCGCGGCCGACGTCCTTCAATTCGGTCGCCATGGTGCGGACTCCCTCACCAATGCCCGCTCCGCCCGTCGCGACGGTGGATCCAGCTCTCGGCATCACGATCCAAAGAATCAGATACGCAAGCACGCCTGCGCCACCAGCCGCGGTGAGTATCACGAACACGATGCGGACCAGAACGGGATCGATGTCGAAGTAGTTGCCGAGGTCTCGGATGTCGCGGGTGGGTTCGCGCTCGGGCTCGCTTGTGGCGCCCTCATGTGGTGGGCGACGTCGTTCGCAGAGGGTGTCCTGCTGCAGGCAGACCACGTGCTCGTGCGTTGCCACCTCCGTCCAACTTCGGCAGTTACCTCACGGCGTTCACTCGCGAAAGTGCCGTGAACCCTGGCAGTGGCACGGATCCGACCCGTCGCTCGCGTACAACTAGGATTTCGGGACGTCTGGGATCGGCACCGGCCGGAAAGGTCACGCCAACCACTTGATGCCTGGGTCTGACGAGGAGCATTAGGCAGCGCCACCGCCACCGGCGTTCGGTGAGGTGGCGATGGCGGTCGATATCTGACGACCGGTGATGACTTCGTCACGGGAGACGCATCCCGAATGCGACTTCTCGTCACCAGGACTTACAGACCCATTCAGGTCGTAGCCGCACGCTGGGTACGATTAGTACGTCATATGCGAGGAGACCAGGGTGCAGCGCAATTATCTGCGGTGTCGCGAGTTCGCTCTCAACAAGCTGGAGCAGCTGCTTCAACGCCCCGAGAGTGGGCAGGGAATGGTCGAGTACGCCCTCATCCTGGTCCTGATCGCCATCGTCGTAATCGTGATCCTCACTACCGTTGGTAAGCAGGTGAACAATGTGTTCTCGAACATCAGCCACGGCCTCAGCAACTAGACGCCACCAGGCGCCCCGCAGT
>JBAPOS010000139.1:0-43180 GCA_049279755.1 Candidatus Dormiibacterota bacterium | reverse complement strand
GGTGACAACGGTGCCACCCGCGATCGCCTGCACCCGGCGGTCAAGTCCCAGGGCGCGAATGCGATCGCCGATGCCTGAGGCGCCGGCGATCGCCAGCGCCGACGCATAGATCCGCGCCCGGGCTTCGCGATCCAGGGTCCAGGCCGCCAGCACCGCACTCACCTCATCGCCGGTGTCGACCAACCCTGACACCTCCTGCGATGCGGCGAAGGCGACCATGTCGCCGGCGAGCGCCCCGTCCAGGCGGTCCTCGACGTTCACGACCCGGACCTCGAGAGCCGCTCCGCCGGCATCGGCGCGCCCAGGCGACGCCGCAGCGCTGTCAGGGCGCGGAACGTCAGGAGCTTGACCGCCCCTTCGCTTCTTCCCATGATCTCGGCGATCTCCCGGTTCCGAAGCTCCCCGCCGAATCGGAGCAGGATCGCCTGACGCTGGTCGTGGGGCAGCCCTGCGACAGCCGCCCGCACCTCCTCGGCGCGATCGTTCTCCTCCGCGTGCCAGGCGGGGTCGGCGTCGTCGTCGGGCAGCATCCGGGGCTCGAGCTCGATCCAGCCCGGGCGGCGCCGCTCCCGGGCCACCAGGTTGCCGGCGACGCGATACAGCCACGCCGAGTACGGAACTCCGCGCCACTCGAAGCGTGGGAGCTCCTCGATCGCTTTGGCGAAGGTTGCCGCGGTCACGTCGTCGGCCTGCTCCATGTTGTTCGTGAGGGTGTAGACGTAGGCGTGGATCTGGTCGACGTAGCGCTCGTACAGCGGCGCGAACGCCACCCGGTCACGCTGCGCGGCAAGGATCTCCAGCCGCTCCTCCTCGAGTTCCGCTGCGCTGCGATGGCCCATCGCTAGCGGGGCCTGACCCGCGAAGGACGCACCTCGCAGAAGCGTGTTGGGGTCATCGGGTTACGCCTCGTGGCGCCCTCCGATCAGTCCAAGACGGGTGCCAACCTCCTCGAATGCGAGCAGCGCTCGATCCAGCTGCTCGTGCGTATGGGTCGCGCAAACGATGGTTCGCACCCGAGCCCTGCCCCGCGCGACCGTGGGAAACCCGATGCCCTGGGCGAACACGCCGCGCTCGAGCAGCATGTCGGAGAGCTCCATCGCCGTCGGCGCTTCGCCGCACATCACCGGCGTGATCGGGGTCTCGCTCTGGCCGATGTCGAAGCCGAGCTCGCGGAGTCCGCTCTTGAAATGGCGCGTGTTGCTCCAGAGCTGCTCCATGAGCTGAGGCTCCTGCTCGAGCACGTCGACGGCGGCAATGCACGCGGCAACCACCGCCGGCGGGTGCGAGGACGAGAACAGGAACGGCCGCGACTTGTGGATCAGGTGATCGCGCACGATCTGCGACGAGGCGACATAACCGCCCACCACCCCGACCGCCTTGCTGAGAGTACCGATGTTGAGCGCGACCCTCCCATGGAGACCGAAGTGATCGGTGGTGCCGCGGCCGTTGGTGCCGAGCACACCTGTCGCGTGCGCGTCATCGACCATCACCGCGGCCCCGTATTGCTCCGCCCGCTCGACCAGCGCCGGAAGCGGGGCGATGTCGCCGTCCATGCTGAACACCCCGTCGGTGACCAGAAGGATGCGTCGATACCCCTTGCCACGCGCCTCGCTGAGAGCGCGCTCGGCGTCATCCGCGTCGGCGTGCTCGTAGAGGATCCGATCGGCCTTGGTCAGCCGGATGCCGTCGATGATGCTCGCGTGGTTGAGCTTGTCACTGACAACGCAGTCACCCTGGTCGAGCATCGAACCGATGACACCGACGTTCACGGCGTACCCGCTTTGAAAGGTGAGCGACGCCTCGGTGCGCTTGAACGCGGCAAGCCGGCGCTCAAGCTCCTGGTGCAGGGTCTGCGTCCCCGCGATGGTTCGCACCGCGCCACTGCCCGCGCCCCATTCGAGCGCGGCGCGCGATGCTGCCTCGACCAGGCGTGGGTGCGTGTTGAGGCCGAGATAGTTGTTGCTGGACAGGCTGATCACCGCCTTGCCGCCGATGTCCACCTCGGGACCCTGCGCGGATTCGAGCACGCGCAGTGGACGGAGCAGCCCGTCGCGGCGCAGTGCCTCGAGATCCTCGTTCAGCGACGCGTCCAGGGCCTGGACCGCCTTCGACGTGACCGCACTCGTCACCATGCGACCAACGATACCCCGCGCGTCGCTACTCAGGCGTGAGGGTCACCTTCCCGCATTGACCTGACTTCATCAACTCGATGGCGGCATCGATATCGTGCAACGCGAAATGGTGCGTGATCAGCGCGCGCACATCGACGACGCCGTCTCGGACGTAGGCGGTCACCTGCTCCCAGGTCTCCGGGATGCGCCGGCCGGCGATGCCGTACAGGCTCAAGCCCTTCATGACGACGTCGCTCGACAGATCGACGACGTCGGGCCCGTCGCCGATGCCGAGCAGGCTGATCCAGCCCCCGGGCCGGACGAGACGCGTGGCCGACGCGACCGCAACCGGTGATCCGCTCATCTCGAGCACGCAGTCGATCGCACCGCCTGCGGCACGGCGCACGGCGTCGTCCGCAGCGGCGTCGGTCGCCCGCACGAGGGCGTTGGCGCCCACGCGCTCGGCAAGGTCGAGTCGATAGGCGTTGCGGTCGACGCCGACGACCCGGGCAGCACCCAGGACCCGCGCGACAGCGATTGCCGCACACCCGATCGGACCGCAGCCGAACACCACCACGCTTCGCCCGCCGAGGTCGCCATACGAACACGCGTGCACCGCGTTACCGAATGGCTCCATGGCGGCGGCGACCTCCGCAGGTACCGTGTCGCCGACCGGCCACACGTTCGCCCGCGGTACGGCGAGGTGGGTCGCAAACGCACCATCGACGTCGACTCCGATGATGCGCGTGTTCTCGCAGACGTGAAAGTCGCCACGACGACACTCATCGCAGTGGCCGCACACGATGTGCGACTCGACCGCCACGCGGGTCCCGAGCGGCGGATCGTGCACGCCCTCACCCCACGCGACCACCTCGCCGCAGACCTCATGACCCACCACGCGTGGGGGATGCACGCGCGCCGCGGCCCAGGGATTCCAGTCGTAGAGATGCACGTCGGTGCCGCACACGGACGCTGCGAGGACACGAAGGAGGACCTGGCCTGCCGCGGGCGAGGGTTTCGGGACGTCGCCGATCGCGAACCCGGGCGCAGGCGTCGGCTTGAGGATTGCGAGCACTCGTCGTGATTATGCGTTCGTGTCCCGCCCGACCGGATAACCGTCTGCGCGGTGTACGCGTGGGCCGGAGAGACTGCGGCGCATCGCGGCGATCACTTTGCCGCTCAGCGACGGGCGCGGGAGGACACACGCATGCTTGATGGCATTGACCGGCCGGCTCCAGGGCCACGCCCTCGCCGGATCCCGGTCGAGGACCTCAGCGTCTACGAGGGTCGAGGCGGACACACGCTGCGCCGTCACGTCGATACCCGCGCCGGCGACGAGATGCGCAGGATCCTCCGCGAGGGCGTCGCCGCTGCGGGTCGATTCATCAGCCGAGCGACCGCGCAGCGGTGTGTCGACATTGCGATCACACGGCGAAGCTCGGACATCACCAAATGGCTGGGCGGCAGAGACCGGGGCGCTCCTTTCACCTTTGTCGAGGACATGGGCGAGGTGGTTGGTCACGTGCTCACCTACGCCGAGGTCAGCCGGGGCGTGGTGGTTCCCACCCAGGTCACCGCAGTCCGGCTCGTCCTGCGTCGCAACGATGAACTGCCCGGCGGGTTCACGCTCGTGACCGCCTATCCGACGCGTTCTCCCTTCCGGGACAAAAGACACCAGGAGCGCTGACAATGAACGGCACCATCGATATCGACATCGCGATCGACAACGCCGCGACCGACTACCCGGCGCTGGCTCAGCTGCTGGCCGGCTACTACCACCAGGATTGGCAGCAGGACCACGGCGCGCCCGATGCCGCGCTGCACGCGTTCGTGGACGACGCGTCGGCTGAGACGGTCATCGAAGCGACCGGCGACATCGACCGTCTCATCGACGAAGGGTTCGACGAGCCTGGTCTGACGCGGCTCCTCGCCGACGGCTTCGATTGCAACTACGTGCCTGGAGCGCATGGCCTCACCTCGCTGGGGTGGCTCAGCCACATCCGGGAGGTGCTCAGCAACTCGGTCGCTGACTGACACTGCCCGTCACCCTGCCCGCGGCGAAGCAGCAACCCGCTGGAAGAGCGCAACGAAATGCAGCAGCGCCGTGGGCACGAGCGTTGGCAGCGCGATGATCAGCGCCACGATCTCAACCGGTCCCCCGAAGAGGCGGACCACGTACAGGGCGAAGAGCACGACCCCGGTGAACAGCGTGTTGCGCCGTCCCCACACGGTGTAGACCAGCTCCGGGCGGCGGCCGGTGAAGAGCACGATCGGTGTCAGCACGACCGGTCCGGCATACCGAGCGACGATCAGGATCGCCAGCCAGAGCGGGACGATCCCGAGTGCCCAGGAGCCGATGGCTCCGACCACGAAATAGAGGGCGTCGCCGAACGGGTCCATCGCCTTGCCCAGGACGGTGACCGGCCCGTAGCGGCGAGCGATGAAGCCGTCGACCGCGTCCAGCAGGCCGACCGAGCCGCCGACGCAGCCCCACAGCGCGAGACCCAGGCGCCCCGGCAACGACAGGGTTCCGAGCAGCAGCACCGGAACACACGCATAACCGCGGAGCGCCGTCAGCCCGTTGGGGACCCCATAGCGATCGACGGGCGCTCCGTCGGGCGTCCTGAGCAGGGCCGCGCCACCGATGATCCCGATAGTGACCGCGAGCCACCAGACCGCGGTGGCGATTACCGCGAGGGTCAGCGTGCCGTGGCCGTGCACCAGCGCCACGTCAGCGGTCAGCGCTTCGCCGAGGGCGAGCCCGAGCAGCGTCCAGAAGAGCAGCGATCTTCGGAGGTGTGCGCTGCCGCGAAGTCGTGCGAGCGCAGCCCGGTAGAGGCCGGCTAGTCCACCCAGGCCAGGGCTCCCGACTGGTGCCGCCGCGTCCGGATCAGACGGCGAGGCACGTGATCGTCTTGACCACGCCGTCTGCGGACTGGATCCGATCCAGGATGAGACGCCCGATGCCCGGTACGTCCGCTGCCTCGACCTGGGCGATGACGTCATATTCGCCGGTGATCGCGTCGACCAGGACGATGCCGTCGCTGCCTCTCAGGGCGTCGGCCACATGTTGTGCCCTGCCTGCGCTCGCTGTCACGAGCACGTATGCACGAATCATCTCGCTGCTCCCACGGTTGAAACGCTCGGCGACTGTAGCATGGGTACATGCCGTGGGCCATCGTCATCAGGCTCCTCGCCCGGCTTGCGGCGAGCCTCTTCTTCTGGCGGATCGCAACCAACCGCCGGCGCGCATTCGCGGGCGGTCAACCCGTTCCCGGCAGCACGCCGAAGGCCCGCCTCGACGCTCAGGCGGCGGTCATGGCGGTCAGAGCTTCCATCCTCCTGACCTGGCGCGCGTTGCTCACCGCGACGTTCCTGGCATCGACGGCCGTCCTGGCTGTCGCCGGCGTCACCATCGTCATCCTGACCCCCCGCTGGCTCGGAGCCGTCCTGCTCGCGGCGGCGATCGGCGCCGGCGCCCTAACCTGGTTCGAGGGACGTGTCCTCGTGGTCGCACTCCGGATGCGAAACCGGCGGCGCCGCGACGAGCGGCTGCGCAAGACAGCCACTTCCTAACCTGAGCAAGGGCTCGGAGCGGGAGGGGTCACCCGAGTCCCAGCGAATTTGGCAGCGCCCGAGCGAGCGCGACCAATCTGCTTGCGCGAACGAGGGCGCTGACAAGCTGAGCAGGGGCGCGGGTGACCCCTCCCGCTCCGCGTCGCCGAGCGTTCAGCTTAGGTACGGTGCGACGCCTTCGCCCTGCTCGGCTGCGTCCATCATCAGTTCGCTCACCGTTGGATGCGCGTGGATGATCGAACCCAGGTCGTCCATCGAGAGACCGTCGCTGATGGCGACACCGACCTCGTGAATGATCTCCACGGCGTGCACGCCCATCACGGTTGCACCGACGAGCCGGTCAGTTGCCGCATCGGCATAGAGCTGAGCGAGGCCGTCGGGCTCACCCTCGCCAAGTGCTTTGCCGTTGCCGAGGTAACGTGCCTGGCCGAGCTTGAGGTCGATGCCGGCTGCTTTCGCAGCCTCCGGGTTCAGGCCAACCATGGCAATTTCAGGGTGGGTGTAGATGCAGGACGGCACCACCGTCCGGTCCATCGGCATGACGTCGTGGCCGAGCGCGTTCTCGACGGCGCGTCCGCCCTCGGCGCTGCCGAGGTGCGCCAGCTGCAGGCCGCCGATGCAGTCCCCGGCTCCCCAGATCTTGGGGTTGGCCGTTCGCAGGAACTCGTCCACCTCGATGTGGTCGCGATCGTTGATGGCAACGCCCGCCTCCTCGAGTCCGATCCCGCGGGTCTGGGAGCGGCGGCCGACCGAGACCAGCAGCAGGTCGGCGTCGATCGCGGTGCCGTCGTCGAGGTGAGCTTTGACGGCGTTCGTGCCGTAGTCCACGGATTCGACCCGCCGTCCCGCGAGAAACGTGATGCCCTGCTTTTCGACGATGCGACGCCATTGCTGGACGATTCGCGGATCGACACCCGCAAGGACCTGGGGGAGCACCTCGATCACGGTGATTCGCGAGCCCAGCGCCGCGAAGAGGCTCGCGAATTCACAACCGACCACTCCGCCACCGATCACCAGCATGTGGTCGGGAATGCGCTCCAGGCGGAGGATGCCGTTCGATGTCACCACGCGGGGATGCTCCATGTCGATGCCGGGCAAGCCGGACGGCTCGGTGCCAACGCAGACGATGAGGTGATCGAACTCGTGGCGCCCCTCGGCGGTCACGACCGCGTCGCCGTCGACCGCACCCTGGGCGCGAACCACCCGCACGCCGCGTCGCTTGCACGCCGCCTCGACGCCCTTGCGCATGGTCACCACGATCTCTTCCTTGCGCTCCATCATCCGGGGGAAGTCCACCTCGGGCTCCGGGACGCGAATGCCGAAGGACGCGGCGTCGCGGATCTTGCGAAGCAGATCGGCTCCCGCGAGCAACGACTTGGTGGGGATACAGCCCCAGTTCAGACAGGTCCCGCCCAGCTCGGCGCGTTCGATGAGCGTCACCTCGGCACCGAGCTGAGCCGCGCGGAGCGCAGCGACATCGCCGGCGGGACCCCCGCCAAGCACCACCACGCGTTGGGTCATGCGGTGATCGGTGTGGTTACGGGGACCGGAGCGGCTGCTCCGCTCTGACCGCGCCGCGACGTGGCGAACGCCTCGGTGACGATGCGTTCCTGCTCGAGTTGGTGCGAGCCCGCGTATCCCTCTGAGGGGCTGGCCCGGCGCGGTCTTCCGATGTAGTCCCACTGAACGTGTGGCGGACGCGCCAGCCCGAGCGCACGCTCCAGGCTCCCCCAAGCGCCCATGTTCTGCGGCTCCTCCTGCACCCAGTACAGCCGCTCGAGCTTCGGATATGAGGCGACCAGCTCGAGGATGGCGTCGACGGGCAACGGATAGAGCTGTTCGACTCGCGAGATGGCGACGTCGGTCGCCTCGACTCGTTGCGGTGCGAGGCTGAGCTCGTAGTAGATCCGCCCCGAACAGAGAAGCAGCGACCGGACCTCGTCGCGACGTTCCGCGCCCGTGGGATCGTCGATCACGGGCTGGAACCTGCCGGTGCTGAGGTCGGCGAGCCGGGACGTCGACTCCTTGAGGCGCAGCAGGCTCTTCGGCGTGAAGATGATCAGCGGGCGCGGGTCGTTGAGCAGTCCCTGACTGCGCATCAGGTGAAAGTACTGCGCGGGCGTCGTGCAGTTCGCCAGGCGCATGTTGTCGTTCGCGCAGAGCTGCAGGAAGCGTTCGATTCGCGCGCTCGAATGTTCGGGACCACTTCCCTCGTAGCCGTGGGGCAGCAGCATGGTCAAGCGGGAGTGCTGGCCCCATTTGGCGCGGGCGGACGAGACGAACTGGTCGACGATCATCTCGGCGTTGTTGAAGAAGTCGCCGTACTGCGCCTCCCAGATGACCAGCGTCTCCGGGTCCGCCGCGCTGTAGCCGTACTCGAAGCCGAGACAGCCAACCTCGCTGAGCGGACTGTTGAGGACCTCGAAGGTGGCCTGCGCGTCGGTGAGGTGCTGCATGGGGATGAACACCTCACCGTTGCGCTCGTCGTGAAACGCGAGGTGACGATGGCTGAACGTGCCGCGCACCGTGTCCTGTCCTGTGAGCCTGATCGGATGCGCCTGAGTGATGAGCGAGGCGAATGCGAGTGCCTCCGCGGTCCCCCAGTCGACGCCGCCCTCGAGCATGGCCGCCTTGCGTCGCTCCATCTGGCGGAGCAGCTTGGTGTTCGGCGTGAAGTGTTTGGGGAAGGTGAGCAGCTGGTCGTTGAGCGCCGCAAGCTGACGCCCGGAAACGGCGGTCCGCATGGTCGGATCGTCCGGCTCTTCGATGACCTGCTCGTGGGTCAGATCGTCGAGCTCGGCCGCGAGGTTTTCCTTCACCCGCTTGTGTGCGTCGGCGATGCGAGCGTACATCGCCTTGGACTGCGCCTCGACGTCTTCGGGCCGGAGCAGCCCGTCGGCCACCAGCTGCGCCGCGAACAGCTCGCGGACGGTGGGGTGCTGGCGGATCTTCATGTACATGAGCGGCTGCGTGTACGCCGGCTCGTCGGTCTCGTTGTGTCCAAACCGCCGGTACCCGATCAGGTGCACCATGACGTCGCGACGGTACGCGCGGCGGTAGTCGTACGCGAAGGTCATCGCCGCCAGACAGGCCTCGACGTCGTCGGCATTGACATGGACGATGGGAATGTCGAATCCCTTGGCGAGGTCGGATGCGTAACGGGTCGACCTGCCCTCCTGCGGGTCGGTGGTGAAGCCGACCTGGTTATCGGCGATGAAGTGCACGGTGCCGCCGGTCGTGTAGCCGGGAAGCGACTGCAGGTTGAGCACCTCCTGCACCACGCCCTGCCCCGCGAAGGCGGCATCGCCATGGATCAGCACCGGAAGCGCCGCCATGGGATCGAGGTGCAGCGTCGTCGCACGGCGCTGGGTCTGCGCAGCCCGGCACCAGCCCTCCACCACCGGGTCGATCGCCTCGAGGTGGCTGGGATTCGGCAGCAGCCGGACCAGGATCACCTTGCCGGATTCCGTGTGGTAGGTCCCGGTGGCGCCGACGTGGTACTTCACATCGCCGGTCGAGTCGACACGCCCGATCGCCCGGCGCGCGGACGCCAGCTCGAACGCGTTGAGAATCGACTCGTAGGAGTGATTGGCGACGTGCGCGACCACCGCCAAGCGTCCGCGGTGGGGCATGCCCAAGACAACCTCGCCGATACCGTCGTCGGCGACCAGGCTCATCAGCGTCTCGAGCATCGGCACCAGGGCGTCGAGGCCCTCGAGCGAGAACGTCTTCTGACCAAGGAAGGCGGCGCGCTGGTATCGCTCCATCGCGTCGACCCTGGTGAGCCGCTCGAGGAGTCGAAGCCTGTCCTCGATGGTCAGCGCCGGCCGGTACTTGCCCGACTCGATGTGCTCGCGCAGCCACACGCGCTGCTCGTGGCTGGAGATGTGCTCGATCTCGAAGGCGATGGTGCCGCAGTACGTCCGCCGGAGATTCGGGAGCACCTCCGCGAGGTTGCGACCGGGGACATAGACGCGCAGCAGATCGGCGGGGATCTGCTCCATCAGTTCCGGGGTCAGGCCGTACGTCGACGGTTCCATGGCCGGATCGCCGATCGGCGGTGAGCCGAGCGGGTCGAGATGGGCGCCGAGATGGCCGTGGGTCCGGTGTGCTTTCACCAGCGACGTGGCGGCCTGCATCGCGCCGAGCAGGATCCGATCGGGGGCTCCGTCGCCAACGCCCAAGGGTCGCGGCGCGGCAGGCACGGGGAGCGAGACCCTGCGCGCCGGCCTGGTCTCGAGCGGCGGCAGATTCAGGCCAAGGCTGGCGAAAACCAGGTCGTAGAAATTCTCGGCACCGTCGAGCATGGCCTCGATGCGCCCGAGAAACTCACCCGACTCCGCACCCTGGATGACGCGATGGTCGTAGGTGCTGGTCATGGTCATGACCTTGCCGACGCCGAGGTCGCGGATGCTCGCCTCGGGCACGCCGCGCCACTCGGCGGGGTAGCCGATGGCACCAATGGCGACAATGGTTCCCTGACCGGGCATGAGCCGCGGCACCGACGCTACAGTCCCGAGGCCGCCGGGGTTGGTAAGCGTCAGGGTGGCGCCCTGGAGCTCGTCGGCGGAGAGCGTGTTGGTTCGTGCGCGTTCGATCAGGCGCTCGTACTCGCCGCGGAATTCCTTGAAGGGGAGCTCCGAGGCGTTGCGGATGACCGGGACGACGAGCGAACGTGAACCGTCCTTGCGGACGCTGTCCACGGCCAGACCGAGGTGCACCGGCCCGGCGACACGTACGGGCTTGCCATCCTCGGTCCGTGCGAAATGAGTCGTAATGGTGGGACTCGCGGCGGCGGCCCGCGCGATGGCGTATCCGATCAGGTGGGTGAACGACACCTTGCCGGCGTTGCCGCCGGCGGCGAGCGCGCTGCTGAGCTGGCGCCGGCGGCTGTCGAGCACGTCGACCCCGACGCTTCGGAACGACGTCGCGGTGGGGATGTCGCGACTGCGCTCCATGTAGTCCACGAGGGCCGCGGCCGGGCCCTTGATCGGCTCGGCGTGTTCGCCGTCGACGACCCGCGGGGTCGCGTCGTGTCGCGGACCACCGTCGGACTTGGCGCCGAGCACGTCTGCCTTGGTCACGATGCCGCCGGGGCCCGATCCGTGTATGGCGCGAAGATCGACGCCGTTCCTGGCGGCGGCCCTGCGCGCGAGCGGCGCGGCATCGACATCGGCGCCGTCCGGCGCAGTGCGGGGTGTGGGTGTGGTCGGGATCGCCTCGGGGCGTGGCGGCGGCTCAGGGGCGGGTACGTCTTCCGCGCGGGTCGGCGGCGACGGGGCAGTCTCAGCCTGCGGCTCCTGTGCAGACTGGGCCGGCTCGACCTGTGGCTCAGGTGCGGCGGCCAGCGGTGAGGGGGCAGGCGCGGCTGCAGCCCCCGGGGCGATCACCGCAAGGGTCGCGCCGACGGCGACGGTCTCACCTTCGGCCGCGACGATCTCGGTCAGCTGCCCGGTTGCGGGTGCGGGGACCTCGACGTCAACCTTGTCGGTGGTCACCTCGACAACCGGCTCGCCTTCCTCGACGCTGTCACCCACCGCCTTGAGCCAGCGGGACACGATTCCTTCCGAGACCGACTCGCCCATCGCCGGGAGGGTCAGCGAAACAGGGTCGGCCACTCTTGAATCGTCTCACCTTCGCTCTTCACCGGTGCGGACACGCGCCGGAACTCTATGAGGCTCCACGCAGATCGCACCCGGGTACCCGGCCTACCGTGGATCAAGACCAGCCGAGTGCCTAGCTCGCCTGCCGCTTGCGCCGGTCTGCGGTCAGTCGGCGCATCGCCGTGCGGAGCCACTGTCGCGTCACCGGGATGAACTCGTCTTCGAGCAGCGCGCAGGCGATCAGCACCACGACCGCGCCGCCCAGTCCGATCAAGCCGCTCTGCCAGATGGCGAATCGTGGTTGCGTGCCGGCGCACGACCCGGTGCACGCGGTTGTGACCTGCCCGGCCGCGAGGCCGAGGAGGATGCCGGCGACCGCTCCGACACCGTAGAGCAGGACCGTTCTCGCCGTGTTCACCTCCGTGAATATAGGCGCATACGCTGCGCATCACTGGGTGCACGGCCCGCGCACTCTATACACAAATCCGTATACTTTTCTGGAAGCCGGATTCCGTCCGGTGCGGCCGGAGGGGCGACCGTCAAAGCAGGATCTTTGGAGGTAGCCCATGCCTGGTATTCACCGGTTCCGAATCCTGATCGGTGTGGCTGCGGCCGGAGGCTTGGTCGCACTCGCCGTCCACGCCGGCGCGCAGACTCCAACGCCAGGTCGCTACATCAGCTGGGCACCGCCGGCCGTGGCGACGGCCACGCCTGGGGCCGGGCCTGCCCTCCCGCTTGCGAGCCCGTCCGCGGTCACGAATGCCGGACCGCTCGGTGGTCTGACCTCTCCGCTGTCAGGGCTGTTCAAGCAGCTGAACGCAAATACGGCCGCGACCGCCAGTGGCCAGTACTCGGTGCTCCACGAGCTCGAAACCGCCCTCGCCGCCCATATTCAGCAGTTCCTGCAATGGGTGACTGGCGGGCGATGAACGCCGGGCGGTCAGAATCGAGAGGTGCCACCTCCAGTCGTGGCCGGCGAACAGCGCCGGGCAGACATCCGCAACGTCGCGATCATCGCGCACGTCGACCATGGCAAGACCACGCTCGTCGATGCTCTGCTGAAGCAGTCGCGCGTTTTCGCCGCCCACGAGCAGGTCGGCGAGCTGATCATGGACTCGAACGATCTCGAGCGCGAGAAGGGGATCACCATCCTCGCCAAGACCACGTCGGTTCGCTACAACGGGATCAAGCTCAACATCATCGACACCCCGGGCCACGCGGACTTCGGGGGTGAGGTCGAACGCGTTCTCGGGATGGCGGACGGCTGCCTGTTGCTGGTCGACGCAGCGGAGGGGCCGATGCCACAGACGCGGGTCGTGCTTCGCCAGGCACTGGCGCTCGGTCTGCAGCCGATCATCGTCGTGAACAAGATCGACCGCACCAACGCCCAGCCCGCAGAGACGGTCGAGGCCACCCACGACCTGCTGCTCGAGCTCGCCAAAGAGTCGTGGCAGCTGGACGCGCCGGTGCTCTACACCAACGCACGTGAGGGCACCGCCACCGCGGATCTCATCCACGCGGGCTTGACCCTCGAGCCCCTGCTCGACGCCATCATCGAACAGGTGCCGCCACCCCTTGCCGACCCTGACGGCCCGTTGCAGATGCTCGTGAGCAATCTCGACCACGACAACTGGAGCGGCCGGCTCGCGTTGGGACGCATACAGCGGGGCACCGTCCATCCCGGTCAGAGCGTCGTCTGCTGTACCGCGACCGGCGTCGGGAAGGTGGAGCGAATCGCGACCGTGCTCACCGTCGAGGCGCTCCAGCGTCTTTCTGTGGAGTCCGCGTCTGCAGGCGAGATCGTCTACCTGTCGGGCATTGCGGCGGTTGCCATCGGAGACACCATTGCCGACGCTGAATCGCCCGAGGCACTGCCACGGCTCGAGATCGGCGAGCCGACGCTGCGGATGCAGTTCTCGGTGAACCAGTCGCCCCTCGCGGGACGCGAGGCGACCGTGAGCAGCACGTCGCGGCAGCTGCGTGCACGCCTCGAGCGCGAGTTGCTCACCAACGTCGCGCTCCGAGTGGAGGACGGACCCACCGCGGACATCTTCGACGTCAGCGGACGCGGCGAATTGCACCTCGCCATCCTCATCGAGACCATGCGCCGCGAGGGCTACGAGTTCGAGGTGTCACGACCGGCGGTCATCACCAAAGAGATCTCCGGCGAGCGTGTGGAACCGGTCGAGGATTGCGTCATCGACTGCTCCGCAGAAGTGGTCGGCGCCATCACCGATGCACTCGGAACGCGCGGAGCGAAGATGACCGCAATGCGCACGGACGCAGGCGGCGGCGTGAGGTTGACGTACCACGCACCCACCCGTGCGCTCATCGGGTTGCGCAGCCAGATCCTGACCCTCACCCGCGGCACGGGGGTGATGGCAACGCGTCTGCTGGGCTGGGAGCGCACCTGGGCGTTGCCGACGACGACACGCACCGGTGTGCTCACCGCGAGTCAACCCGGAGTGGCCGTCGCCTACGGCCTCGTCACCCTCCAGGAACGAGGCCAGCCGCTCATCGCGCCGGGGACGCCAGTCTACGAAGGCATGATCGTCGGGCTCAACCGCAGGCCTGGCGACATCCACCTCAACGTGACCAAGCAGAAGCAGAAGACCAACATCCGGTCATCGACTGAGGACATGACCATCCGCCTGGTCCCTCCGCGGAAGATGTCGCTCGAGGAGTGCCTCGATTTCATCATCGACGACGAGCTCGTCGAGGTCACCCCTGTGGGCATCCGCATGCGTAAACGCGTGCTCAATGCGGACGAGCGCAACAAACTTCGGAAGCGCTCGATGGCCGCCGAAGCCGGCTGAGGTCGAGCAGGACCTCTCTGGAGGTCAGCGCTCGGCGGGCGCCTGCGCGGCGGTCTGAGCGGCCGCCTTCTTTGCCGCCTTGGCGATTGCGGCAGCCTTCGGCTTCTTACCCTGGCGCTTGGGGGCTCCCCGGGACTTCTCTCCGGCCACGGCGTCTCTCCTCAACAGTGCTTATCAGCTGAGGTGAGATTAGTACATGTTTTGAAGCGTTGGGCGAGGACCGCGCATTCGCCGACATGGCAGGTCTGCATAGGGCCCTCCCCGATCGTGATGGTGTTCGCCGAGCCCCGCCATGCCACGACCGACCCGATCTGAAACCCGGCGCGACGGGAAGGGCAAGCAGCACGTCGCCCAGCGCGGCTCCGCCCAGGCGAACTCTGTGCAGCGTTGTTCCCATCACGTCACCGTACGCGGCGATGCATGACCTGGTTCCGCGCAGCCTGGCTGTGCGCTGAGCGTTCAGGCGAAGATGGAAACGCGAACAGCCTCACCCGTGCGTCGCGGTACCGATCCAGGTCCTTGCTGGGATGTCCACCGCGACATCGGGATCCGTCGAGCGGGCCAGGTGTCGCATGACAGTTTGTGTCATCCGCTCGTAGCTTGCTGCGTCGAGCTCGCTGACGTCCGCCGCAAACGGTGTGCTCACCAGCGCCCGCATCGCTTGCCGCACGCCCCCTTCGAAGTGCATCACGACCGTGTGGTCCGACAGGCGGATCTCCTCGAGCCCAGCCTCGGTCAGTCCGTCTGCCAGAGCTTCCGCGCCGGGCCAGCTGAAGGGTCGGCGGATCTCCGCCGCGCGCTCCTCGCCGAATCGCTCTATAAGCCCCACCTCCAGCGCCGCCCACAAAGGACACTCCTCGATGCCGAACCACACAGCGATTGCGAGGCGGCCGGCCGGGCGGAGGCAACGCCGCATCTCGGCAAGTGCCGCGCCAGGTTCGGGAAAGAACTGCAGGCCCTGCTGACAAGTCACGGCATCAACAGACGCATCGTCGAGGTCGAGCGGAGACGCAGGCGAAACACCGAACGCAACGCTCGCTGACTCAGCTGGGAGCGCATGGCTGCGTGCCCGCTCGATCATTGCCGCGTTGACGTCGCGTCCGATGACCCGACCGCTTGGGCCGAGCACCGGCGCCGCGAGCCGGACCACGATGCCGGTCCCACATGCGACGTCGAGAAGGATTTCGCCGGCTCGGAGCTCAAGGTGCTCCAGGAGAATCGTCGCGCAGGGAGTGAACAGCCGCGGCACCAGCACCTCGTCATACGTCTTGGCCGCAAGCGGTGAGGCAAATGCCGACGTGAAGTCCGCGTTGCTCGACATACCCTTCGATTGAGCCTACGTGAAGAGGGAGCTGTATCCGTTGAGTGCCGGTTGCCCACCGAGGTGGGCGTAGAGCACCCTTGAGGAGGGGTCGATCTCCCTGCTCGTGATCATGTCGATCATGCCTGCCAGGGATTTGCCCTCATAGACCGGATCGGTGATCATCCCCTCCAGGCGCGCACCGAACTTGATGGCCTCGACAGTCCGCTCGTCGGCGATCCCGTACGTTCCGGCGTGGTATCGAGCGTCCAGGATGATCTCGTCGCTGCGCAGATCACGACCAATTTCGATGAGCTCGGCCGTCTGTCGAGCGATGCGGGTCACCTGGTCGAGCGTCTCGTCGGGCTTCGCGGATGCATCGATGCCGATGACCCGGCGGGATCGCTCCTGGGCCGCAAAACCGGCGATCATCCCCGCCTGGGTGCTCCCGGTGACCGAGCACACGATGACGGTGTCGAAGAACACACCCAGCGCTCGCTCCTGGTCCGCCACCTCCTGTGCCCAGCGAGCGAATCCCAGACCTCCAAGGGGATGATCGGACGCGCCGGCTGGAATCGGGTATGGCTTGCCACCGGCGGCCCTCACGCCGTCGAGCGCCTGCTCCCAGCTCGCCTTGAAACCGATACCGAATCCTTCCTTCACCATTCTGATGTCCGCTCCGAGAATGCGGCTGAGCAGGATGTTGCCAACCTTGTCATAGACGGGATCGGGCCAGTCGACCCAGCTCTCCTGGACGAGCACGCAGCGCATGCCCATGCGCGCGGCCACCGCGGCGACCTGACGAGTGTGGTTGGACTGGACGCCACCGATCGACACCAAGGTGTCGCAGCCATGAGCGATGGCATCGGCAACCAGGTACTCCAACTTCCTGGTCTTGTTGCCCCCGAACGCCAGGCCGCTGTTGCAGTCCTCGCGCTTCGCCCACACCTCGGCGCCGCCCAGCGACGCGGTGAGCCGCTCCAGCGGATGCATCGGAGAAGCACCGAACAGCAGGGGTTGGCGTGCGAAGGCAGCGAGATTCATGGGCCTCCGGAAGGGCAGTGCGGCGGCGATTCTATCGCTTGACAGATATACACAAATCCGTATAGTCTGCTGAGTGTCCGGGTGCTCACCTGGAACGGCCGGAGGGGCGACCGATCCCGAATCACGTCTATCGGAGGTCGTCCATCGTGACTCAGCTCAAGGCGCTCATCGACAACTGGATCCTGATCGCGCAAGGCCTGCTCGCGAGCGTCGGCGCGCTCGCATTCCTCATCGCGTTCATGTACAAGATCGTGGCGGTCGATCCATCCAGCGTCGCGCAGGCGAAGAAGTGGATCGGCCGCATCGTCTTCGGCACCATCGGTGTCGAGGTGGCGGGGACGCTGACCCACGCGTTGATCGCCAGTGTCCCAGCGACGATCCACTGAGCGCGCCTGATGCAATCGCTTCCAGGGATCGTGCAGGGGATCCGCGATCCCCTCGGCACGATCCTCCAGCTGCTGACCGGCGTGCTGTCGCACTTCATCGCCGCCGCGCGAACCGACATCAACGCCGAGCTGAGCCGCTATCTCTTCACAACCGTCGACCCGACCGGATCCGGCATTCGCCCTTTGACGGCAAACCCGGCCATCGAGCACCTGAACGGGGCGCTCGCGCTGGTCGCCGACGTGCTCGTCGGCGCGGTCCTGTTGTACGCGTCGCTCCGGAGCATCTTCGAGCACTCCATCCACGCGCGCTACGCGCTCCACCTGGTGATCCCGCGCGTCATGGCGGCGATCGTCATGGTGCACGGGTCGATTTACTTCATCCAGATGGCGATCGATCTCAACAACGCGATCGGCGGAGTGGCGCAGTCGCTCGGCGGCCCGCTGACCATCGACACACTCCCCTGGTCCGGGTCGATGAGCGCCGCGACCGTGTCGATCATCCAGGGTTCCCAGGACCTGTTCCACGCGGTCTTCGCGCTCGGCGTAGTCGTGGCCGTCGTGATTCTGATGCTCTCGTATGTGATCCGAACCGCGATGCTCGACATACTCGTCGTGCTCGCGCCCCTTGCGGCGTTGTGCTCGGCGCTGCCCGACACGCGCCGCTATGCGTACACCTGGCTGCGCCTGTTCATGGTCGCGGTGTTCATGCAGGCCGTGCAGCTGATCATCCTCAGGGTGGCGACGGCGGTAGGGTTCGGCGCCGGCAGCGGCATCGCCGAGAGCCTGTTCGCGCTGGCGATCCTCTGGATCGTGCTCAAAGTTCCGGGAACGCTCCACGCCGCCACGCATGTCGAGACCAATGCACACACCGCGATGCGACACGTCCGGCGGTCGATGCACAAGGCGATGGCACCCGCACACCATGTGGTGCGCCATCGAACGGCGTTGTGATCCGCGCCGCTGCCGCAGTCACGGTGCTGCTCGCTCTCGGATTGTGCGGCGGAACGGCGTTCGCGAGCAGTGCCGCGGGGATCAGCTCCACCGGGGTGGGTTTCGCCAAACCACTGGCGCACTCGTGGGTGTCGCAGGGATTCGGATGCACCAGCTTTGCCTTCGAACCCGTGGATCGTGCGTGCCCCGGCGGCCACTGGCACTCGGGGATCGACCTGGCGGCGGCGCGGGGCACGCCGGTCATGGCGACGCTCCCGGGCATCGTCACGGTCATCGTGTCGGCCACGGGATACGGTTTGCACGTGGTCATCGATCATGGCGGCGGCCTCAGCAGCCTCTACGGCCACCTCGACTCCGTGCTTGTCGCGAGCGGCGACGTTGTTGTCCGAGGTCAGCTGATCGGTACCGTCGGGTCAAGCGGCAACGCGACCGGCCCGCACCTGCACTTCGAGATCCGGCGAGATGGCATCGCCGAGGATCCACGTATGGACCTCTCGCTCCCGTGAAGCCGTTATCCCGTGGGCACGCCCGAGGCGCTGCGGGTCTCCGCAGCGAGGCGGCGTGCCTGCTGCCAGACAACCCAGATCCGCTGCACCGCGGTGATGTTGGTCAGGATCGCGAGGATCCAGAGTGCCCAGATCAGCAACGGCGCGATCACCAGACCGATGACCGTGATGACCACACGCTCAGGACGCGCCAGCAGCCCGCCGTCGCCGTTGAAACCGAGGGACTGCGCGCGGGCACGGACGTAGGACACGAGCAGCGATCCGGTCAATGCGAAGACCACCAGCATCGGCTCGAGCGTGTGATGGCCGTGAAAGATGAAGTAGTAGAGGAGCGCGATGGACGTCATCGCTTCCGCGTAGCGGTCCACGGTCGAGTCGAGAAACGCTCCGTAGCTCTGCTCGCGGCCGGTGACACGCGCCAGCGCGCCATCGAGAATGTCGAACCCGCTGGCGATCAGCAGCAGCACGCCGCCGGGCAGGAGAAACCCGAGGGCGATCAGCACCGCGGAGCCTGCGCAGATGCACAACCCGAGCATGGTCAGGATGTTCGGTGTCAGGTGCAGGGCGCGGAGAGCAGGAACGACGCGTCGCGCGCCGGACCTAACCCAGTCCTGGAGCCTGGACGTGAACACCGGATACCACCGTGCTCGCGCCGGCACGTTCACGCGCCACGCGATACACGTCGAGAACTTCGTCGACGACGTGTTCCCAGTCATACAGCTGCGCCTTGACGAGTCCGCGCTCGCTCATCGCGGTGCGTCGCGCCGGGTCGTCGAGCAGCGCGCCGACTGCCTCCGCCCACTCTTTTGGATGGCGCGGTGGAACCAGCACGCCGTCCACGTCATGGAGGATCACGCTGCTGAAGCCCGGGATGGATGACGCGATCACCGGCACCCCACTGGCCATCGCCTCCAGGAGCACGATCCCGAAGCTCTCGCCGCCGGTCGCCGGGGCGCAGAAGATGTCGGCGGACGCGTAGTAGCGCGGCAGCAGCTCCGCGGACACCCGGCCCGCGAACTCGACGTCGGGGATGCCCATGGCCGCGACCTGACTCTCGTACCCCCATCGCATCGGGCCATCGCCGACCACGACGAGACGCGCGTCCTTGCGGTGGCGGCGGAGCTGACCGTACGCCTCGAGCAAGGTCGGCAGCCCTTTGCGCGACTCGAGGCGACCCACAAAGAGGATCGTCGCCTTGCCAGGTGTGCGCAGCTCATCGAGCTGGACATGGTTGGGATTGAACCGGGAGCAGTCGATGCCGTTCGGGACAACCCGGTACTCACCCTCGAAGTAGCGCGCGATGAAATCCCGCGCGGGCACGCTCACCGCAACGTGCACATGGAGACGGTTGAAATAGCGCTTGAGAAACGGCCTGCCGTAGTAGTACCCGAGGTTACGGCGGGCCATGGTGTGGAAGGTGCCGACGTTCGCGCCGCTGTGGAATCGCAACACCGTGATCGGCAGCGAGGGCACGAGGGGCTCGTGATAGTGGACGACGTCGAAATGGTTCTCGTCGAGCAAGGCTCGAACGCGCCGCACCAGGTGGAAGGACAGAGCGATGCGAGCCACGGATCCGTTGGTGCGCACAGGAACGCTCCGTCCGATGCGCACGTACCCGGGGATGCCGTGGTCGTCGCCAACGCGGCTCGAGGGTGCGAGCACGGTCACGTCGTGGCCGCGAGCGCGCAGCTTGGCCGAGAGGTGCCGGACGTGCTCGGTGACCCCCCCTGGGTGCATGAAGTCGTACGGGGAGACCAGGCAGATCTTCATCGCGTCCCGGTCGCCGGCCAAATGGGATCGAGGACATGCCATTGCTCGGGGTGCTCGCGGATCGCCCCCTCGAAGATGCGCAGCAGCATCTGCGAAGTCTTGCGCACCTCCGCGTCCCTCGGCGCGTCCGCGGAGTAGCGGATCTCAGGATAGACCATCGCGTCGACCCGATAGCGGTTGCGGAAGAGCAGGATCGGGACGATGGCGGCGCCGGCTCGGATGGCGATCTCGACCGTCCCGATCGGGATCGGCGCGGGGGTACCGAAGAACTCGAGCGGCTCGCCGTTCCCGATCAGATCGCGGTCGAGCGCCATGGCCACGACACCGCCGGAGCGGAGCACCTTGAACACCTCGCGCATTGACGCTGCGCCGAGCTTCCGGGCAACCTGCGGATCGCCCGCGCGCATCGCCTGCGTGTCGAGCGGAATGATATGGACGCCCTGCGCACTCCGTGCTCCGACGACTCGGTCGAAGAGTTGTTTGGGGCGAAGCACCTCGGCGACCAGCGCCATCTTGTGGCCCATCTTGTTCCAGCCGGCCAGGCCGACTTCCCAGGACCCGAAATGCATCGACGCGACAACCACACCGTTGCCCCGCGCGATGGCATCCTCGAAGTGGTAGAGGTCCTGGATGTCGATCCGCGACGGCAGGTCGGTGCGTCGGAACGACATCTCCATCACATCCACCCAGCCATGGGTGAGGTTGCGGAGGTTGCGGCGGACCAGTCGCTTGAGCGGCCGTTCGCCGATCGTCGGAATGACGTGGCGAAGGTTGTCGCGCAGGCCGTCGAACCGGTTCGGCACGGTGGCCAGGAGCGCGTCGGCGGCGCGGTCACCGAGCCAGTACGACACCGATTGTGGGAGCAGACCGACCAGTGCCTCCGCCCCGCGGTAGGCGTAGTACGCCAGCATCGGGTCGCGCGCCACGGGCGGCGGGACGCCCGTCTTGACCGCCACGTCGCCGGCCTGCATCAACGCTGTCGGCTCCCGCTCGCTCGGCGGACTAATTCGTCGCGGGTGTGGCGGGTTCCGCCTGCTCAGCTGCGGGCAGGACGTCGGCGACGCGGCCGTTGCGCCGGCCTCCAATCACCTCGACGCCGGCGATGAACTCTTCGGTGGCGCGGTGGGCTTCGTCGTCCGAGACCTGGCGCGGCGGTGACTTCATGAAGTACGAGGCGGGACCCTCGAGCGTGCCACTGAGGCCGCGATCAAGTCCGAGCTTGCAGCAGCGGACCGCATCGATGACGATGCCGGCGCTGTTCGGTGAGTCGTGCACCTCGAGCTTCAACTCGACGTTGAGCGGCACGTCCCCGAAGGACTTGCCTTCGAGGCGGATGAACGCCCACTTGCGATCGTTGAGCCAGGGCACATAGTCCGACGGGCCGATGTGGATGTGATCCTTCTCCATCGGCGTGGCCAGCTGTGATTGCACGCTGTTGGTCTTGCTGATCTTCTTGCTCATCAAACGCTCGCGTTCGAGCATGTTGAGAAAGTCGGTGTTGCCGCCGAAGTTGAGCTGATACGTGTTCTCGAGCTCGACGCCGCGATCACGGAACAGGTGGGTGAGCACGCGGTGCACGATGGTTGCCCCGACCTGCGACTTGATGTCGTCGCCGATGATGGGCACACCCGCCTTGCGGAAGCGCGCCTGCCAGTAGTCCTCTCGCGCGATGAACACCGGCATGCAGTTCACCATGGCGCAGGGCGCCTCGAGGATCTGCTCGGTGTACCAGCGGGTTGCCGCCTCGCTGCCGACCGGGAGGTAGTTGACCACCACGTCGGTGCCGGTGTCCTTGAGCACCTGGGCGATGTCGACCGTGGACCCGGGTGCCTTGGTGATGACTTCAGACAGATACTTGCCGAGCCCGTCGTGGGTCATGCCGCGCAGGACGGGAATGTTCAGCTTCGGAACGTCACTGAACTTCACGGTGTTGTTCAGACCGCTGAAGATCGCCTCGGAAACGTCCTTGCCGACCTTCAGGACATCGATGTCGAAAGCCGCGGAGATCTCGATATCGGAGATGTGGTAGCCGCCCAGGTTCACGTGCATGAGCCCCGGCACCGTGTCGTTCTCGTCTGCGTGCTTGTAGTACTCGAGTCCCTGGACAAACGACGAGGCGCAGTTGCCCACGCCGATGATCGCGACTCTGACCTTGTTGCTCACGACGCGCCCTCGTGTATCGGTGTTGTTGATGTGATCTCGGCGGGCACCCCTGCTGAGGAGATGAGCCGAGCGAAGCTCTTGAAATGCGTGGCGATGGCCTCGCGGTCGAGGCGGCAGAACACCTCTCGACCCTCGCGCCGCGTGCGGATCACCTCCGCTCTGCGGAGGATGCGCAGATGCCAGCTCATGCGTGGCTGGCTCACCTGGCAGAAATCCGCGAGCTCGGAGACACGCATCTCGGAGGTCGTCGCGAGCCGCTCGACGATGAGCAGTCTCGTCGGGTTGGCGAGGCCTTCGAAGTGGACCGAGAGGTCACTCGCTCCGGCGGCGATGCTCCCGGGAAGCGCGCGGCGCGGCGGCCGCGACGGGGCGTCGGAACCCATAAAGGAATCTTTCATAAAGGATCGCTTATGAATGTTACCGGTCCCGGCGTGGGAGCGCAAGCCCCCACGCTCACTCCCGAGGTTCCTCGGCTCCGTCGCTGACAGGCGCGGGACCCGACGGCGCGCCCTCCTCGGAGGAGTCCGGCTCGGGTGCGACTGGCGGGGCGTCGCGGTCCTCATAGGAGGGCAGGATCACGGCGAGCAACCGGAGGATCACGACGCAGACAAGGATCACCACCACGAACGCGACCACCGCCAGCCCGATGCCGCCCAGGACCGATCCGACGTCGAGGAGCATCCGGGAAGGATGGCAGGCACGGCTAGGATCGAATCGATGACCGAATTGCCCAGCCCCGCCGAGCTCCCCGCCTCGCTGACGATTCGTCGCGGGAGGATCGTGTTCCGGGCCAGGCGACCGGTCGCGCTCGTGCTCCCACTCCTCGCGGTCACGGAGCTCGCCGGGATCATCTGCCTGCTCATCGGCGCCACCATCGGGTGGTTCATCATCGCCGCCCCGCTGATCGGGCTGGCGACCACGGCCATGGTCCTCCGGCCGGCGCTCGAGCTCACCCGCGACGGCCTGGTTCAGCGCCAGTACCCGTACAGCAGCCTCACCCGCTGGGATGTGATCGCCGAGGTCGGTATCGTTCGCGCAGGGAACCGGGTCATCCTCGCGTACAAGCTCGTCCCGGGCACCCCGCCACCGCGGCACCAGCCTGCCGCGGAGATGCTCAGGGAAGTCGACGCGCCCTACGACGGAGGGTGGTTCGCCGATTCCCTCGCCGGAGGGCCCGACGAGGCCCTCGGCGTCGTCACCCGCTATCTGAACGATCCGGGCCTGCGCGACGTGCTCCCGGTGACCCACCGCTGAGAGCGGCGCTGCGGGCCTCAGTCGCTCCCGCGACAGTCCCGGCGGGGTTTGCGACACACGGCGGCGAGACCGACGGCCCGATCCATGTCAACAGTCGGGTCGTCAACCGGCGCCCAGACGATGTCCGAGGCGAACCACTCCTGCGGGGGCGGTGGCTCCGCCGGGGGCGCAACAGCTGGTGCCGGCTCGATCGCACGCTTGATCCGCTCGACGGCACCGGGCGCCACCTTCCGAACGAGCGCCGCAGAAGCCCGAACCAACTGTGGGCGAGGCCGCGGTGCAGGCCATGGTTGGGGGTCAACCGGCGGCGGTCCGACGTTCATCGCGCCGTCCGGGAAGACGCGCGCCATCAGGCTCACCTCATCGAAGAACGTCCGGAGCAACGCGGTCAGGGCCGGGGGTGTGAATTCCATGAGGTGGGAACGGGCGAGCAGATGCCCATCAGCCACGTGCTTGAAGGTCCACAGCCGGTTCGGCGTGCCCACAAAGCACACGCCACCGTCGTTGACACTCTCCGCCATCCCCCGCACGAACGCGAAGGGGTCAACGACATGCTCGAGTACCTCGGAGCTGGCGACCAGGTCATATGACCTGGGGGTGAGCACGGCCGGCAACGGCTTCACCAGGTCGGCGACAAAGAAACGAACGCCTTGCCCACCATAGTTCTCGGTTGCGTAGCTGATGGCTGCCGGCGAGCCGTCGATGCCGTCGGCCGTCGCTCCAGCTCTGGCCATCATTGCGGCGCCGTATCCGGTCCCACAGCCGAAATCGAGCGCCCTCATCCCCGCCTTGACGAGGTGCTCAACGATCCATTGGTAGACGCCCTCGTGGCCCGCTGACGCGATGTCTCTCGTCGCACTCGGAACGTACCGATCCTGGCCGTCGGCGGTCGCGAGATCAACGTCGGGCATCGGGTGGGAAGCTTACTGCTGCCGCGCCTGAGGTTCGGACGCGCGGGCTGGCTACTATTGGCAGGCTCGGCCCGCTGACGCAGCGGCCGTGTTCGGCTCTCGGACGGCGAGGTACGACCGGGCAGTCTGGCTTCCGTCCCAGGGTAGCCAAGTGGTCAAGGCAGCGGTCTGTAAAACCGTGTACCGATGGTTCGACTCCATCCCCTGGGACACCGAAGCTTTGCAGCTAGCGAGTCACGTACCGGTTGTACCGAACATGTGACCACACATAGCCGACCACGGTTAAGCCCACGCACCACGCGGTAGCGATGATCGCCGCATTGCCGATCGGAGTCCCGGTGAGAAGACCGCGCAGGGTGTTGATGACCGAGGTGAACGGCTGATTCTCCGCGAACCAGCGCACTCCTACGGGCATCGACGCAGTCGGGACGAAGGCGCTGCTGATGAATGGCAGAAACTGCGGAATCAGCGACAGGCTGTTCGCGCCGGCCGGTGTCTTCGCCTGCAGGCCGAAGGCAATCGTCAGCCATGTGAGTGCGAGCGTCAGCATTGCGAAGACGCCTGCAGCCGCCAGCCATTCGAGCGGTGATGCCGTTGGACGGAAGCCGAGCCCGATGGCAACCGCAACCACCAGCGCGCCGCTGATCAGCGTACGGATCAGGCTGCTGAGCACCTGCCCGATCAACACGGACGTGCGCGTGATCGCCATGGTGCGGAAGCGGGCGATGATGCCTTCGTTCATGTCGATGCAGACGTTGATCGCCGTCGCCGCAGCCGCGGCGCCCGCGGTCATCACGAGAATGCCCGGAGCGAGGTAGTCGATGTAGCGGCCCCCCGCCGGTGTTGCGGCCCCCAGACCGGCCCGAAGGGTGTTGCCGAACACGCCGACGAACAGGAGCAACAGGAACACCGGAACCATCAGGCCGCTGATCGACAGGATCGGATAGCGAAGGGAGTGCTTGATATCGCGCCGGAGCATGGTTGCCGAGTCGCGCATCGCAAAGACGGAAGTGCTCATGCTGATTCCTCGAGGGTGTGATGTGGAGCGCCGGTCAGGGCGAAGAAGACGTCGTCGAGATCCGGCGTCTCGACGGTGACGCTCTCGACGCTGAGGGCACGCTCGTCGAGCTGGTCGAGCAGGCTTCGAAGCGACCGTGGCGTGCCGTCGGTGGGAATATCGAGGACGAGCGCCTCGTCGTCGAATGTCTCCGTCCCCAGCACGCTCGCGGCAACGCCGACATCCGCGGCGTCGCGGAAATGGAGCCGGACGCGGCCACCCGGTATGCGCCGCTTGAGCTGATTCGGCGTGCCCTCGGCGACCAGCCGCCCATGGTCGAGGACGCCGATCCGGTCGGCAAGCTGGTCGGCCTCATCCAGGTTCTGGGTGGTGAGGAGAACGGTCACGCCGCCGTCGACGAGCTCTCGCGTGATCTGCCACATGGTGTGGCGGCTGCGGGGATCGAGCCCCGTGGTCGGCTCGTCGAGGAAGATGATTCGGGGTTCGCCGAGCAGCGTCATGGCGAGATCGAGTCGTCGCCGCATGCCCCCCGAGTACTTCATGACGATCTGCCCGGCCGCGTCCACCAGGTCGAATCGTTCGAGGAGTTCGTCGACCCGAAGGCGACCGGCGCGCCGGTCGAGGTGGTGGAGATCGGCCATGAGCAGCAGGTTCTCCCTGCCCGTGAGCAGGTAGTCGACCGATGAGAACTGGCCGGTGACACCGATCGCATCGCGAACCGCCTGCGGCTCGCGGCCGACGTCGAAGCCCGCAACCTCGATTGCACCAGCATCAGCGCGGATCAGTGTCGAGAGGATCTGCACCGTCGTCGTCTTGCCGGCTCCGTTGGGTCCGAGCAGCGCGAACACGCTCCCCGCGGCAATCTCGAGGTCAATGCCGTCAAGCACCACCTTTTCGCCGAAGGCCTTGCGCAGCCCAACGACTCGCACCGCTGGGGCGCTCATTGCGCCACCGCCACAGTCGTGCTCGGCGACGAGCGACGGATGGTGATATCGCCGAAGGTGCTCCGAGCGCGCACTTCGACGGTCTGGCTCCCCGGCTCAGGCGCGGTCGTCGCGTCGAGTTGGTTGGACACCTTGCCGAAGTTGGTGTTGACGTCCAGCCACGCCGCCACCCCCTCGCCGATCCCGATCTCCACCTTGCCGAGCGACGTTTGCGCGACCACGGTTCCGGCCTCAATCGCGCCGAAGCGCACATCCCCATTCGCGGTCTTGGCAACGACAGAGGCATGCGCGTGCTCGACGTCAATCGAGCCGTTGGCGGTGATCACCCTCAGGTCGCCCGAGATGTCGCCGATCCAGGTATCGCCATTGGCCCCCTTGATCACGGCGGTGCCCTCAACCGACCCGATTCGGACCGCACCGGATCCGGTCGAGACCTGCGCGTGTCCCGAGACTCCGTCAACCGCGATATCACCGACTCCGGTACGCAGGTGCACGGGGCCCGCCTGGTCGATGTGGAGATCCCCAACGCCGGTGGCGTAATCGCACTCGCCGAGCGGCCCGGCGGCGTGCAACGCGGCGACACCTGTCTCTCCGTGTATTTGCGACCCTGCGGGAAGCTCGATCTGCACGTCCACCGAGTCGCCGCCTCCGCGCGGCGTGTAGTGCCGCCAGCTCTTCGGTGCCTTGATCAGCAGCCTGCCGGCCGAGAATTCGACCCGTGTTTGCGCCGCCGCCGCCACATCGGACTTGTTGCCGGGGTCGGTGGGGCGCACATCGACGGTGGTGTCCGTGCGATCGCTTGCCGCGATCCGGACGTCGCCGACTCCCAGCTCCAGGGTGACGAGGATGGGTTTTGGGGTGTCGAAGATTGGCATGGCTCTCTCCAGTGGACTGATTGGTTACCGGACCCAGCCGGTGTAGCGACCGGCGCCGCGCGAGACACGCCCTTCGCCGCGGCCGCCCTGGTCGGCTCGATCCAGCGCGACGCTCGCCGCCCGTACGAGCCACGTGTTGACTGAGAGACCCTCGCTGCTTGCGGCCTGGTCGACCCTCGCCTTGAGGTGGTCGGGCATGCGCAGGTTGATCCGTGATGTCCCGCGGTCATCGCTGTCCCCCGAGCCCATCGACACCGGGATCGAGGTTTGGTCGTAGCCCGCGTCAGCCGGATCGTTGGGAGACGGATCGGCTGGCGGCGGGATGACAACGAACTCCGGGTTGCGGTCGCGAATGCGCAGCTCGACCGAGCCCGGCGCGAGCTCGACCGTGATCTGCTCCGCGGCCGCCCCGAGCGCGTCCTGAAGGGCGAGACGGATCGCTGCGTCCAGAGGCGCGGCGAGGCGCTCGGCAAGGGCGCGTGCCTCAGCTCCGCCGGATTCAGCCGCGTCCGCGAGCTGCTGATGAATGTTCTCGATGTAGGGGCGCAGATCCATGACGCCACTATGGCATCATCGATGGTGCCATGTCAAGCCCTGCTGAGCCAAAATGGCACCAGAACCGTCGTTGCCGCCGCCGGCGGGCGAGTCACGGCGTGACGCCCTACGGCGTCATCACCACCTTCAGGGCCTCGCGTCGGTCGAACAGCTCGTAGCCGCGCACCGCGTCGTCGAGCTTCATGCGATGCGAGATGATCGCGTCAGGCTGCGCGGATCCGTTCGACACCATGGCCATCGCATCGTCCCAGCGGCCGATCACGTTGGCGGTGCCGCAGAACTTGAGCTCGATCGCCTTCACGAACGTGGTGTTGAGCGGGAGCTCGAGCTCCTGGTCGCTGTGCACACCGATCACGCTGATCCGCCCCCCGGCTCGGGCGATGTCGATGCTGTCGAGGAGCGCGGGCACAAGCCCGACGCACTCGAGCACGGCGTCGGCACCGCGGCCACCGGTGCGATCCTGAATGAAGCTCGGCACGTGGACGTCGTTGGCGTCCACCGGAATGGCACCGAGGCTCTGGGCCATCTCCAGGCGCTGCGACACCGTGTCGACCGCGTAGATGGTCGACGGCGCAAAGCCCCACGACCCCAGGATCGCCATGAGGCCGACCGGTCCACATCCGACCACGGTGACCACGTCGCCTGGTTCGATCCGCGCCTCACTCGCGCAGTCGAACCCCGTCGTGAAGATGTCGCCGACGAACAGGGCCCGCTCATCGCTCATCGAGTCGTCGATGCCGTGCAGCACGAGATCGGCGTTGGGGACACGCACGTACTCCGCCTGGGCGCCGGCGACGTCGCCGAAGAACGAGCCGTATCCAAAGACACGCTGATCGGGGCACCGGCTGAACAGCCGCCGGTCGCAGTACCAGCACCCTCCGCAGGGGATCGTGAACGAGCCGACGACGCGATCCCCTTCAGTGAATCGGCGCACACCGCCGTCGACGGCTTCGACCACGCCGACGAACTCGTGGCCGAGGACCCCGCCAGGAGCCATACCGGGGATGCGCCCATGCACGACGTGCAGATCGCTGCCACAGATCGCTGTCGTGGTCACGCGCACCAGGGCGTCACCCGGCTGCTCGATGCCGGGTTTCGGAACGTCCACCAGCTCGACCGCGTCGAAGTCCTTGAAGACCAAGGCACGCATGGTCAGCCTCGCCTTCGGGAAGCGATCAGTGCGCTTCTTCCTCGGCGGCGCGACGCTGGATGACGCGATCGCGCAACTCGTCCTCGAGGTCGCCGGAGGGAACGGCGTCACGTCGCAGCCAGAACGGAATCCGCTCCGGCTCACCTGCGGCGAGCGCCTTCGCGCGCGCGTCCAGGTAGGCGCGCAGCGCGGCGTCCACTGCGGATGAGAGATCGGCGCCACCTGCCATCAGGGGCTGGACGAGATCGTTTGCGACGACCACGCTGTTCAGCGGCGCGGCCGGTGGCTTCGACCCGAAAAGACGCCCGAGCCACGACATGAGCCGAGTGTACGCAGTCGCGGGCTTGTGCTTCAGATCCGGTGCGCCGCGCAGTACCGTACACCCGTGGCAAAGCAAGCCGCGGTGACCCCGCAACTCGAGTGGACGGGCGACCCCGACGCGGATCGACTCATCAGTGAGAACCCGACCGCGCTCCTCATCGGCTTCTGCCTCGATCAGCAGGTGCCGATCGAGTGGGCGTTCCAGGGCCCGCTGCGAATGCGCGAGCGCCTCGGCACCATCGACCCCGTCGAGGTCGCGCGCATGGACCCCGCGGTGGTCGAGAAGGCGTTCCAGACACCACCGGCGCTGCATCGTTTCCCGGTGAGCATGGCGCAGCGCGTGTACGGGCTCTGCCAGGTCATCGCCAACGACTACGGAGGTGACACCGCCAGGATCTGGACGGAAGCGCCGGATGCGAAGGAGCTGCAGCGCAGATTCGCCGCGCTGCCCGGTTTCGGTGCCGCCAAGGCGCGGATCATGGTCGGCGTCGTCGCCAAGCAACTTGGTGTCCAGAAGCCGGGATGGAAAGAGATCGCTCCTGACTGGCCGACGCTCGCGGACGTGCGCACCGTTGCGGAACGCGAGCAGTACCAGGCGCAGAAGCGCGCCTTCAAGGCAGCGCTCCGGGCCGAGGCTGCCGCCAACGGTGACACCGGAAAGGCGCCGGCGACGAAGAACCGGCATGCCAAGACGGTGGCGCGTGGCCGGGCCTGAGGTCACGGTCTTCGACGACGGCGGCGTCCGCGTCGTCAAGGTTGGCCCGATGGGGCCATACGGGAACAATGCGTACGTGGTGCGCGATGTCGCTGCCGGGGCGGCCGTGCTCGTCGACATGCCCGCCGATGAAGAACCGTTGCTCGCCGCGATCGCGGCCGAGGGCGGTGTCCAGACCATCATCGCAACCCACTGGCACCCTGATCACTGGATGACCTACGACGCGGTGCGCGCCGCCACCGGTGCGCCGGTTCTCGTCGGTAGCAGCGAGATCCGGATCCCCGAGGAGCGCATCGACGGCCGACTCGACGATGGAGCCGAGGTGAAGGTGGGCAGCGCACGGATCGAGGTGATCCATACGCCCGGCCACACGCCCGGCAGCATCTCGCTGCGCATCGGTCGGGCTCTGATCAGCGGCGACACACTGTTCAACGGGGGGCCGGGCAAGACCTCTGCACGCGGGGACCTTGAGACGATCATGGCGAGCATCACCGCCAAGTTGCTGCCGTTGCCGGAGGAAACGATCGTGCTCCCAGGCCACGGCACGACCACGACGATCGCCGCCAGTCGCCAGGGGGTGACCGCGTATCAGCGCCACCCGAAACCCGCGGGCTTTTACGGCGACGTCGAGTGGGGTGATGACTGAAGCGGAATCCTCAGCGGGAGTGAGCAGATCTGAGGATGGCGGCGGGCTCCATCTCGCCACCGCCCGCGGGAAGTGGGTGCTCACCGCGACGGTCCTCGGCAGTGCGATGGCGCAGCTCGACGCCACCGTTGTCGGCATTGCGCAACCGGCGATCGGCAAGGAGTTCCATGCCCAGATTGCCGGCCTGCAATGGGTGTCCGCTGGGTACCTCCTCACCGTCGCCGGCCTCATCCTTCTCGCCGGCGCGCTCTGTGACCGCTTCGGGCGACGGAAGATCTTCGTCATCGGCGTGGCGTGGTTCGCCGGCGCATCGCTGATCTGCGCGATCGCACCCAACATCGGACTGCTCATCGCGGCACGGATGCTGCAGGGTGTCGGGGGCGCCTTGCTCACCCCCGGTAGCCTCGCCATCCTCGAGGCATCGTTCGCCCCGCTGGAGCGCGGGCGTGTCATCGGCGCATGGTCCGGGCTTGGGGGTGTCGCCACCGCCCTGGGCCCGTTCGTTGGCGGGTTCCTCATCACCGCCGTGTCGTGGCGATTGATCTTCCTGATCAACCTGCCGATCGCCGCCGCCGTGATCTTCATCTCGCTCCGTCATGTCCCGGAAACGAAGGACCCCGACGCGACGGGCTACATCGACATCGCCGGCAGCGCGCTCACCGTCGTGGCGCTCGTGGGAGTCTCCTACGGGCTCATTCAAGGGTCGAGCGGCAACTGGTCGTCCCCGGTCGTCCTGGGCGCGCTCCTCGTTGGCGTCGTCGCGCTCGTCGTGTTTGTCATCGTCGAGCTGCACGTACGAGCGCCGATCGTTCCCCTCGACATCTTCAGATCCCGCCAGTTCAGTGCGACCAATGGGGTCACGCTCCTGATCTACGGGATGCTCGGCGGGATGTTCTTCCTGCTGCCGATCGAGCTCCAGCAGGTCTCGCACTACAGTCCCACCGCCGCCGGCGCATCCATGCTCCCGATCACGTTCATGCTCTTCGCGCTCTCGTCCCGGTCGGGCGCGCTCTCAGCGCGCATCGGCCCGCGTCTGCAGATGTCGGTCGGACCGATCACCGTTGCCGCCGGACTGGCGCTCTTCGCACGGATCAACGCCGGGGGCAACTATCTCATCGAGGTCCTGCCGGCGGTGCTGGTGTTCGGATTCGGGCTCGCGATCACCGTGGCGCCGCTCACCGCCACAGCGATGTCATCCGCGCCGGCTGAACGCAGTGGCCTCGCGTCGGCGGTGAACAACACCGTGGCGCGGACCGGGAGCCTGCTTGCGGTTGCGCTCCTCCCGGCGGTGGCCGGCATCACCGGCGACAGCTATCTGCACCCTCCGGTGTTCGAGACCGGATTTCAGCATGCGGCGTTCATCGCCGCGGTGATCTGCGCTGCGGGAGGCGTGCTGGCCTTCGCCACCATCCGAAATCCTCGCAATCCGGCGGCGCCTGAGGCCGGGCCACAGCATCCCGGCCATCGCCCAGTGGACGTGCCACCGGTGCGGGCGCACACCTAGCCCGCGGTTGATGCACGTCACGAGATCAGTACGCGCCACAGGGTCGTCGACAGCCACTGCTCGTAGCGCTGCGTTGACCACCCACGGTCGTCGCGAAGCAATCGGTTGACCTCCGGGCTGGTGAGCGTCCACACGATCGCCGCCGCGTCATCAACATCAACGCCACCACGAAGGGGGCCAATCGCGGCGAGCAGCTCGACAACGTAGCGCAGCTTGTTGAACCGGTTCTCCTGCATGCGGGCTCGCAGTTCGGCGATGTCCGGATCGATCGCCGCGGCGCCGCGCATGACGTCGTCGATCGGACGGACCCGCTCAATCCGCGCGGCAATATCGGCGGCGAAGGCCGCGATCATCTCCTCGCGATCCGTCATTGTCTGGAGGGCGCGGGGACCCTCGCCCGCGAGAACGTCAGACCCTTCGGCGCTGCCCATGACTCGGTGGTCGATAAGCGCGGAGAGCAGGCCCCTCTTGGTGCCGAAAACGGCATAAACAGTGTCGACGGCAACGCTCGCACGCGCAGCGACGGCGTCGATGGTGGTGGCGGCGTACCCACCCTCGGCGAACAGCTCCCCGGCTGCATCGAGGATTCGCAGGCGCGTCTGGGCGGCCTGCTCGGCTCGAAGCCGAGACCGATACGGACGGCGGCTCTTGACAGATGCCACAGTTTTATCCTAGCATTGGTTTATTCATCCTAGTGAACCTAGGAGTTAAGTGTCCCGGGAGGAGCTGACCATGTACGCCTTCACACAAGATCTGCCGATCACAACCGCCATCTACGAACGGATCATGGAAGGAGTCGGCGCGGAGCCGCCAGCCGGATGCCTGGTGCACGCCGTCGCGCGTATCGACGGGGGATTGCGCTACATCGACATCTGGGAGTCGCGTGCGGCCTGCGATCTGTTCCTCGAGGAGCGCGTCCACCCAGTGCTCCAGGCCGCGTTCAGCGCCGCCGGGGCGAAGCTCCCGCCGGAGCCGGCCCGCGACGAACTGGAACTGGTCGATTGCAGCCTCTTCCCGCGGACGCCGGCCAGCGCTTCCTGACGACGGCCGAATCCTGGCCCCGGGACGCCGGACTCCTACTTGCTACCTCGACCGCCGCCTCCGTCGCCGACCCACAAACACCGATCCCGCCCCGGCAACGATGAGCAGCAGCCCAGGGGAGAGGACGAGCAGGAGCCCGGCTCCGGTGCCCGGATCCGGCACACCCGCGCTGACGATCGTATCCACCGATCCCACCTCAGCCGGCGCTCCGCCATCGCCGGGTCCGCTCACGGTCGCGACGTTGCGAATGTTCGTGGCCGCCGGCGCGGTGACCCTGACCAGGACCGTGATCACCGAGGTGTCGCCCACAGCGAGGGTCGCAGTGGTGTCGGTGCAGGTGATGGCCGATCCCAGCAGACCACACAGCCACGCACCCTGGACCGTGCCGGCAACATGCTCGAATGCGAGGCCGCCGGGTAGAGCGTCGACCACGGTCAGGGGCAGCAACGAATCGGAAGGTCCGCTGTTCTTGACGGTGAGGGTATAGGTCGCAACGCCCCCCGTCACCAACCCGCCGGTGAGCGTCTTGGTCAACGAGAGGTTGTAGTCGCGGGTGACGGTCGCGGTGTCCGAGGAGGTGTTGTTGGCGGGGTTCGGATCGGGATTCGATCCAATCACCGTCGCGGTGTTGACGATGCTCGGTCCAACCGAAGGCGCCACCAGGACGGTGACATCGATGACCGGGGCAGCCGCGCCGCTGGTCAATGTCGGCGCATAGGTGCACGTCACCACCTGACCGGTTGCGGCGCACGTCCAGCCGAGCCCGGCGCAGGTGACGTAGGTTTCACCGGCGGGCAATGTATCGGTGACGGTGATGCCGGCACCCTCATCCGACGGCCCCGCGTTGGTGACCGCGAGGAAGTAGGTGGCATCCGTGCCCGCGACCAACCCGACGCCACCATGACTCTTGGTGATCTGGAGGTCGGACTCGAGACTGAGGACGGCACTCGCGCTCCCGGTGTTGTTCGCCGGGTCCGGGTCCAATGTCGGTGACGACACGTGCGCGCTGTTGACCAGCGTCCCGGTATCCGACGACGCGAGGTTGACCGTGACGGTCAGGAGCGGCGATGTCTGCGTGCTTGGCAATCCGCTGGACTGGAGACAGGTGACGTCCTGGCCCGCCGCGGAGCACGCCCAGCCGGTTCCCGTTCCCGAAACGAAGCTCTCTCCTGCCGGGAGGGTGTCGGTGGCCGTCAATGGAGCGGCGGCATCAGCTGGGCCGTTGTTGACAACGGTGATGACGTAGGTAGCGCTGTCACCGGGGATGAATGGACCGGATGTGTCCTTGGTCAGCGCCAGATCGGCCTCGGCGACAATCGTGGTGGGATCGGTGCTCGTGTTGTTGGCCGGGTTGGGGTCGGCGGTCGTCGGCGTCACCACCGCCGTGTTGTCGACCACCTGGTCGAGCTCGCCCGCGCCGATGCCGACCACAACGCTGATCGGAGTCGCGTCAGCGCCGGCCGCAAGTGCGCTCGTGGCGTCGCAGGTGACCGTGCTCGCGATGGTGGTGCAATTCCAGCCGGCGCCGCCGCTGGCGGAGAGCAGGTTCTCCGGTGCAGGCACTGTGTCGGTGACAACCAGGGGCAGCTGGGAGTCGCTTGGCCCGAGGTTGGTGACCTGCAGCGTGTAGGTGTTGCCGATCGTCCCGGCGTCAAAGTTTCCCGTGTGACTCTTGGTGATGCGCAGGTCGGCCGATTGCGTCACCGGGCTGCTGTCGGTCGACGTGTTGTTGGCGAGCGCCGGGTCGAGCGTGCTGCTGCTCACCGTGGCGGTGTTGGAGATCGATCCACCCACGAACGACGGCGATATCGCGATCACGAGCATGAGGAGCGGCTCGCTCTGTCCCGCGGGCAGCGCGCCCAACTGCGTACAGGTCACCTGCTGTCCTGACAGCGAGCAGTTCCACCCGGCGCCGCTGTGCGCGATGAAGCGTTCCCCGCTCGGAAGGTTGTCGATGACGGTGATCGGTGGCGACGCATCGCTCGGTCCGAGGTTGGTGACGGCGAGGCTGTACGTCGAGGTCTGCCCCGAGACGAACGCGCCGCTGTCAGTCTTGACGATGCGCAGATCGGCCTGGGTCGCCGAGACGTTGCTCGTCGACGACGTGTTGTTGGCACTGTTCGGATCGGGTGTCGCGCTGCTCACCGAGGCGGTGTTGACGATCGTCTGTGCCACCACGTCGGCGGCGAGCGATACCGTGAGCGTGATCGGGTTCGCCGACCCTCCCGCGGGGAGTGCCGTCGCCCGCGTGCACGTGACCACGCCGCTGAGGAAGCTGCACGACCATCCCGCTCCCGTCGCCGAGACGAAGGCCTCGTTGCCAGGCAGCGTATCGACCACCGAAATGGGTGCGGCCGCGTCACTCGGCCCGGCGTTTGCGACTCGCAGTGAGTAGGTCGCGTCCTGGCCGGCCACCAGCGTGCCGGTCAGGGTCTTGACGATGGACACGTCCGCCGATTGCGTCGTCCCGGCCACGTCGGTGCTGACATTGTTGCCCGGATTCGGATCGGTGGTCGGGCTGCTCACCGTGGCGGTGTTCGTGAGGCTCGCAACCGTGACGCCGGACCCGATGGCGACTGTCATCGACAGCGTGCGGGTGGCGCCATTCACCAGTCCGGCGGGATCGGTGCAGACCTCGCTCCCGACGACCAGACTGCACGACCATCCCGCGGAGACGCTCACGAACGTCTCGCCGGCCGGCAGCGGATCGGTCAGCGTCAGCGGTCCGGCGGCATCGCTCGGACCATTGTTGGTGATGGTGAGGTTGTAGGTGCCGTTCGTGCCCGCCTCGAAGGTGCCCACATGCACCTTGGTGAGGACCAGATCCGCGGACGTCTGCACCGATGTGGAGTCATGGCTGGTGTTGTTGGCGGGGTTCGGGTCCGTCGTCGGACCGCTGATCGTGGCGGTGTTGGTGATGCTTCCAGCGGCCTGCGAGGATGCGACATCGACAACGACGGTGATCGGTGACGCGAACGCGCCGGGCGTCAAGGTTGTGCTGTCGGTGCAGGTGAACTGGCTTCCCGCCTGTGGACCGCACAACCATCCACCGCCCGTCGCGCTGACCAGCGTCTCGTTCAGCGGAAGCGTGTCCACCATGGTCAATGGTGCCTGCGAGTCACTTGGCCCATGGTTCTGCACGCTGATGGTGTAGGTCCCAGAGCCGCCGGAGGTGAAGCTGCCCACGTGGCTCTTGGTGACCTGAAGGTCGGCGCTGGCCAGGATCGTCGTGGGATCCGTGCTGCTGTTGTTGGTGAGATTGTCGTCGTAGGTGGGCGATGTCACCGACGCCGTGTTGTCGATCACCGTCCCGTCGGGCGTGCTCGCCGGCGTCGACACCACCAGGGTGATGGGGTTTGCGGTCGCCCCGCTGGCGAGACCGCTTGCATAGGTGCACGTCACCGTGCCCGACGACAGGAGGCAGGTCCAGCTCGTGCCCGTGGCGGATACATATGACTCGCCGGCCGGGATCGCGTCGGTGACCATGATCGGGCTCGCCGCCGTCGATGGACCATTATTCTTGACAGTCAACGTGTAGCTGCCGTTGGCGCCGGAGTTGAACGTTCCGGCGTGGCTCTTGGTGATCTGCAGGTCGGCCCGCCCGATGAACGCTTGCGCAGTCGCGTTTGCGCTCGTGTAGGGGCCGGTCAACGTGCCGGTCGCACCCGAGTCGTCGGTCCACGTCGAGAACACGGTGTTCGTGTGCGGATTCGACGGACCCGTCCCGGGTGATGTCTGCGCAGCCAGGCTTGGGGTCGCCTCGTAGGTGATGGTCACGCTCTGTCCGGGAGTCAGGACGCCGAGGCCACTCCAGTGCAGCACGTCACCGCCCGCGTTCGGGGTGACGGTCGGATCCGCATGACCGTTGGGGCCGGTTGGGAAGATGATCGTTGCGGTCCCCGGATCGTAGGACCAGTTCGGCGGCAGGGTGTCAGTCGCGTCCACGCTGTCGGCACTCGCAAACCCATTGGTGTTGGTCGCCGTGAAGCTCCACTCGAACGGTGCGTTGGCGTACGCCGTTGACCCGTTCGGGGTCGACTTCGTGTCCACCACGCTGGGGAACTGCATGGTCACGCTCTTGCCCGAGGAGACAGGACCGTAGACCTTCGCGCCCGCCGGATCACCGCCGATGTTGTCCCACGATGTCAGCGTTGCAGTGTTGGCGATTACCTGCCCGACCGACAGGAGCGAGGATGCCTCAGGGACCACCTGGAAGCTCACCGTGTCCGTCTGGTTCGCGTACAGCGGTCCGGGGACCGTCCAGGTGACGTCCGTCCCGTTGAAGCCGACGGTGCCCGGTGCGGGACCGCCGAGCGACGCGCTCCCCGGGACGTAGACCACGCCGGCCGGAATGGGGTCCTGACCGACGACGTCGAACGCCGGGCTCACGGCCGCGAGGTTCATGTTGGCGAGCGCGATCGAGTAGGTGAGCGTTCCGTTCGGCGAGAGCGTCGCCGACGACGCGCTCTTGGTGATCGACATGTCGGGTTCGACGATCAGCGTATGCAGCACGGGGTTCGAGCTGGTGATCGGCTGCCCGCTCGTGGCGTGATTGGTCAGGGTCGCCACGTTGTTGATGTTGGTATTCCGTGTGTTCGCCCCGATGTTCGCGACCGTCACCGAGAAGGAGACGAGAAACACCTCGTCGCTGGCCGTCGCATTCGCATAGACGGCAGGAAAGCTGAAGCCGACGGTGTTGGTACCACCGGTGTACGTGTATGTGAAACCACCCGGGATGGTCGTGCCTTCCGCATACATCGCGCCGCCGGGGAGAGTGACCTGGCCACTTCCGGTCACGTAGGCCTGCGCCGCCCCGAGGGGATCCGCAAGCGCCGCTGTGTAGAACGTCGTGTTGTGCGGGACCACCACCTGGACGTTGTAGGTGATCGTCTCGCCGATCGTGGCCTGCCCGACGGTGGCGTTGCCGCTGTTGGTGATCGAGGTCGTCGCCGACTTGGTCACCGCGCCGATCGCCGTGATCACGTTGGCGGTGCCGTTCGCCGCGGGGGCGTTCTCCGCGCCAACGGTGACGGTGGGATCGATGTTCGAGAGCGGAAAGTACGTGTTGTCGGGTTGCCCGGAGGCATTGTGTTCGCCGACATAGCTGCGCACCCCGGCAGTGTTGGTGAACGTCTCGCCCGCCGCTGCGTCCGGCCGGATCTGCAGCACGTAAGAGAGCGCCGTATTGGCGCCCACGCCGATCTGCGCGATCGCGCTCGAAGGCCACTCAATCGCGTTGGCTGCAGTGACGCAGCTCCCACTTGCCGGCAGGATCGCGCTCACCTCGGAGCAGTGCTCCTGCGTCGGCAGGACATCCCACACCTCGACGTTGTACGCGGGAACCAGCCCCGTGTTGGTGACCGTGAGCGTCCAACCGACCTGGTCGTTGCCGTGTACGGTGTCGCCGCTGGATGTCGGCGCAGCGGCTCCGTTGATCGTCGAGACCTTCTTGGTCAGACTCAGAATCGGCTCGGCCAGCTCATAGGTCGCGAGGCTGCGCGCCGCGAACGTGGTTCCTCCGGTGTTCGTGGTCACCACCTTCGCCAGGTTCTGCGTCAGCGTGAAGGTCGCGCCGACGCCGAGCGTCGGATCGGCGTTTGCGATCACCGCAAACTGCACCTCGAACAGTGCTCCGGGTGCCTGATAGAGACTGCCGTCCGTCCCCGGCGTTCCCATCGTCCATTGCAGTTCGCCGGCAGTCGAGGTCAATGTCACCGCCGAAGCGGTGTTCGACGCCGTCACGGTCGCCGAGCCGGCGACGTATGTCGCATTCGGCGGCAGGAAGTCGCTCACCGTTGGGTTCTTGAAGTCGACGCCCGGCGCAAAGGCGACATCGATCTGGAAGCAGATCTGGTCACCCTTCTGGTAGAGGGGTGGATACCCAGGCAAGCCGACCGTGAGATACATGGCGCTCGAGCAGTCCAGCGGATTGCCCGCGGCGACATTCTGGGAGACGTACTTGGTGATCGTCGGACCGGGGGCGGTCTGTGTCGCGGTTGCGGTTGCGTTCAGGCCGTCAACCGTCACGGGACCGTCGTGCGAGATGGGCGTGCCCCCGGAGACGCAGCTGGGGTCGCTCGCGTCGCAGCGAACCGAGAAATTGCCGGTGGCGGTCTCCGAGTTGGTGAGGGTGTCGAAGCCGACGGTTGGAACTGTGTTGCTCTTGTTGGCCTGGTAATCGATGCGGTCCACCGCGGGGAACGACACCCTGGCGATGCCATCTGGATTCACATGCCCGAGGTTCCACACCAACGTGAAGGTGCCGTCGGCGTTCTCCACCACCGAGGCGTATGCGGGGATCGGCAGCGCGCCGTTCGGGTCGCACTGCGGATCAGCATGGCCGTCGTAGTTGACCGAGCCGATCGGGCAGAGCCCTGACGGCAGCGTGTCGGTGACCGCCGTCGAGTCGGAGTACCGGTATTCGGAGACGTTGACGACGATCGTGTAGGTCACCGCCTGCCCCTGAAGGAATGTCGGCTTGTCGACGCTCTTTGCAGTGATGATGTCCCGGGCGGTGATCGAGGAGTACGCGCTCGCCTGGATCGGGTTGACGCCGCTGCCGAGGGTTCCGGAATACGTACCGGAGGCAACGCCGTAGCTGGTGAGC
This sequence comes from Candidatus Dormiibacterota bacterium, assembly GCA_049279755.1. Taxonomy (GTDB): domain Bacteria; phylum Chloroflexota; class Dormibacteria; order Aeolococcales; family Aeolococcaceae; genus Palsa-851. The sequence goes on along the minus strand of JBAPOS010000139.1, from coordinate 3,413 downwards.
ACGGTGCCGTCCTGGGTCTCAGGTCCACTGTTGTTGTCGAGGTTTGCCGCCTGGTTGTCTGAAGCCGCGCTCGGCACCGTCCCGGTCCATGTCATGGTGTTCGCCCGGATCGGGATCCCGACAACGAACCGGATGGTCGTGCTCGCGCCCGCTGCCAAGCTGCCGATGCCGTTCCACTGCACCGCCGTGTACACGGCCGACGGCAGCGGGCCCGCGCCGTCGGGGTCGAGGTTGACCGTGGTCACCGACGTCGGGGCCGCGCAGTTGGCGGGTACACCCGAAGGACCTGAGAGCGGACCGCTGCCTGGATATTCCTCGGTGCTGCCGGGGTTGGTCGGCGCCCCGGTGGTGTTGTCCGTCTGACCGCAGAGCAGGTCCTCGAGGCCAGCCGGCAGATAGACAGTCGCCCCGATGCCGTTGGTGGCGTGCACCTGGTTGTTGGTGATCGTGACCGTGTACACCGTCTGGTGGTCATGGACACCACGGAGGAGCACTCCGCCCGGCGCCAGGCTGATCTGCAACGCGGAAAGCGTGGTCGTACCCGAAGCGTTTGCCGAGCCGGTGAAATTGCTCACGGTGCCGGTCGCGCTGAATTGCGGGACCTGGCGAGGATCGATGTTGACGTAAGCGGACGAATTGTCGGTATAGGAGTTGTTGGCGCGCAGAAACGGACTGGGACCGGTATCGGTTGCCGCGATCACCTTGAACGTGAGGGTCGCAACCGAGCCCGGCGACAGATCGGAGACGTTGCTCCAGATGAGCGTCGTCTTGTTCAGCGACGGTTGGTTGCTGAGGATCGCCGGGTTCCCGAGGCTCGCGCTTCCGGGCACATACGACACCCCGGCTGGAAGCACGTCTTCGAAGCTCAAGTTGAAGGCCCAGGAGATGCCTGCGGGATTGGTGACGGTCAGCGTGACCGTGGAACTCGTCCCATAGAGGACGGTCCCGGGAGCTGATTCGGCCAGCGAGATGTTCGGTGAGCCCGCGGCCAGCGCGCCCGAGACCGGGCCGGATGTCGTGTAGCACCCAAGCGCGATCAATGCCGCGCACAATCCGACGACCAGCTGCCGCCCAAGCCGATTCATTAAAGCCTCAAAGGATGGTCGCCGGGCTTCCGGTCACCGGCCCGCCGATCGTGGCAGCCGCGCGGTTCCGCAGACCCAGGCGCGACCGTCTCGTTGTCCCCACGTAACAGGTCGCGGCGATGACGCGCTCCCGTCCACGTTCTGGCGTGGTGGGGCGGCGCCACGTACCCGCACGGGGAGTCGAACCCCGGTTACCACCTTGAAAGGGTGGTGTCCTGACCGCTAGACGATGCGGGCGCGACCGCCAATCTTAGGTTCGTGCGGCGACCTCGAGGCCGGCCACAAGGCAAACGAAGCGCGCCGGTATACTCGCGGCATGCCAGTCAGAGAGATCGTCGGCAAGACCGTCGGCTTTGGCCTCGTGGCCCTCGCACTCATCGTCGGCGGCATCCTCGACCTGCTCGGGGGCCACGTCTACAACGATTACCTGAACACCGCGCTCGGCATCATCCTGATCGCCATGGGCGTGGCCACGGGTGGCCTCGGCACCTTCCTGATCGTCGGCATCCTTTATGAAGACAGGCTGCGCCGGCAGGACGAGGCGGTGCACATCACGCCGCGAGGAACGCCACCCGCGCCTCCACCGCCCTGGGGGATGGCCGACGTCGGCAAGCCGCCCGGGGTTATCCGCGTCGGTGATGCGGCCACATCGTCGGGTGGCGGAGGATCTCCGCGGGTGATGGCCGTCGTGGTCTCGAATCTCGATGCGCCGATGCTCATCGTCGGGCTGCTCGCGTGGACGATCCTGACCCTCGTGCTCTTCGCGCCGCACTGAGTTTGCTCTAGTGCCCGAGGCGCGGGTTCGCACCCGGTTCGCGCCGTCCCCCACCGGCGCGCTGCACTTCGGCTCCGTCCGGACCGCGCTGTTCGCATGGCTCGCGGCGCGCCACGCCGGCGGCGACTTCGTCCTCCGCATCGAGGACACCGACCAGGAGCGCTACATCCCCGGCACCGAGGCGCTCATCCTCGAGACCCTGAGCTGGCTGGGACTCGATTGGGATGAGGGTCCCGAAGTGGGCGGTCCGCACGAGCCGTATATCCAGTCGTTGCGAATCGCGAACTACCGAGAGCATGCCGCGCGGCTCGTCGCCGGCGGCAGCGCGTACTGGTGCACCTGCACGCCGGTGCGTCTTGCGGCGATGCGCGAAGCTCAGCGAGCACGCTCCCAGCCCACGCGCTACGACCGGCGCTGCCTCACGCGCCAGACCGAGGTGGCAGAGGAACGGGCGAGCGGGATGGCGGCCGTGGTACGGCTGCGGATGCCGGATGGCGTCAGCGAATGGGACGACGTGGTCCGCGGTCACGTGAGCTTTGCCAACGCCGACATCGATGACCAGGTCCTGCTCAAGTCCGACGGCTTTCCCACCTATCACCTCGCGGTCGTCGTCGACGATCACCTCATGGAGATCAGCGATGTGATCCGATCCGACGAGTGGATCCCATCGACGCCGAAACACCTTGCGCTGTATGCGGCATTTGGCTGGGACGCACCGCGATTCGCGCACGTCCCGGCAGTGCTTGGGCCGGATCATCAGAAGCTCAGCAAGCGCCGAGGCGCTCGCAACGTGCTCGAGTACGGCGAGCTCGGCTATCTCCCTTCGGCAATCGTCAATGCCATCGCGCTACTGGGATGGTCGTCCGGCGACGAACAGGAGGTGTTCACCCGAGAGGAGCTCTGCGACCGCTTCACCCTCGAGCGCGTCAATGCCGCGGCGGCGATCTTCGATCCCAAGCGCCTCGATGATCTGAACGGTATCCACATCCGGCGCATGAGCACCGATGACCTCGTCGAGGCACTCGAGTACCACCTGCCCGGAACCAGCAAGGAGACGCGGCGGCTGCTCATCCCGATGCTCCGAGAGCGGATGGTCACCCTGGCCGATGCGACGCGCCTCTGCGCACCGCTGCTTGACGACGTCAGGCTCGATCCCGACGTTGAGTTCCCGCCGAAGAAGGTCGATCAGGCGACTGCGGTCGCAATGATCGACGCCTGCATCGCCGCGGTCGAGGACGGCGGCCTCGCGGACCACGACGCGCTGCTCGAGCGGATCCGCGCGGTGGCGGACCGCGCGGGCGTGAAATCCCGAGATGCGTTTCGCGTCCTCTACGTCGCCATTCTCGGTGTGCCCGCCGGCCTGCCTGTGATCGAGGCCATGGAGTTCCTCGGCAAGGAGAAATCGCTGCAGCGGCTCCGCGAGGCGCGAGCCAGGCTCGGCTGACATCGCGCCGGGTTCAGAGTCCGGTGCCGTCGATCCCCGAGCCGACATGACGCTCCGCACGACGCTCCGGCGTCGCCGGCCGGCGCGCCCGGACGGGTCGATGTGGAGC
>JBAPOS010000138.1:0-7584 GCA_049279755.1 Candidatus Dormiibacterota bacterium | reverse complement strand
ACCCCGCCCGAGACCACCGCGTACTTCGGCGCCGGCGTCCCCGCGGGGAGATCCGCCACCACAGGGGCGGCAAGACCGGCAGCAGCGCCGGCCGCGGCGGCGTCCGGTTCGGGGCGAAAGGCGATCGATGAGCCACCGGTCACGGTCCCGTAGCTGGCAAGCCCGGCGAGGGAACGGACGTCGGCAGCCGTCACCGGGACTGGGGCCAATTGCGAAGGCTGGAACAGACTGAGGAAGTCCTGGGCTCCTCCGGTCGCCACCAGCCCCACGCTGGCCACGCCGGCCACTGCGACGCCGGCCATCACCCGGCGCGCCAGCGTGTTCCGAGAGCGCACCCGGCCCGTGGACCCACGTGCCTGAGCGCCTTCAGGGGTGGCGATCTCGGTCCCCGCAAGCCGGGCTCGGGCCGAAGCGACATCGACGGCACGGTCGGAGGGCGCCAGCACCGCCTGGACCCAGGTGGCATCTGCGCTCATGCGCTGAACGCGCCCGGCGCAGCGAGCGCAGCGTGCGATGTGCTCCCGGCGCGCCGGGTCGACCGCGACCGGTTCGTCGAGGGAGCGGCGCAGAGTGCCGTCAGACGGATGCATCGCCAACCTCCTTGCGAAGGCGCGCCTCTGCGCGCCGAAGTCTCGTTCCCACCGCGTTCACCCCGATCCCGAGCGACGACGCGATCTCGGCATAGCTCAAGCCGCTGTACCTCAGCGCCAGGACCGTTGCCTGGCGTCTCGGGATCCGGCCGAGCGCCGCCCGGACCGCCCGGGTGGTCTCGGCCGCCTCCACCGAGGCCTGCGGGTCGTTCACGAGGCTGGGAGTGGGTGCAAACCGTTCCTCGCGAACGGCGCGGCGCCGGTTGTTCCTGACCATGTTGAGCGCCGTATGGGCAGCGGCGGTCCGCGCCCACGCCGGCGCCTTGGCGCCAGGGTTGTCGCCGAATCGCCGGTGAAGATCCAGGAAGACCTCCTGGGCGACGTCCTCGGCGGCCGCGGGATCGCCGAGCACGCGCCGTGCGATCGCCGCGACCCGCGCGTATTCCTCTTCGAACAACCGGTCGAAGCTCGTCGGCGTGACGCCCACCTCGGGTGTCGGACGGGAGAGGTCGCTCATACGCTGACTTCCCAGAGCCTGGAGGGCGGAGGAATCGACCACATCATGTGAAGCACCGCGAGCGGCGGATTTGTGACAGCTGAGCCCGGGGTCGCGCTGGCCGCGGCACTGAGTACCCTTCGGCGTGATGTCCGCCGCCCTGACTCATCGCCTACGACGCATCACGTCCGGGCAGCTTCTGGTGGTCGCCGCGTTCGTCGTGATCCTCTGCGTGCTCGTACGGCGCGGTGGTGATCCGGACATCTTCTGGCACCTCGTCACCGGCCAGTGGATGGTCGATCACCATCAGATTGTCTCCCATGACCTGTTCACGTTCACGGTGGCCGGCAAGCAGTGGATCGACCCGGAGTACACAACCGAGGTCATCGCGTACCTCATCTTCAAGCTCGGCGGGCTGACGCTGGTGTCACTCGCATTCGGTGCGGTGACGTTTGTCGGTTTCCTGCTCATCTGGCAGCGGGTGCGGCTCGAGAACGCCAATCCGGTCATCGCAGCGATCGTGATCGGCGTCGCCGGCCTGGCGGGAGCTGCGGTATGGGGACCCCGCCCCCAGATGATCACCTTCGCGCTGACCGGCCTGGAGCTGCTCTGGTTGGATCGGTACCTGCGCGGCAAATCGCGCGCGATCTACTGGCTGCCGTTGGTGATGATCGCGTGGGCCAACCTCCACGGGGGCTTCCTCTTCGGCCTGGTGCCCGTGGGTGTCGCGGCATTCGTCGAAGCCGTGCACTGGGTGCGCCGGGTTGACGGCGATGAGCACAAGCGCAGGACCCGGAACCTGCTGCTGGTGTTCGTCGCTTGCGTCGTCGCGGCGTTCGTGAATCCCAATGGGATCCATCTCTACAGCTATGTCATCCAACCGCAGTTCTCGGCAGTGCAGCAGAACTTCATCGCCGAGTGGCAATCACCGAACTTCCATGTTCTCGAGCAGCGCGGCTTCGAGGCGATGCTGCTGCTCGTGCCGGTCGCATTCGTCTTGCGCCGGCCGTCCTTGTGGGAGGTATGCCTGACCGTCGCCGTCTCCTACCTGGCGCTGTCCGCGGTGCGTCACGCGGCCCTCTTCATCGCGGCGGAAACGCCTTTGCTGATCTGGTCGTTCTCCGCCGGCTGGGAGCGGATGGCGCCGGCTGCGCGGGTGCGCGCGTGGATCGCGCCACGTGCCAGGGACATGCTCGCCGGTGCGGCCGCGATCCTTGTCATCGCGGCTCTGGGCACCGGGTACTTCGTGCACTCGACACTGTCCAATCAAGCGCGCGCCACCGCCACCAACTTCCCGGTGGGCGCGTCAGACTGGCTGGCGGCGCATCCGACGGTGGGAACCCGCATGTTCGATCAGTACGGCTGGGGCGGATATCTGATCAGCCGCTTCTATCCCGACCCCAACCGTCGCGTCTTCTCGTTCGGGGAAGCGACGCTGCTTGGCACCAAGGTCATGCAGCAGGTGATCGACGTCGAAACGGGCAATCCGGACTGGCAGCAGATCTTCGCCGAGTGGGGCATCGACTACGTCATCGACGTGCCGGGCGCTCCTGCGGTGCTGGCGCTCGAGGTCGACCCGCAGTGGACGAAGGTCTACGACGACGGACTCGCCGTGATCATGGTCAAGAACACGGCGCTGGCCGCAGCGGGAATCCGGTAGCCGGCAGGCCGGCACGTGGGCGCGCGTGGTGCTCTGGGAAGATGCCTTCCGTGAGCGACCCGCCGCGCCACCCTGCTCTTCGCGACGCCGCTCCGGCGGTGTTCTGGCTCGATGACCCGCGAGCGCCGGAGCCGGAACCACGCCTCGAGGGACACATCGAGTGCGACCTCGCGGTCGTCGGCGGAGGATTCACCGGTCTGTGGACGGCGTTGCTCGCCCGGGAACGGAACCCGGCGCTCGATGTCGTCGTTCTCGAAGCACGCCGCGTCGCGGCGGCCGCGTCGGGCCGCAACGGCGGCTTCTGCGACGCAAGCCTGACCCACGGTTTTCCCAACGGCCTCAGCAGGTTTCCCGCCGAGCTCGACACCCTCGAACGGCTCGGCGTCGAGAACCTCGATGCCATCGAGACGACCGTGCGCGACCGTGGCATCGACTGCGATTTCGAGCGAACCGGCATGATCGACGTGGCCACCGCGGCGTGGCAGTACACGGAGCTCGTCGAGGTCGCCGAGGCGATGCGAGGGCACGGCTATCGCGTTGACGCGCTCGACTCCGACGCCATGCGCGCGGAGGTCGCGTCGCCGTCGTACCGAGGCGGATTGTGCGTCCACGATCGGACCGCGATCGTCAATCCGGCGAAGCTGGCCTGGGGCCTGCGTCGGGCATGCCTCGACGCCGGGGTGCGATTCCACGAGAACACTGCCGTTCTGCGACTCACCCCGGACGTGGAGCGGATCCGGCTCACCACGGCGCACGGCAGCGTCGCCGCCCGGCGCGTGGCCCTCGCCACCAACGCCGATCGCCCCCTGCTGGCACGCGTTCGTCCCTTCATTCTTCCGGTATACGACTACGTGCTGGTCACCGAGCCACTCACATCCGCGCAGCGGGCATCCATCGGCTGGGCGAATCGCCAGGGAATCAGCGACAGCGGGAATCAGTTCCACTACTACCGGCTCACAGCGGACTCGCGAATCCTCTGGGGCGGCTACGACGCCATCTACCACTTCGGCAACCGGGTCGACGTCGAGCTCGAGCAGCGGGCGAAGACCTTCGACAAGCTGGCCGAGCATTTCTTTGCGACGTTTCCGCAGCTCGCGGACGTGCGCTTCACGCATCGCTGGGGCGGCGCAATCGACACGTGCAGCCGCTTCTGTGTGTTCTGGGGAACGAGCCACGAGCGGCGGGTCGCCTATGCGCTCGGGTACACGGGTCTCGGCGTGGGCGCGTCTCGCTTCGGCGCTCAGGTGATGCTCGACATGCTCGAGGGCAGGCGAACCGAGCGCACCTCGCTGCGCCTGGTCCGGACCCGCCCGATACCGTTCCCCCCGGAGCCATTCCGCTACGGGGTGGTCCAGCTCACACGCTGGTCGCTGGATCGCGCCGACCGAAGCGGTGGACATCGCAATCTCTGGCTCAAGGCGCTCGACCTCGCGGGGCTCGGCTTCGACTCCTAGACGTCGGCAGGTTCGAGTCGGCAAAAGCTTCATGGCGTGTACTATCCGGGGCATGAAGGAACGCGTGAGCGCATGACCAGCCGGCTCTTCACCTCGATCGGGAACTTCTCGGTTCGATTCCGCTGGCCGGTTGTGATCGGCTGGGTGCTGATCACGATCGTGTCGGTGAAGGTGTTCCCGGGGCTCTCCGACGTGGCCAAGGACTCCCAGAGCAGCTTCCTGCCCGCCAGCTCGCCGTCGGTGCAGGCCGAGAATCTTGCCCAGCCCTTCCAGGACTCGAAGCACGGCACCGCCACGCTGGTCGCCGCTCGCGAGAGCGGCGTGCTCACGGCCGCGGACCTTCAGGAGATCACCTCCATCGAGACGAGGATCCATGGGCTCTCCGGTGTCCTTCGCGTCCAGGACTTCGGGCTGTCGCCGGACAAACGTGCCGAGCAGGCGCAGGTCGTGACCACGTTGCCGCCGTTCAGTGCGGGGAGCGGCGCGGTCTCGCTGGTCGCGGCGATTCGCGCGACCTTTCCGAATGCAACATCGGGTCTCCAGTTCCACCTGACGGGCACGATCCCCGGGTTCGTCGATCAGCAGAGTCAATCGAAGAGCTCGCAGGGTGATGTGCAGCGGTTCTCGCTCCTCTTCATCATCGCGCTGCTGCTCATAGCGTTTCGCGCGTTGCTCGCTCCCCTGGTGACGCTCCTGCCTGCCGCACTGGTGCTGGCGCTTGCGAGCCCGGTGATCGCCGGCGCGACCCACCTCGGTGTCCAGGTATCGGCGATCACGCAGTTCATCCTGATCGTCCTCGTGCTCGGGGCGGGAACCGACTACGGCCTGTTCCTCGTCTTCCGAACACGCGAGGAACTGCGACGAGGGCTCGAGCCCAAGGACGCGGTGCGACGAGCGGTGGCGACGGTCGGAGAGTCGATCACCTTCAGCGCGCTCATCGTGATGGCAGCGCTGATGTCGCTGATCATCGCGCAGTTCGATTTCTACCAGGCTCTCGGCCCCGCCCTCGCGATCGGCATCGCGCTGATGCTCATGGCGGGACTGACGCTGCTTCCGGCGCTGCTGGCGATCTTCGGTCGCGCGGTGTTCTGGCCGTCACGCGCCCGCTTCGAGGAGAACCCCCGGAGCAACATCTATGGGCGCATCGCCGCAGTGGTGGTGCGGCGTCCGATGCCCGTCGCGATCGTGGGTGCGATCATCTTCGGCGCAATCGCATTCGGACAGGTGGGCACGACCACCGCCGGGTTCGCCGATCAATCGGCCCCGACCGGGACCGACTCCGCGGCCGGCGACACGCTGGTCGCCGAGCACTACGGCAGCGCCAACCTCAAGGCGACCGAATTCCTGTTCAAGTTCGCGACGCCGATCTGGTCACACGCGGATGATCTGCAGAGCATCCAGACGCGCCTGGAGTCGGATGGCGGTTTCGCCACGGTTGATGGACCGCTGGCATTCTCCGGCCAGGCGCTGACCCCCGCGCAGCTGGTCGCGATCCATGCCGGCGGCAGCGCGCTCGCGACTGCGGCGCTCGCTCGTTTCGTCAGCCCCGACGGGCGCACCGTCCAGTACATCGCGGTGGAACCGGGGGGTGCGGCGATACCGATCAGCAAGGTGCCCGCGCTGCGGACGCTCGCGAACCAGGCCGGGGCGACCGTCAAAGCCTCTGCCCAAGGCGTCTTCGGCATTCAGCCGTTCGCGTATGACGTTGACCAGCTGTCCTCGTCCGACCTCTGGCACATCATCCCCGTGGTTGCGGTGCTCATCGCCATCCTGCTCGCCATCGTCATGCGCAGCCTGGTCGCGCCGCTCTACCTGGTGACCAGCGTGCTGCTGTCGTACCTCGCGGCACTCGGATTGACCGCGCTCATCTTTGTCCATTTCGGCGGTCAGAGCGGCATCAACTTCGTGCTCCCCTTCCTGATGTTCGTCTTCCTCATGGCACTCGGATCCGATTACAACGTGCTCGTCATGACGCGAATACGCGAGGAGTCCCATCACCTCTCGACCCGCGATGCTGTGCGCAAGGCAATCGGTGCCACCGGCACGACGGTCACCACGGCCGGGCTGATCCTCGGAGGGACCTTCGCCGTTCTCGCCTTCGCGGGGGGCGGTGCGTCGGGCGGATCGCAGATTCAGCAGATCGGCTACGGCGTGGCATTCGGGGTCGTGATGGACACGTTCGTGGTCCGCACCATCCTGGTTCCCGCGATCGTGGTACTGCTGGGGCGCAGGAACTGGTGGCCGTCCGGGCTGTGGCGTCAGGGAGAACCGGTACCCGTGGCCGCCGCCCGAGAGCCGGTACCCGCACCACCGCTGCAGACGACGTCGCCGCGCTAGGGTTGATCGTCGGGCGCGCCCTCTCTGGTTGCTGCAAGGGTCGCGACCGCTATGACGATCAGTACCGTCATGCCGATGCTCACGCTGCCCGAGCCCCAGTTGATTCCGCCGCGGGCGTGTGACACACCGACCCAGTCGGCGTAGGACGCGCCGAGCGGCCGGGTGAGGATGTACGCGAACCAGAAGGCGAAGATGGCGTTCATCCCGAACCACCGGTGGGCAACCGCCGGGATCGCGATCAGGACGGTAAACACCACCCCGGAGACGAAGTATCCGAGGTGGAAGGTCGTTGCCGTCATGTCCCCGGTTGCGGTGCCCAGCGCAAAGGTCGCCATCACCGTGAGCCAGTAGAAGGTCTCGCGCCGACGCGTGTTGATGGTGTGGATCGAGAGCGTGTGCTCGGTCGAGTACCACACGGCGAACACGGCGGCGAGTCCCACCGCAAACAGGAGGCTCGACGCGAAATACGGAACTCCCAGCTGGATGTGCAGGACGTCGGCGGCCATCGTCCCGAAGACGGCGACCATGACGACGGCCAGCCAGTAGATCCACGGGCGGTATCGAGGCGCGGCAAACTGCAGCGCCAGCGCGACGACGAGTCCGACAAAGCCCAGAGCGACGGCGAGCACCGGGCTGATCTGATGGACCAGCGTATCCGAGGTGGCCTCACCCATCCCGGTGGTCAGCACCTTGGTCACCCAGAAGCCGGGAGTGACCTCGGGCACCTTGCGGAGCAGGCGCAGGCTTTGGCGCGGGGCAAATCCGCGAGAATCCACGACGATGCTGGAGCTTAGTCACCTGACCAAGCGCTACGGCGCTCTCGAGGCGCTTCACGACCTCAGCTTCAACGTCACACCGGGTGAGATCTTCGGATTCGTCGGCGCAAATGGCGCCGGCAAAACCACCACGATGCGAGTGGTGCTCGGTGTGCTCGAGGCCGACTCCGGAAGCGTCATCTGGGACGGCGCCCCGATCACGTTCGCGACCAGACGGCGCATCGGCTACATCCCGGAGGATCGCGGCCTCTACCCGAAGATGACCGTGATC
>JBAPOS010000137.1:0-5526 GCA_049279755.1 Candidatus Dormiibacterota bacterium | reverse complement strand
CCGACCTCGAACTTGTGGGTGATCGCGGTGCGCTCGGCTGGCAGGCGCTTGCGTAGCGGACGCTCGACGACCTGGACGCGGTGCCCCGTTGTCTTGTCGATGCTCGTCGCCAGCGGCTGGCTGCGCTTGCTCCCGTCGCGGTAGATGGCGACTGCTTTGAGCCCGAGCTTCCAGCCGTCGGTGTATGCGCGCTCGATGTCCTCGACGGTCGCCTCGTTGGGCATGTTCACCGTCTTCGAGATCGCGCCGCTGATGAACGGCTGCACCGCGGCCATCATCCGGAGGTGCCCCTGCCACGTGATCGAACGCTTGCCATTCTGCGGGGTGAACGCGCAGTCGAAGACGGCGACGTCCTCGTCGCGCAGCGTCGGTGCGCCCTCGATGGTGTCGTTGGTGTCGATGAAGGCGATGATGTCGCCGATCGCCGTCTCGCCATACCCGAGCCGGCGCAATGCAGCCGGCACGGTACCGTTGACCATCTTCAACATGCCGCCGCCAACGAGCTTCTTGTACTTGACGAGCGCGATGTCGGGTTCGACGCCGGTGGTGTCGCAGTCGAGCATGAAGCTGATCGTCCCGGTCGGCGCGAGCACGGTCGCCTGCGCGTTGCGGTAGCCGTGGCGAGCGCCGAGCTCGTGGGCCTCGTCCCACGCGTGCCGGGCGGCGCCGACGAGGTCAGGCTCGATGTTGTCGGTGGGGATGTTGTACGCGGCCTCGCGGTGTTTGCCGACCACGCGCAGCATCGGCTGCCGGTTGGCCGCGTACCCGTTGAACGGACCGATCTCGCGGGCAATGCGCGCGGACTGCGCGTATGCCTCACCGGTGAGGATCGACGTGAGGCAAGCGGCGAGATCGCGACCCTGCGGGGAATCGTAGGGGACGCCGCGGGCCATCAGGAGCGCACCGAGGTTCGCATAGCCGAGGCCGAGCGGGCGAAAGTCCTCGCTGTTCTTGGTGATCTTCTCGGTCGGGTACGAGGCGTTGCTGACCAGGATCTCCTGGGCGGTGATCGTGATGTGAATCGCGTGTTTGTAGGCCTCGATGTCGATCGAGCCGTCGTCGTTGAGGAAGCGGGTCAGGTTGATCGACGCCAGGTTGCAGCTGGTGTCGTCGAGGAACATGAACTCGCTGCACGGGTTGCTGGCGTTGATGCGTCCAGTTACCGCCGAAGTGTGCCAGTCGTTGATGGTCGTGTCGTACTGCATACCAGGATCGCCGCACTGCCATGCGGACTCGGCGATGAGCCGCATCAACTCGCGCGCCTTGACCGTCTCGAGAATCCGGTTGGAATCCGTCACCGCCCGCAGATGCCAGTCGCGATCGTCCGCGACAGCGCGCATGAACTCATCAGTCACACGCACGGAGTTGTTGCTGTTCTGGAAGAAGATCGACGAATACGCCTCACCCGTGAACGAGCTGTCGTAGCCACCCTCGATAAGCGTCCAGGCTTTGCGCTCCTCGGTCACCTTGCAGGTGATGAAGTCCTCGACGTCGGGATGGTCGATGTTGAGGATGACCATCTTCGCGGCCCGGCGAGTGGTGCCACCGCTCTTGATGACGCCGGCGAACGCGTCGAAGCCCTTCATGAAGGAGACTGGTCCGCTCGCGGTTCCGCCACCGGCAAGCGATTCGGTCGCCGAGCGAATCGTGGAGAGGTTGGTCCCCGTGCCGCTGCCGTACTTGAAGAGCATGCCCTCGGTCTTCGCCAGCGTGAGGATCGACTCCATCGTGTCCTCGACGCTATTGATAAAGCACGCGCTCGCCTGATTCTTGCTTCCAGGTACACCGATGTTGAACCACACCGGACTGTTGAAGCTCATCTTCTGGTGGAGCAGCAGGTGAGTGAGTTCGTCCTGGAACGCCTTGGCGTCGGTCTCGGTGGCGAAGTAACCACCCTCCCTGCCCCACTTCCCGATCGTGTCCGCGACCCTCGAGATCATCTGCTTGACGCTGGTCTCGCGGCCGGGCGTGCCGAGCTTGCCGCGGAAGTACTTGCTCACCACAACGTTTGTGGCCATCTGTGACCAGAACGTCGGGATCTCGCAGTCCTTCTGCTCGAAGACGGTCTCACCCTTCTCGTTGCCGATCGCGGCGGTCCGGGTCTCCCAGGTCACCTCATCGAAGGGGTGCACGCCCTCGTGGGTGAAGCGCCGCTCGACGTGAATCCCGCCACCCTCAACCTCAACCTTGGCAGTCACGCGAGGCTGAACTGCTCCACTTCGGCGCCCCGCTCGACGCCCCGACGGTGGCTCCATCGAGATGCTGTGCGAGTCGTCTGGAGCGGGTTTGGAGGCGGATCGATCCACGGTCTTTCCTCTTCTGTCTGATGGGCGCTTCATTGTGCAGAGACGTGTGCGGGACCGCGCCCTGGCGACCTCGAGCCCCAATCTCCGCGTGCTGAGATCACCCTAATGATCCCATATCTTGGGGCTCCGCCGTCCGGGAGCCCCCATATCTTGCGAGTCGGGAGGCCTGGCGTCAAGGGGTATCACGACCCAGTTTCGCCCGCGAGTACGGATCGGTGCAGCTCCGGAACTTCGATCCGCATCGCCACGCGCCGATCGCCTGCGAGGAGCAGGAACTCGCCACGAGATGCGGTCTCGAGGAAGCCTCGCTGCGCCTCTGTGAGACCGAACGCATGCTCCATGCGCGCCGTTTCCGCGGCTCGATGACCGCCCAGCAGGACCACAGCGCAGTTGGTCGCGATCACGCTGCCCTCATCGGTGCCGAGCAGGTCCTGGGCGTTCTGGGTCGCGACCACGAGCGACGCGCCGTATTTGCGGCAGCGGCGCGCGAGCTGGACGAGCAGATCGCGCAGCGGCCGGTGCACGCAGAGCGCACCAACCTCATCGAACACGATGTGACGCCGGCGGCGATCTCGCCGTACCAGCTCCCACAACCAGCGCGCGACGATCAGGGTCGCAGCCGCCACGTGCTCCGGCGGCATGTCGCGCAGCGAGATCGCACAGACACCCGAATCGACCGCAAGCGACGTCGGGCGGTTGAAGAGCGCGCCGAGCCCTCCGGTGCAGAAGCGGCGCACCACCATGGCGACGGGGCGTGCCTCCACCTCGAGCGTGCCGAGGCAGTCCTGCAGGATTGGCGTGCGGTGTTCGTTGCGCGCGCGCTCGATCGCCCCGCGTGCCGCAGCGTCCACCACGGCACGCTCGACGTCACCGAGATGATCACCGCAGAGCACGGTCACGAGATCGACCACCGCTGCAACGGTCTCCTCCGGATCGTCGGCTGCGCCCTCGAAGACGTTGACGGCCGCGTCGGTTCCGGGCGCGAGCTCGAGGTAACGCCCACCGAGCGCTGCGACCAGCCCGCGATACTCGCCCTCGGGATCGATGATCACGGAGTTCACCCCCGCGACCGCCGCCTCGAGCATCAGGGTGCCGATCGCGAAGCTCTTGCCGTGACCGGAGGCCGCGAACACCGCGATATTCGGGTTTGAGTGGCGAGCGGTATCGAAGGGCGCTACTCGCACCGGAAGCCCCGAGCGCGTCGTTGCGCCGAGCCGGTACCCGTCCGGATCCGAGCATCCCGCCTCGATCCACGGAATGCACGTCGCTGCCGCGGTGGAATCGACGAGCTTGCCGCCGCGCAATGCGTTGACCGCGAGCGGCAGCGTGCTGACCAGCGCTGCCATGTGGCGGAAATGCGTGACCTCCATCCCGATCAGCGCCGACGCGAATCCAACGCGCAACGCGTCGCTGCGCATCCGCATCTCGTCGATGGAGGTGCCCCGCGCGGTCGCGATGACCGAGAGATGCAACGGGCGGCCGGTATTGCGGGCGAGGCGTTCGCGAAGTGCTGTTGCAGAGTCGAGCCCGATGTCGACGTGCACATCGCCGAGCGCTCCGCGTTCGACCTCGATCATCCGGTGCGCCGAGAAGTCGCGCAGGCGGCGGTTCAATCGACCGAGCGCGTCACCGAGCGGCGCCGGCTCGAGGTGGATCGCGATGTCGGTCTCGGCCTGCACGCTGAGCAGTGGTGCGAGCCATCCGGGGCCGACGGGATGTCCCGGGAGGCGTTGCAGCGCGTGGCCGCACACAACCGTGTTTCCGTAGACCGCGTGCTCTCGATACTCGGACCATTCGATCGCAACGTTGCCGTCGAATCCGTCGGTCATCACGTCGGTGAGAGCGCCGCCGCTGAGGCGGTGCGCGTACACGCCGAGTGCGCCCAGACGATCGCTCGTCAACGTGCACGAGGTGTCGAGTGCTGCCGGAGTTTGCGCAGAGAGGATGACGAAGACCGTGCGGGTGTGCCGCTCCCCGTCGCGAACCCGGTCCGCCCAGTACCGCTGCATCGCATCATCGAGACGCGCGTGCGCCCCGGTGACCGGCGCGGAGCCGGGGTCGGCGAGCGGGCGCACCCGTATCAGCAGCTGCATCGGGCGTTCGAGGGTGTGGCACATCCGCGCAAACGCGGCCGCTGCCGCTGCCTTGCGCGCCGGGTCAAGCGAGTCGATGTCGAGATCGCTGGTGGCCAGCACCGCCGAGAGCACTCCACCGCGCTCGCACCGGTCCTCGTGGATCACGACCGGTTCGTCGATCGCGGCGCGTGGACGGCCGGTTCCCAGAATTGCTCCGATGGTCAGGCGGGCCATGCGGGATGCAGTTCGCCACCGACCCGGCGCGCCAGGCGTCGCAGCGCAATCGCCGCGGCACCCGAGTCGTCGAGACCGACAAGACGATGTGCGTTCTCGGCCGTGACCACCGCCTCGTCATCCGGGATGTCGCCGATCAGCTGACCGCCGAGGTCGGCCATGGGCTCGCTCAAGTCGGTGCCGGGGCGGGAGCGGTTGACGATGTAGCGGAGCTGGTGTCGCAATCCGAGGCGGCGCAGCGCCTCGGTGCTGCGATACGCGTCCTGAACGCCGCCGGCCGTCGGCACCACCACGATGAAGACGTCATCGCAGGCGCAGATCGCGGTGGTGGTCAACGGATTCAGCTCCGGGCAGACGTCCAGCACCACCAGGTCGAATCCCTCCATGTCCAGCTCGCGGAGCACTTCGCGCAGCAGCGACGGGGTGACCGGCCACTCGGGGTTGACAGCGCGTTGCGGCCCAAGCAGGACATGCGCGCCGGAGGCGTGCCGGACCATGAAATCGATGACACTGCGATCCTCGGGCGGGGCGAGCGCGAAGTCGAGGAGGGTCCGCTCGGGCGCGCCCAGACGCACGGCGACGCTCGGACTGCGCACGTCGAGGTCTACCAGCGCGACCTTGGGCGCCGGGTGGTGCTCGCTGTGGCTCGCCGCGATCAGACACGTGAGCTCGGTGGCGAGCGTGCTGCGTCCGGTGCCGCCGCGCAAGGAGAAGAAGGTCACACGTCGGGCACCGTCGGCCCGGCTCATCGGTCGAATGACCCGCGAGAGGTTGCGGTCGCCGCGCGGCCGCTGTTCAGGCGGTGCCGCCCGTCCTGGCGGCAGTGGCGTCTCGGGGCCGCTCGGGCTCGGAGTCCCGTTGCCAAAGAGCTCAAGGATCGATGCTGTGGGACGTGCAGCCTCGTCGGGAGC
>JBAPOS010000136.1:0-4330 GCA_049279755.1 Candidatus Dormiibacterota bacterium | reverse complement strand
CCTAAAGGGAGGGCGACACCCGCATCGGTCACGCCCGACATCGTCCTGGCAACCATCGGCAAGCTTGGGTCGGCCTCAGCTTCGGAGATTGCCAAGGAGCTCAGCGGGCTCGGCGACCAGGTGTCGGGTCGGGCTGTTCGCTGGCTCGCGGAGCGGGCGGGCGCCGCCACGGTCGTGGGCGAGGACGGCCAGCTCAGGTACCGCCTGCCTGGTTCGTCGCCCCGGCCCCTCTGACGGCTCGCTGACGCCAGGCCGGCCACTCGACGCCCCGCACTCGTCAGACCAGGTTGCACCGCGACTTCGGTTACACTTCTGTGCATGGCTGCTCACGAAGACACACAACCTAGACTAAGTCCTCGGCGACTGGCGCTTGCGGTCGCTGGAGCGCTGACCCTCGCCGGAGTCGCAGGCTGGTCCGTCCTCCACCAGGCGGCCGCGGCGGCGCCCGTTCCAGCCGGCGAAACTGTCGCGCCGCCGGCCCCTCCCACGGTCCTGGTGTTCGTGAGCGGCGCGGTCGCGCACCCCGGCCTCTATGAGCTGAGTCCGGCCGCGCGCGTCGCGGACGCTATCGCCGCGGCGGGCGGGGTGACCACTCTCGCCGATCCCGGCCACCTCCCCAACATGGCCCAGCGGGTGAACGACGGCCGCCAGATCAACGTCCCCTACATGAAGAGCGGGACGACGGCGGCCAAGCTGGACATCAACACCGCCGCGCAGGCTGATCTCGAGGCCGTGCCCGGGATGCCTCCAGGGCTCGCCGCGGAGATCGTCCAATACCGCTTCGAGTGGGGCCCGTTCACGTCGATGAGCCAGCTCCACGCGGACCTGGGCGTCGACTCGGCCACGGTCACCGGCCTCGAGCACTACCTCAGGGTTGTGCTGCCTCAGCAGTGAGCCGTCTCGCCGGCTCTCGCGCCGGCCGTTGGGCCACCTTTATATGGGGAGGTTTCGCGCTCGGTTGCGGCGTGGCGTACGTGGCCTCGCTGTCCTGCGGACTGGTCATTCCGCTGGGGTGCCTGGCCGGCGCCTGTTCCCTTGTGTGCGTGGCGTTCGCGCCGCGAATGATGGTGCCAATCGCCATGGTGAGCACCGCACTCGTGGTTGGGGTGCTTCGGGGATCGTCTGCGGTGACGGTTCCGGGCCCCGGTTCAGTGAGTGGTCACCTGGGTACGCGCCCCGTGGTGGTGCTGGGCACCGTGCGCAGCGCAGATCCCGGCCCGGGATCCACGGCCATCGTCGACGCCAGCCACGTATCGGATGCCGACACCGACGGGCGTGTGACCGGCGGCGTCCTGGTCAGCGGTCCGCTGATCCCGGCGCTGCTGCCCGGAGACCAGGTCGAGATTGACGCGTCAGGGCTGCGCGCGTTGGATCGCCGCCCCGGTGCCAACTCAGCGCAGACGCTCGAACGCGAGGACGTCCAGGCGATGGCCACGTCCCCACAGGTCTTCGTGGTTGCGGCGGGCGGCCCCTCTCTCGCTCGCGCGATCGCGTGGGCCCAGGCGCAGCTGCACGTTGCTGTCGACCACGCCCTCCCCGAGCCCGCCGCGGCCCTCACCCTGGGCATCGCCTTCGGGATCCACGAGACACTCGCCGCCGGTGTGCGCGCCCCCCTCCAGGATGCCGGCCTGATCCACATCGTGGTGGTCAGCGGATTGAAGGTCGTGCTGATCATCGGCCTGGTCGGCGCGGCAGCCCGGGCCTTCGAATGGTCACGACGGCGAACCCTGGCCGTCGCCCTCCCCGTGGTCGCCGCGTACGTGCTCATCAGCGGGGCCGGTCCGGCCGCGATTCGAAGCGCACTCATGGCCGGCGCGGCGATGCTCGCCGCCGCGGGGGCCCGTCGCACTGACCCGCTTCCCATGCTCGCGCTGGCCGCGGCGATCCTGCTCGGTATCTGGCCGAACCTGATCGACGACCCGGGCTTCCAGCTGTCCTTTCTCGGCACCGCGGGGATCCTCCTGCTCGCGGCTCCGATCGCCGCGCGAATCCCAGGACCTCGGCTGATCGTCGAGCCGTTCGCCGTCACCGTTGCCGCGCAGCTGGCGACGACGCCGATCATGGCGGGGACGTTCGGCGTGATCTCGACGGCGGGCCCGATCGCGAATGCCCTGGTGCTCCCGCTCCTTCCCGTCATGATCGTCACCGGGGCAAGCGGCGCGATCCTCAGCGCGGTGAGTCCGGCACTCGGCTGGGTGCTTCTCCAGCTGGCCGGTCTCGGAACCTCGGCCGTCACGGCGGTGGCCGGCGTGATCGCCGCAACTCCCGGCGCGGCAATCCAGGTGGGGAACTGGCCTGCCGCCTGGTCGATCGCCGAGGCTGCCGGTGCCGTCACCGGTCTGGCCACACTCGCGCTGACGACGCGCCGGACTGCGCCGTTTCGATGAACGTTAGAGCGGTGCTCATGTCCGGGCTCGCCGGCCTCCTCGTCGCCGGCGGTGCCTGGGTGATCGCTTCCCGCCCGGATGGCCGGTTGCATGTGACCGTGCTCAATACCGGTTCATCTCCGGCGGCGCTGATACGCACCGCCGATGGGAGCACCGTCCTCGTCGACGGCGGCTCGTCGCCGACCCAGCTGCTCGCTGCTCTTGGCCGCGTGCTTCCCCCGGCGACGGCGCACATCGGCATGGTGGTCGTCACCGGAGGAGAGCAGGCTGCGGTGAACGGACTCGGGGGACTCCCGGGCCACTACACGGTCGGGACAGTGGTGACCTTCGGCGATCTCAACCCTGGCGGGAACAACATCCTCGCCGCGCTCGAGAACGGCGGCGCCAACGTCCTTGAGACAGCTGGTGGAGCATGGTCATTCGGCGGGGCCACGTGGCGTTGCCTCGGCTTCATCGCCCTCGCCACCGCCCGCCAGATGTGCGCCCTCACCGTCGGCGATTCCACCGGGCGCCTGCTCTTCCTGGGGGACACCGGGACGGCTGACCAGGAGAACCTGTGCGCGGTGTACGGCAGCGCGCTCACCGCCGACCTCCTGGTGACCCCGCCCGGCGGCGCCGTTTCGCCGCTGCTGCTTGCGACGGCACGTCCGCTCGCCCTCGCGGTGCCCGTCGCGCAAGGTGTTCCCGCAGCTCCGGCACCCGAGGGGTACGCCACGGATCGGACCAGCACCGACGGCGACCTCATCTACACCGGGGGCTCAAACGGTTTGCGAGCAAGCCCGTGAGTCAACTCAGCACGGCTTGCAATACTGCGTCCGTGGCCGCGTCTCCGACTCTGAACCAACTGACGCTGATCCATGGCGAGGAGCGATTCCTGGTGGATCGATCGGCGCATGAGTGGCGCGTGCGCGCCCGCCCGCCGCAACTCGACATCGAGGTGTTCGACGCGCCCGGACGGCTCAACGAGCTCCGCCTCGCGGTCGCCGAGATGCCGCTCTTCGATCCCCAGCGAGCGCTGCTCCTCCGGGACCCACCCCAGCTGACGGGATCCGCGAAGCGCGGCGGTGTGGATCCTCCGGAGCGCCTGGTGGCGATCCTCGGCGAGCTCGCGCCGACCACCGTCCTGTGCATGGTCGCGCACGCAAAGGTGCCGGACCGCAACGCTGTGCTCGCTGCGGTCAGGGCCCGAGGCGGGTCGATCGTCTTCCACGCCGCCGTCAAAGGGCGCGATCTGCGCTCGTGGGTCGAGCGCGAGGTCGCCGTGCGCGGCCTGCGGCTGGGTTCCGGCTCAGTCGACCACATCGGTCGCGTGGCGGGTCCCGACCTCGGGAGCATCGCCTCCGAGCTCGACAAGCTCGTGGCATTCGCGGCGGACAGGCCGCTATCGATCGCGGAGGTCCGAATGGCGGTCGCGGGAGATGAAGCCGCCGGACTTTACGACACCCTCGGTGAGCTCCTCGGGCCCACACCCGCGAGAGGGGCGGAGTCGATCGACCGGCTGCTCTCGGAGGGTCGAGCCGGTCAGTACCTCCTGGCCATCCTCGCCGGCCAGATTCGCGACCTCGTGCTGGCCCAGGCGTACGTCCAGGCGCACGGTTCGAGCGCGGGCCTCGCGGCGGCCCTCGGCAAACCCGACTGGCAAGCCGATCGCCTCAGCCGTCAGACCAGGAGCGTGTCACCAGCGATCGCTGCCGGCTGGCTCGCGGCGTTGCATGACGTCGACCGAAAGCTCAAAACCGGTGAGATCGCGGAGTCGGACGGACTTCGTCTTGCCGTCCTCCGTGCTGCAGCCGAGCTGACCGCAGAGCGCGAGCAGGAGCGTCGCCGGTAGCCGAGCCGAATCGCTCGCCGGCTATGTGTTCTTGGCAGCTGGTTTCGCGGCCGCAGCTCTCGGTGTCGAAGCCTTGGCGGCAGGCGCCTTGCCGGCGGGCTTGGCCCCTGAT
>JBAPOS010000135.1:0-5297 GCA_049279755.1 Candidatus Dormiibacterota bacterium | reverse complement strand
CGTCGGGGCGGATCATGGCGGCGAGCCCGCCGATGCGCGAAATGTTTGCCTCGGGTGGAGGCACGGTTCTGGGGAGGACGGTCGACGAATTCATGACCGACCCGCCTTCGGGCGCACTCGACCTGCTGCGCGCCGGTCGCCTCCAAGGCTACGTGACCACGCGTTTGCTCCGCCGCAGGCAAGAGCAGCCCATGCCGGTGCAGGTCTGGGTGCGGGCCCTGGGCACGGACACTCCGCCGCGGTTTGCGGTCGCCGTGTTTGCGACCTCCCTTACCAGGACCGGCGCACTCCTGCCCGAGGTTGCGCGCTCGGATTTGACGCCCGTCGTGGGAACGTCGGACGAGAGCCTGCTGATCGACCGCATCAGCAGCGACGTCGAAGGTCTGCTCGGATACCGGCCGTCCGACCTCCTTGGGCGGTCGATCCTCTCGTTGGTGACAGATACGAGCGTCCCCGGCCTGCTGGGGTTACTCGCTCACGCCGCTGCAACCGGGGCGGGAGTCACCCTCAATCTCGTCGCCTGTTCCAAGCAGGGCGATCCCGTTTTGCTCGAAGCGGTTCTCTGGCCGCTGCGCCCCCCACCACGCTGCGGGTTCGCGCTGCTCCCCGGCGCATACGCGGAGTCCGCGTTCGGGACCGCGGCCGATGTGGAGAACTGGATGTCCCGGTATGTGAGGGACTCTGATGCCGTATCCCTCTCGCGCCATCTCGCCACAACCCCGCACGAGGGGGATTTGACCGGCCTCTCCAGGCTGACCACCAGAGAGCTGGAAATCGTCAGACGGCTGGTCTCTGGTGACAGAGTCCCGTCGATTGCGAAGGCGCTGTTCCTGAGTCCGAGCACCGTGCGCAATCATCTCCATTCGATCTATCGAAAGCTCGATGTCCATTCGCAGCAGGAGCTGATCCACGCATTCCGGAGAGGGTCCGCGCTTCGCTGATTGTTGCGACGGAGTGCAGTCGTGCGAGGGCATATCCGTTCTCTCGCTTCGATTTGGCAGGACGGATGACACTCCGTCTACGACTGCGTGATATCGCGCCTATTCCGATAAGGGCGCGGTGATCCTCACACTGGCCTCGATGCCACTGTCCATTCACGCGTCCCTGCCCGGGTCGACCGCGCCGCGCGTTGCGGTGAGCCGCGTTCGGAGCAGTCACTAACACCTCACTGGAATGTGGCAGGAACAGCTCGGCGCCGGGGTCGACGAGGTACACATCACCGCCGGCGCCCTCATCCTGCGCGCCGGTCAGCTCCCGAGGATTGCATTGGTGGTGGCCGGCGTCGTGCGCGAGTTCATCTCGACACAACTGGACCGCCAGATGACGATCCGGTACGCGCGAGCCGGTGATCTCGTCGGGCTCTCACCCTATCTGGCCGGCACCGATCAGTGGAATGCGGAAGCGATCACCGATGTGAGCCTCAAGGTGGTCACCTTCCACCACGTGCGCAGCGCCGGAGCACATGATCCGGAGCTGCCATGGAGCATCGCGCAACACGTCGCGGCTTCGATGGCGGAGTCGTTGCGCACCGTCGCTGACGCGAGCGGACAACCGATCACGGTACGGGTCGCGCGCCACCTTAGCGAGATGACGTTGCGCGGACTCGACGGTCGCGCCGTGGTGCACATCAGCCACCAGCGCTTGGCTGATGCGGTGGGCACCGTTCGCGAAGTGGTGAGTCGAGAGCTGACTGCATTGCGAGCAGCTGGGGTGATTGACAGAGCTGCGGGTGCAGTCACGGTTATCGACGAGGATCGGCTCGCGAGCCTCGCCGCAGGCCAATCTGCCTTGCGCACCATAACGAGTGACCGCGGTCACCCACATGGCAATCGGGGTCACTGATATTTCGCGCCGGCCTGTGTATAAACGGCGCAATCACTGTTGCGGTCTCGCGGATGTTTCCCGACGAGTTTCAGGCAGGTAGTCCGATCTTCGAGTGAAGACCTTTGCAGCGACCAGGGTTGTCGCGCACCGTGAGAACCGGATTCTGACAGCACTCCCGCCCTTGGACCGGCATCAGCTCTTCGAGGCTGTCACCAGCGTTGCTTTCCCGGCGAGATCGGTGCTCCTCGAAGCGGGACGACCAGTCGACGCCGTGTACTTCCCTATTGACGGGGTGATCTCGCTGGTCACCCCATTCCAGGACGGCGCCATGGTCGAGGTCGCCAGCGTCGGGAACGAAGGCATCGTCGGGGTGCCGCTAGTCCCATTCGGTGGCCCGGCTGTGCGCGCCATCGCGCAGGTCGCCGGCCGTTGCCATCGATTGGATGCGGACGCATTTCTTGAATGGGGAGAGCGCTGTCACGTGTTCCAGAGGCTCGTCGAGAGCTATACGCAGTCGCTGTTCGGCCAGATCGCGCTGTCGGGAGCGTGCAACCGGCTTCACTCGAATGATGCGCGGCTCGCCCGATGGCTGCTGATGAACCAGGATCGCGTCGGGTCCGCGTTCACGATCACCCAGGACTTCCTCGGTCAACTGCTCGGCGTACGGCGCTCCACCGTCTCGGTCTCCGCGGGACTCCTGCAGCGGGAGGGGGCTATCCGTTACACACGCGGCCGTGTCACGATCGTCGACCGAGAGTTGCTCGAGACGATATCGTGCGAATGCTACGCGACGATCACCTCCGAGATGGAACGCTTGGTGTAGGTCATCGTCCAGTCATTTGCGCCCAACATCGCGCGAGACGGGTGATGGCCTCCGTGAGCGTTGCGGGCTCGGCATAAAACGGGACTCGAATTCGGTCGGTCGCGCGACCCGCACGGGAGGAGAGCAGCGGCCCGGCGATGACGGCGACACCGTCAGCGAGCGCGCGGTGGCTGAGTGCGAGTGCGTCGGTACCAGGGAGACGTATCCACAGATTCGGACCGCCCGAAGGCCGGCTCCATTCCGCAGCGGGCATCGACGTGAGCAACGCAGACTCGAGCGCACTGAGGGAGCGGCGCAACTGCTCGTTGCGCCAGGTGCGAGTGGCGTCGTGATGGTGGCGCAACAGTTCGGCGGCGATGATCTGCATCGGTGTGGAGATGCCGAGGTCGCTGCCCGATTTTTGCTCGATGAGGCGATTGATCAAAGACGATCGCGCTCGGACCCATCCGAGTCGAAGCCCACCCCAGTAGAGCTTCGACATGCTGCCAATCGTGACGACACGAGCCTGGTCGTCAAATGACGCCAGCGGCGGCGGCGCAGTTGCGCCATGATCGAGATCGGCGTGGGTGCGGTCATCGATGAGCATCACGTCTTCTTCTTCTGCGACGCGAACAAGTCGATGGCGTGTCTCGGCTGACATCAGCGCGCCGGTCGGGTTCTGGAAGTCCGGTGTGAGGATTGCCAGATCGACTCGAGCTCTCCGACAGGTAGCCTGGAGCGCATCGACATCCGCTCCGTCCTTGCCCACCGGCAGCAGGTGCATGAGCACGCCGGACCGGATGGCAAGGTCGATCGCTCCAGGGTAGGCGACCTCCTCGATCGCCAGTCCCATGCCCGGCCGAGTCAACTCCGCCATCAGTAGCGACAGTGCCTGGTGGGAGCCGTTGGTGATCATCACCTGATCGGCGCGCGTTGCCAGGCCCTGCCTGCTGAGCAGCTCCGCGACCGCCGTGCGGAGATGCGGATGTCCGGCGGCGTGGTAGCCGTGACCCTGCGTGAGAACGCTCGGGTCGGGCAGCAGCGAACTCGGATCGCCAATGGAGCGCGAGACGATCGGCGCAGCGCCCGGCGCGGCGAGGGTCAGGTCGATCGTCCTGCTGCCCAGGTCGCGGAGCAATGTGGCCATCTCCGAATCCGCTCGGTGCACTGCGGCTTCCGAGGTGCGTGAGGTGGCGATCCGAGTCGCCGATCCCTGCCGCGCTTCGATCCACCCCTCTGTCCGGAGCACGGCATAGGCAGCGGTGACGGTGTTGCGGCTCACGGCCAGGGCATGCGCCAGCTGACGCTCGGGCGGGAGCTGACTTCCATCGACGAGATATCCCTCTTCAGCGAGCCGTCGCAACCCATCGGCCAGGCGCCGAAAGAGAGGGCCGTCCTCCGTGTCCTCCCAGCCCAGCAGGGTCGCGATCTTCGTTGAGTCGAGCGATAGCACGAGCCAATTATCCAGCAATTGGCTCTTTTGATCGGGACCCAATTGCACCAGGATCGGATTCAGTGAGCCAGGTCACCCGGCTGCCCCGCACGACTCGCCTGTTCCTCGCCGGCAGCACCGTTCGATATTTCGCGCCGCCGCGAGGCGTATAGACGGATGAACCGCCGCGTCTCACACTTCATCGCGGGTTGGCGCACCGGGCTCTCTCGCCCCGTGCTCATCCTGCAAGCGGGAAACGCCCTCAACTACTTCGGTTACGGGCTCATTCTTCCGTTCGAGATCATCTATCTCCACCAGATACGTGGCTTCGCAACGTCGATAGCCGGACTGGTGCTCGCGGCGACCATGGGGACGGCCGCACTCGCCACCTTGCCGACGGGAGCGCTGCTCGACCGGCACTCCGCTAGAGCGATCGTGGTTGCAGGAAGCCTGGCGAGCGCGCTCGGCTACGCCGGCTTCGCCTTCGTCGACCGTCCCTGGCAGGCATTTGCCTGCTCAATTGTCAGCGGAGCCGGAATCGGCGCGGCAGGGACGGCCAACCGGCAACTGACCGTCAGGTTGGTCAAGCGCGAGCAGCGAGCGGCCGCCTTCGCGCTCAACCGCGTCGCGGGCAACTTCGGTCTCGGCTTCGGCGCGACCGTGGCCGGCTTCGTCATCGCATCCGCACAGCAGCTCAGCTCGTTCCAGGCGCTCTATTTCTTCGACGCCATCACGTACGCCGGATTCGCGCTGATCGTGCTCGCTGCCGTATCGAACCCACGAGCCGAGGCGGTCACAGCGACAGATGCAATTGGAACCGGCTTTCGCGCCGTCGCTCGAGATCGGCTCTTCCTCACTGTGATCGCGGCCAATGTCGTGCTCGTAGTCGTCGGCCACACGTTCTTCTCCAACATCCTGCCGCCATTTGCAAAGACCCACACGGTCCTCGGTCCCGCCGCGATCGGGATCCTCGTCCTCGTCAACACGTGCTTCGTCGTCATCGCGCAGATCCCGGCGGTGCGCCTCGTGGCACGGATGGAACGCACCCACGCTTTTGCTTTGGCCAGCGCGCTTTTTGCGGTCAGCCTGCTCGCGGTGCTGCCAGCGACGCTCATCCACTCGGAGCTCGCTGCGACCAGTCTCCTCGCCGGCGTTGCGATCGTCTTCGCAATCGGCGAATGCGTACACACTGTCGTTCTCGGGCCACTGGTCGCGGACATGGCTCCAGCGCATCTGCTC
>JBAPOS010000134.1:0-52236 GCA_049279755.1 Candidatus Dormiibacterota bacterium | reverse complement strand
GCTCCCTCAGGGAAGCCCGTCGCCTGACAGATCGTCGCCCGACAGTTCGCGCATCGAGATGGGCGCGACCGCAATGCGATCTCGGCCATCGCGCTTGGCCTGGTACATGGCGAGGTCCGCCGCCGTGACAACATCGTCGAGCTCCAGGCCGTGGTCGGGGAAGACCGCGACACCGATCGATGCCGTGACCCGCTCGATCTCCGATGTGGGAGCCCGCAGCTCAGCGACTGCGCTCTGCAGCGCCTGAGCCACGCGCATCGCGCCCTCGACCGTCGAGTTGGTCAGCACGATGAGGAATTCCTCACCGCCGTAGCGCACCGCGTAGTCGCTGTCACGCACCACTCGACGGATGGCGCGCGCAACCGCACGCAACACCGAGTCACCGGCGGCGTGACCGGCACTGTCGTTGACCTGCTTGAAGTGGTCGAGGTCCATGAGGAGGATGCCGACGCCGGCCCCGGTGCGCAGGCTCTGGGCCATGACCCGCGGGCCCATGTCCCGCCACCAGCGAATGTTGAACAGCCCGGTCAGCGCATCGGTCAGGGCACGTCGCTCCAGCTCGCCGTACATCTGGGCATTGCTCCACGCCGCCGCCGTGATGAACCCGAGCAACGCGCAGCGCTCGAGGTCCTCCTCGGTGAAGGCGTCCAGGCTGTCGCGCCAGACGTCGAGGACACCGAGGCGCTGGTCACCGGCAACCAGCGGAATCGCGATCAGCGACTCGGGCTCGCGCGCTGTGCCGGGGATGGTGGACGCGGCGGGGTGCGAGTCGGTGTCGCCGCATCGGTACGGCTGACCGCGCCCAAACGCCCACCCGGTGATGCCGTCGTTCAAGGTCACCTCCATCGCGAGGAACCCCTCGGTGCCGGGACCGGCGAGGACACGCGGCCGGAAGCGGTGACGCTCCCAGTCCGCCTCGAAGATCGCGAGCCGATCGAACGCCATCACCTGGCCAAGCCGCTCGGCGGCGATCTCGAGAATCCGCTCGGGATCGTGCTCCGCCTGCAGGGTTCGGGCGGCGTCAACCAGGAACCGGGCGAAGCTCCGATCGTCGAGGGCGGTGGCCCCAGGCAGCGGAAGCGCCGTCATCTCGATCGGTGCGCTCAGCGTGTCGCCACGTTCTCGGAAGACCCGGACCTCGCGGCGCTGGAACCACGCGACCGGGATCACCTCATCCATGGACTCGGCGAACTCGGCATCAACGACCAGCGGGTGGGCCAGGTGGGGACCGACCCCGTACTGGACGCCAAGCTCGGCCATGGCGGTGGCCGTTGCCTTCGTGTCGATGCCGCGCGCAACGATCCGGCCGCCCAGCCGGGCGACGTACACCACGGCCGCGGCAAGGTGGGCTTTTGCCACTTCATTCTCGTGCAGCCGGGCCGGCACCGACTCGTCGAGGAAGACGAAGTCGGGTCGGAGATCAGCGATCAGCCTCTGGCCGAGGATCGGCGAGAGCACGCCGTCAACCGCCAGCAGGAACCCGAGGTCGCGAAGTGCGTGGAGACGGCGAAGGCCTGCATCGTCGAGGCCGGCCTCGGTCTCGTTCTGGACGATCCAGGCAAGCTCACCGGGATTCACAGCGTGGCGCCGCGCCAGCGACGCGAGATCAAAGTCCTTCGCCGTGATCACGTCGCGGTGAAGCGGGATCAGCAGGACCGCCGGACCGGTGTGCTGGGCGAGCTTCAGGGCCGCTGCGATCACCGCGTCGGGCGTGGAGCCCAGCGGGCGCGGCAGCGCCTCATACCCCAGGTCGACGCGGTCGATGAGGTCGATCACCGGTTGCAACGCCACTCCCGGCCCCACCGGCTTCACGGCCCGGCCGGTTCCTGCGCTGCCCATGACTGCGGATTTCAAGCTGTCTCCCACATTGGTTCTCTGATCGGCACCGTTCCCCCGTACTCCACGTCACACCTTCGCACCGAGCGTCCGACAAATCTGTGTCGCCGATCCGCCGGCGCTCCGCAATACTCGACCATCCCGGGACACCCCAGCGCTCGGTTCCCGTCCAACGGAGGAGCGGGACGCCTGTCGGCCGGCGTGTCGACGGCGTCCACCACTCGCTCCGATTTCACCTGGGGCGCTCGCGGTTCAGCGGCGATACCCCTTCGTTCGACTCGGCTCTTAGTGCACGTGCACCTGCGGTAACGGGGTCGTGCTCGATGTCGATGCCGACGCGGCGATCGTCGCGGTCCCCAGCGAGAGACTCGCGACCACGATGACAACCCCCAGCCTGACCCAGCGGTTGAGCCTACCCATGACAATCCTCCTCGGGACAGTGCCCCCTTTGACGGTGAAGCCATTGTCTTAAGACCACTGCGACGCATCGCCATCCCAAGCGGTGACGGGGTAGTAACGCGAGGCGCTGTAACGGCTGCTTGAGTTCGCACATGGGGTGGTTCCACAACTCGGACACCCCAACTCGGACACCCATTGATGGTGGCCTGCGACAACCTCGTCATCGGCTCCGCTGGCGGCGCATCCGATCCTGCGACGAAATGCAACTGGAGAAGGTTCACGCCTACTCGTCGCGGCGAGCGTTGCGCACGCTGTCCCAGCTGAGCCGGAGCATCGCGCGGGCAGAGTCGAGGGACGAGCTGCTCGAGTTGACCGGCGGCTGCCTCCGCGACCTCGGGTTCCGAAGCTATCTCGCCGAGCTCGAGGGGGATCGGATCAGGCTGCTTGCGGATTCGATCGAGACCGAGTCGATCGCCCGCGTCGAGACCATCCTGGGGCAGCCGCTGACCAGCCTGCACCTGCGCACCAGCGCGATCCCGTGCGTCCATGCGGCCGCCACCCGGCGAGCGCCGGCCACCAGTCCGGACCTCTCAACGTCGTTCATGAGCCTCGTACCACACCTCTCGGCCGCTGAACGGGCGGCGCTGCGTCGTGAGATCGGCGATGGACCCTTCACAGCGGTGCCGGTGGAGCGAGGCGACGACCTGCTCGGCGTGCTCGTCACCTGGCGGACCGATCAGGTGAGCATCGACTCGCTGCCCTTCCTGCAGGTGGTCGCCGCACAGCTCGGACCCGCCTGGCGGCGCCTCGGTGGCGGTGTTGTCCCGGAGCCGGTTTCCGCGGACGTCCCCGGAACCATGCCCGACCTCATCCGCGGACTGATCGAGTCCGGCGGCATCCGTCCTGCCATGCAGCCGATCATTCGACTGCTCGACGGGGTCACCCTGGGGTACGAGTCGCTCTGCCGCATCAATCCCGGCGCGGGCCCGCAGGTGCCGAGCGCGCTCTTCGACGCCGCGGGTGGCGCGCTGGAGAAGGACCTCGACGAGGCATGCATCCGTGCGGGCCTCGAGGGGAGCGTCCACACCATGCCCGCCACCCTGTTCCTCAACGTGATGCTGTCAACGCTCTCGCAGCCAAACGCTGCGGTGCGTCTGGCTCAGTTCGCAGAGGCCGCCGGGGTGCTCCCCGAGCACATCGTTCTCGAGGTGAGCGAGCGTGTGCCGGTGCCCAACGTCGCCCGCCTCCGTCGCGTGGTGGCCGACCTCCGCGCCCGGGGGTTCCGGATCGCCATCGACGACGCGGGCGCCGGGCACGCAAGCATGCTCGTCATCGCCGAGGTGCGCCCTGACTTCATCAAGATCGATCGCGACCTGATCCGGGGAGTGCACTCCAGCGATTCACGACGCGCCCTGGTGGTGTCGATGCTCTCGTTCGGCACGCACATCGACGCGCGCATCATCGCCGAGGGGATTGAGACCGAGTCGGACCTGCGTTGCCTCATGGATCTCGGGGTGCAATTCGGACAGGGCAACGTGCTCTGCGAGCCCGTGATCCTCGGTGAGCCGGCGGTCCAGGGCGCGACCCTCGTGCAGCCCGCGTGGTTTGCGGGCCGCCGAGTGGAGTGCTTCCCGGCGTCGGTCGAGCCCGCGGCACCGAGTCACGAAGCGCCGCAGCGGCGGCCACACCCCGCACTGCCGGTGCCGGAGAGCCTCCCCCACGCGCTGAGCCGCGCGGCGCTCGCGCTGCAGGCGGAGCATGATCCGCAGCGCATCCTCGCGGCAATCGCCGAGCAGCTGCAACGCGTCGTCCCGGTCGACGACCTGTCGATCTACGAGGCTGACCACAACCACCATCGTTTCGTCGCGGCGTTCGCCACCGGACGCCAAGCCGCGGAGATCATGGCCGACGTGTTCTCGCTCTCCGTCGGTGTCAACGGCTGGGCGTTTGCGCTGGGGACACCGCAGAATCTCGGCAATGCGGGCGCGCACCCGGCGGCAGCCGCCGTGCCGAACACGCCGTTCGAACACGAATCCCTGCTGCTGATCCCGCTCATGGCCGGCGACCACAAGCTCGGCATGCTCAACTGCAGGCGCATGGGTCTCAACCGCTTCACCGATGAGGACCTCGAGACGGCCACGCTGTTCGGGCACACGGCGGCGATGGCGTGGCACAACGCCCAGCTGTACCAGGAGCTCGCGCGACGCGCGACGACGGACGGTCTCACCGGCCTGTACAACAGCCGCTGGCTCCGCGAGGCGGGTGAGCTCGAGCTCGCCGACTCCCGGCGTCGGGGCATGCCGTTGAGCGTGGTCCTGGTGGACCTCGATCATTTCAAGAGCATCAACGACAGCGGTGGTCACGCGGCCGGCGACGCCGTCCTCCAGCGTGTCGCAACCGAGTTGCGGCGCATCACCCGTGCCGGAGATGCCGCGGTGCGTCTTGGTGGCGAGGAGTTCATCCTCGTGCTCAGAGATGCCGAGTCGTCGGGCGCTGAACGCGTCGCGGGCGACCTTCGGCGAGCGCTGCGCGACGTCCCGATTCCGGCCGCCTGCACGGGAATCGACCACGTGACCGCATCGATCGGGATCGCCAGCTTCCCGGAGCAGGGGTCGCGTCTCGAGGATCTCGTCCGAGCCGCTGACATCGCCATGTATCAGGCCAAGCGCGGTGGCCGGGATCAGGTGAAGCTCTCCGTGATCAGCTCGACGCCGTCGGTGCAGGAGGCGATTGCCTGAGGCTCTCGGAGCTGCGCGCGCAGCGACTACGGGCTTGTGCTCGTGGGAGCGGACCGTGCGATACGCCGAGCAGGACGCGCGAGAACCGTGTAAATGGCACCGAGGGCGACGATGATCACCACGATGACGAGCGTGATCCAGTCGTAGTTGAAGAGTGCTCCTCTCGGGCTCGCGATCCCCGAAGGGATGAGGATGTTCACCAGCATTGCCACGAGCCACACGCATCCGAGCACCATCACCGGAAGCCCCCATGCACCGAGCCGGAAGGCACCCTGAGCCTTCCATCCGCGCAGGCGAGCGATGAGCGCTGCGACCACGACGAGGAGGAAGGAGAGGTAGATCCCCGACACGGCGAACGAGACGAGCAGGAAGAGCGCATTCACCTTTGCCGGGATGGTGATGAACCCGATCACGATGGGGGTTGACGGGGTGAAGCGCGCGAGCGCCGCGAAGAGCACGGGAATGATCGCCGCCACCAGGAGCGCGTTCACGGGAGTGCGAAATCGTGGCGATACCCGCGACAGGCTGCGGCTTGCCGGCAGCGCGCCATCGCGGCTGTACGAGTAGATGAGCCGGGCCGCCGCTGCCTGGATTGCCAGCCCGCAACTGAAGAAGGCGAAGCAGACGACAAACAGCGCGAGGTCCTGGATCACGGTGCTGGAGACGTTCGAGCTGATGAGGAACGGCACGCCGCCGGCCACCGTGTTGCTGAGCCCCTTCGCCCCCGCGGGGATGGCGAGCAGCAGTGCGCCGACCAGCACGAAGCTCGTGACTCCCGCCGTGAGGAGCGACGAGATGATCGCTCGCGGTACGCGCTTCGACGCCTGAACCACCTCCTCGGCAACGTCTCCCGCGGACTCGAAGCCATAGAAGATGTACACGTGCGCCAGGATGGCGACGAAGGCCGCGCCCAGCAACCAGTTCCCGCCGAAGTCGACGCCGAGTGGACTCGTCGCCGCGTTCTCGGCGCCCTGTGAGGTGAACAGATAGTCGAGACCGTGGTGGAACCCAGCGATCGCCAGCATGATGGCGATGCCGAAGGTGCCGATGATCTCGAAGTAGACACCGATCTGGGAGATGCGCCCAAGGAAGTTGACACCGCCGACGTTGAATGCCAGCTGGACGATGATGAGCAGCACGGTGCCGATGAGGATCTGATTCGGATCCGCGGGGTTGATGTTGGTGTGGAAGATGTTGTTGATGAGCGGCCCCGCGTAGATGATGAGTCCGGTGTCGACGGAGGCGACCGTCATGATCAGCGCCCAGCCGTACATCCATCCCACCCACCAGCCGTAGTTCGGGCCGATGAGGTTCTTGCCCCACTGGAACAGGGCGCCAGCTATCGGGTAGTGGCTCCCCAGCTCGGCAAAGACGAGCGCCACGAAGAGCTGACCGAGCACAACGACCGGGAGCAGCCAGATGTACTGCGGTCCCCCGGTGCCGACGCCGAGCACGAACAGCGAATAGATCCCGACGACCGGCGAGATGTAGCAGAAGGCGACGGCGAAGTTCTCGAACAGGTTGAGGACGCGGCGCAACTCCTGTCCGTACCCGAACTTCGCCAGCTGGGCGGCGTCTGCGTCACCCGCGTCTGGCGTCGTGACCACGGTTTCGCCACTCATCAGCGCCTCCTCAGTCCCGGACCGCCCAAGCAGCGGCGTGCGGCCGGAAGTATCGATCAGTGGCGAGGGGCTCCGCAAGCGGTTCGTTCAGGCGGTGAGATATCGCTCGAGAGTCGGTGCGACCCAGGCGGCCACGGTCGCGGCGTCCGCGGAGGCGAGCGGTTCGATGCGCACCAGGTATCGGGCGATCGCGAGGCCGACCAGCTGGCTTCCGATCAGCGTGGCGCGCAACGCCGCGTCGGGTTTGTCGAGGAGCATCGCAACGCGTCCAACCAGCGCATCGGTGACAAAGGCTCGGAGAGAATCGGCGGCAGCATCGTGGGTGAGCGCCGAACGGAGCATGGCGAGGAGCGGTTCTCGCGTTGCCTCATCCTCCCAGAGGCGAAGGAAATAGGCACACAGCTGCTCGCCCAGCGCACCGCGATCGCCGTGTCCGATGATCGCGGTGATCGCGGCCGGGTCGATCGGCACGTCCATCGCGCTTCGAAAGAGTGCCTCCTTGGAACCGAAATGGTGAAGGATCAACGCCGAATCCACGCCCGCCTTTCTTGCGACGGCGCGGAGTGTGGTGGCGCTGTATCCGTCGCCGGCAAACAGCGACCGCGCCGCGCCGAGAATGTCGGCACGCGTGTCCCCGCCTTGCTTGCGACGACCGCGGCGAGCGGTCATCCGCTCCGTCGCTGCAATGTCAACGCTCCGACTCCGAGCGCAAGTGGGATGCATGCGGCGATCACCACCAGGTCCAGCGTCAGGGTCCCGCTCCAGGTCGTCGAGGCTGCGGCGCGACGCACGCCGTCAACAGCGTAGGAAAGGGGAAAGACATCGGCGAGCCCCTGAAGGGCTCCGGCCATCAGGGCCCGGGGCACGAACAGCCCGCAGACCAGCAACTGCGGAAACACCACGGCGGGCAGCAGCTGAACTGCCTGAAATTCGGTACGGGCCAGCGCGCTCAGACACAGACCGAGCGACATCCCCAGCAG
Source organism: Candidatus Dormiibacterota bacterium (assembly GCA_049279755.1). Classification (GTDB taxonomy): domain Bacteria; phylum Chloroflexota; class Dormibacteria; order Aeolococcales; family Aeolococcaceae; genus Palsa-851. The sequence goes on along the minus strand of JBAPOS010000134.1, from coordinate 44,661 downwards.
TGCGTCCAGCACCGCGAACAGTCCGAGAACGATCACCGAGCCGGCCACGCTGACGCCCAAGGGCCCGAGCACGAGCGCCAGCACCACGGCCACCTGAATGATCGCGACAAGTGCGAATGCGAGTGCGTATCCAACCAGAAGCTCGAGCTTTGCGATGGGCATCGCCAGCAGCCGCTCAAGGGTTCCCGTGGTTCGTTCGCGCAGCATCGCCACCGAGGTGACCACGAACATCAGCACGAACGGGAAGATCGCGATGAGCACCGGCGCTATGAAACGAAAGACCTGCTGGTCGCTGTCGTACGCGTAGCGGAGCAGCAGCATGAGCACCGGTGGCACCACCAGGATCATCGCGACCGTACGAGGGTCGCGGCGCAACTGTGCAAGCACGCGTACCGCCGTGGCGATGGTGCGCCGGAGGTTCACTGCGCCGTCCCGGTGCCGCGAACCAGGTGCAGGAAGGCTGCATCCATATCGCTCTCACCGGTGATTTTGAGCAGCGCCTCCGGACTGTCATCGGCGAGCAGCCGGCCGGCGCGGAGCAGGAGCAGTCGCTGGCAGCGCGTCGCCTCCTCCATGACATGACTCGAGATCAGCAGGGTCGCACCCGCGGCTCCGAGGCGGTGGAACAGGGACCAGAGTTCCTCACGGAGCACGGGATCCAATCCCACGGTGGGCTCATCGAGCACGAGGACTCTCGGGTTACCCAGCAGCGCGGTCGCGAGCGACACCCGAGATTGCTGTCCGCCTGAGAGGCGATCGACCCGTAGACCCGCTTCATCCCGAAGCGAGACGTCCTCGAGCACCTGATCGACGCGCTCGGGGCCGGCGCCGAGCACCGCGGCGAAGTATCGAAGGTTCTCGCCGACCGTCAGGTCGCGATACACGGCTGGGGCCTGGGTCAGATATCCGACGGCGCGTCGCAGCCCCGCCGCCCCTGCTGGGAGGCCAAGCACGCGCACTGCACCCCCTGCGATCCTCTGGATCCCCACGATCGCCCGGATCAGCGTCGTCTTTCCGGAACCGCTCGGCCCGAGCAGTCCCGTGACCGACCCTTCAGCAATGCTCGCCGAGACATCGAAGAGCACCTGACGCCCTCCACGGGTCACGTTGAGGCGCTGGATCTCCACAGAATTCACCATCCGGTGAATTATGCGCTCGCCCGGCAACGTGCGTCGGCTCGGCTACCGTGACCCGCGGCCATGACCCTTCCTCTCTCGCCGCTGACGGCCATGGCGTCCGCGGTGACTCTGGGGATCGCCGATTTCACCGGAGGCTTCGCGGGCAGGAGGAGCAGCGCAGCGAGCGTGGCCATCGCCGTCGAGTCGGTGGGCCTGGTGGCGGTACCGCTCGCGTTCGCGCTGCTGCCACACGGCTGGGATGCGCCGGCCGCGATCCAGGCATTCGCCGGCGGCGCTGTCGGGGGACTCGGGCTGGTGGCCTTCTATCGCGCGATGTCGCTGAACCTGATCGGTGTGGTGGCGCCGATCACAGGATTCGTCGCCGCCGCCCTGCCGGTTGCCGTGGGACTGATCGGTGGCGACCATCTCGAGCCCTGGCAGGTGGGAGGCATCGCCGTCGGCCTCGCCGCGCTGGTGTGCATCAACGGCCCGAGCCGCGAAGGGGTGCGCAACGCCCGACTGGGCGTGGCCCTCGCGCTGCTGGCCGGAGTCTCCTTCGGTCTGTTCTTCATCCTCTTCCACGCTGCCAGCCATGCGGGTGTGACCGCGTTCGTGAGCGGCCGCTTCGGCTCCGCGTCAGCCGCGCTGCTCGCAGCCGCGGTGACGAGGACATCGCCTCTGATCCGGCGGAGCGTTCTCCGGATCATCGCGATCGGCGGGGTCTTCGACGGCACCGGCGTGGTGCTGTACCTGTACGCCACGCACACCGGACTGCTGTCGGTGAGCGCACTGCTCACCTCGTTCTACCCGGCGTTCACCGTGATCTGTGCTCGTGTCTTCACCCATGAGCGGATGACACCGCTGCAGGCAGTCGGCGCGGCACTCGCGGTGGTTGCGATCGCCCTGATCGCGATCCCCTGAGCCGCTCCAAGCCGTCAGGTCACGCCAGCGCGCGACGGATGAACTCGAGCTCGAGGAGCAGGAGATTCTCGGCCACCGACGGGTCGTTCGCCATGTGCGTCGCCCCGGTGATCGGGATCACAGTGTGCTCCCGTCCGGCGGCGAGGAGGGCAGCAGAGAGGCGGAGCGTATGCGCAACCACGACGTTGTCATCGCTGAGTCCGTGGATGAGCATCAGCGGGCGGGTGAGGCGGCCCGCGTCGGCGATCAGCGAGCTCCTCGCGTAGTTCGCCGGCTCGTGGTCCGGATGCCCGAGGTATCGCTCCGTGTAGTGCGTGTCGTAGAGGCGCTGGTCGGTGACCGGTGCGCCCGCGACTGCAACGTGAAAGACGTCGGGGCGGCGCAATACCGCAAGTGCGGCCAGGAATCCTCCGAACGACCAGCCACGGATGGCCACTCGCGAGAGATCGAAATCAGGCCACATGGCCGCGGCGGCGTGCAATCCATCGACCTGATCTTCGAGCGGCGGCCCCGCCACGTCGCCGCGTATCGAGCGGGACCAGGAGTGATCGCCACCAGGGGTGCCCCTGCCATCGACCACGAGCACCACGAAGCCTTGATCCGCGAACCACTGCGACGCCAGGTACGCGCCAGCCGACGCGGTGACCTTCTGGAACCCGGGACCACCATAAGGGTCGAGCAGGACCGGCAGCTTTCCGCTGCCCGGCTCGTGGCGCGTCGGGAACATCACCGCCGCGCGGAGTGCGCGTTCACCAAGTGTCACCAGGCGAACGTTGACGGTGATCGCCGGCGTCTCCGCAACCGACTCGATCGTGGCCATCTGCCTTCCATCACGGTGCACCGTGATCTGAGGCCCGGCGCGCTCGAGATCGCGCGACGTCAGCACGGTCGTGCCGCCGCATCGACGCGCCCGCCACACGCCGGGCTTGACGCCGTCGGGTCGCATCTCGTTGATGCCGCCGGTGGGTGACCACGTGTAGACACCCACCTCCGCCGGCGTTGTCGAAGCCCTGAAGACGACGATGTCCCCGTCGACATCGAGGACATCGCGCACCTCGAGCTCCGTCCCGGTGACCACGTCGTCGCCGATGACGAGCCGCTTTGCGCCGTCGCGATCCGCGGTCCACACCAGCGTGCCGTCCGCCAGCCTCGCCGGAACGCCGTCGACGACGTCGACCCATCCCTCGTCCGTATCCTCGCGAACGACCGATGTCACGCCGGTCGAGGTGTCGACGTCGAGGATCCGCATGGTGCGCTGGTCGCGGCTCTGGACGACGACGAGCAGCCCGTGATCCGACCAGTTCGCGGTGACCACATACTCAAAACCGACTCGATCCCAGCGCACCTCGACCGGCGGAGCTCCGTCGAGGTCGGCAAGGAACAGCGTGACCTCCGCGTTCTCCGTCCCGGCGGCCGGATACGCGATCGCGACTGGGGGGCGTTCGGGATTGGACGGATCGGCGATGTACCAGCGGCGGACGCGCGACACATCGACGCGCGCCACAAGCAACCGCGAGCCATCGGGAGACCACCAGTACCCGTTGTAGCGATCCATCTCCTCGGCGGCCACAAACTCAGCAAGGCCGTGGGTGATGTCCTCACGCTCGGGGCTGAGCAGCACGCGATCGTCGCCGGCGTTGACGCGAACAGTCCGGAGTGCTCCGGATTCCACGTATGCGACCACGGAACCGGTTGGATCCAGGCGGGGATCGATCGCGCTGCCGTTGGTCGGAAGTTCCCTGACACCCCGTGCGACGAGGTCCACAACGTAGAGCCTGCCGCCGAGGTCGAACACCGCACGCGTCGCGTCGCGGTCGACGGAGAACCGCACGATCCCACCGGATGATTCGCGCGCGCGTTCGCGGCGCATCCGCTCCTCTGCGGGGACCTCGACTCCGTCATCTCGCTCCAGCGTCATCGGATCGACTACGAGGGTCTCGGTATTGCTGTGGACGTCGAGTTGCCACAGACACGTGGCCGGATCGCTCCCGCTCCGGGTGCGGAGGAAGAACACACGTCCTCCGTCGGGCGCGATGACGAAGTCTCGTGGCACCCCGAGGCTGAAGCGCCGTGTCCTTGCCTGCTGCCGCGGGAAGTTCGATTCGTTCAACGTGGTGTGCTTCATGTGACCGTCAGTACCAGAGCACCCTGCACCCTGCCGTCACGAAGCCGGCTGAGCGCGTCATTCGCCTGAGCGAGGGGCAACGTCTCGACCTCGGCGTGCACCGGAATGCGATGCGCGAGCGCGAGAAATTCCGTGCCGTCGCGCCGGGTCAGATTGGCCACGGAGCGAACCGTGCGCTCTCCCCACAGCAGATCGTAGGGGAACGATGGAATGTCGCTCATGTGGATTCCAGCGCAGACCACGGTGCCTCCCTTTCCGACAGCGCCGAGTGCGAGCGGTACCAGGGCTCCGACCGGCGCGAAGATGATCGCCGCGTCCAGCTCCTCGGGCGGCGCGTGGTCGGTGTCCCCGGCCCACACCGCGCCCAGCCGCATCGCGAACTCCTGGCTCGCCGCGTCGCCGGGTCGTGTGATCGCGAACACCCGCCGCCCCTGGTGGCGCGCCACCTGCGCAACGATGTGGGCCGACGCGCCGAAGCCGTACAGGCCGAGGCGCTCGCCGTCGCCGGCTGCTCGGAGCGAGCGGTATCCGATCAGTCCCGCGCAGAGCAGCGGCGCGGCCTCTACGTCGCTGAAGAAGCGATCGACTGGAAAGCAGAAGCGCGCGTCGGCGACGGCGTACTCGGCATAACCACCATCGATGTCATAGCCCGTGAATCGCGCGCTGTCGCAGAGATTCTCGCGGCCGCTCGTGCAGTACCTGCACGTGCCGCACGTCCAGCCGAGCCAGGGGATGCCGACACGGTCTCCGACGTGGACCGCCTCCACTTCAGTTCCGGCCTCGACGATCTCCCCGACAATCTGGTGGCCGGGGATCAGTGGCAGCTTCGGATGGGTCAGTTCGCCGTCGACCACATGGAGGTCGGTACGGCAGAGGCCGCACGCGCCGACCTTGACCAGCACCTCTCCCGGGCCGGGCTCAGGCATGGCGACATCGTCCTCGCGCAGGGCGCTGTGGGGCGCGTCGAGGATCATTGCTCGCATGGAGGAAGCATCGTAGTCGCGGGGGGTCGAGCAGCAGCAATCAGTCCTGGTAGACGCGGAGGAGATCAAGGCTGGACACGGTGGTGGGGGCGCGGACGATCCGTCCGCCATTGACCACGAAGAGGAGATGGGCGCGTGGCGGCGGAGTGTCGCGGGGACCGATGACGAGCACATCCCCGGGCTCCGCGGTATCGAGCTGTGCCAACGTGGCGACCTCGGTGATCCGAGCCCGCCGCAGAAAGTCGCGCTGGGGTGGAGCCGCCCCAACCGCGTACATGAGTTGCACGATCGGTTGGTTGAGCGCCGCAGAGAGAATCAGCCGGTGCCCCCCGGCAGCGGCGTCGGTGTACGCCATCGCCAGCGCCGGTCCTTCACCGGCTTCGAATCCGACCTCGGCGCGGGCGGGGTAGCCGCCGAAGAAATCAACGAAGTACGGCGTGGCGCTGGCGAGCACGATGGCGACGAGCGCGATGGCGACCACGAGGTGCGTCCGCAACTGCGTCCATACCCAGGACGTTCCCTCCACCATTATGAGGATGAGGAACGGGAACAGCCCGGCGCCACGCAGCGCATGCGGTGCGAACAGTGTCAGCGCAGCGGGTACGGGAGCGACCAGCGCACCGAGCATGACGAACCGCGCGTACGCTGTTCGTCGCCTCGCTGCGAGCCAGACCGCGCCGATGATCATGAGAGGGATGGTGGCGTCAGCCAGAACGCCCCCGAATCCAGTCGTCTGTCGGAGGTTCCCGTCACCGTGCAGGACGAGGAAGTTGGGGCTGAAATAGCTCAGGTAGTTGCCGGCAAACGTCACCGCGGCGCTGACGATCGACGGATGGTCGGCGAAGAGACCCACGCTCTGGAAGCGCCCGAGCAAGGCTCCGGGGTTCTCGAACGACCAGATGCCCAGGACCACGTACGCGGCGGCGATCGGGAAGAGGAACCGAAGGAGCTTGTCTCGACCAATTCGCGCGAAGCTCAGCACAACAACTCCAGCGATCAGCAGAGCAAGGAGTCGACCGATCGAGTACGTGTAGATGCAGATCGCCAGAGCCACGCCCGCGCCGGTCCACCATCTCGCTGACGCTCCCTCGACATCGGCTTCGGCGATGCACCAGCAAGCGCACGTGACGCAGAGCACCATGAGGATGTTTCCCTCGAGCATCGTGTGGCTTTGCAGGAAGATCCATGGCTGCACTGCCGTGAACGCGATGGTGACGAGCGTCACCAGCATCGAATGCGTGCGCACGAAAGCGATGCGCCCGGCCACCAGGGAGATTGCGATACCCGCCAGGACACTCGGCAGACGCACGACTGCAGCCCCGCTCGAGAAGACCCATGTCAGTGGCGCCACAAGATAGGTCGCGATCGGACCCTTGTAGTCTCCGAAGTCCACGAAGAACAACGGAAGGTGGTTGCCATACTGGTCGGTTCCGTAGTGCGCGATGGTCCACGCGTTATAGCCAATGCTGGCTTCATCCGCGTAGAGCCCGGGCGGATCGCTGCCGATTCTGTAGAGATAGAGGGCGGCGACGAGGGCCCCCAAGGCGGTGACAGCATAGGCGAATCGGTTGCGCCACCACGGTCGCCGGCTCACCACGGCGTCATCCTGGGACCACGACGCATGGCGTGCATCTTTACATGGGCCTACGACATTGGGCGACCCGAGTAACGGTTTGGCAACCCAGGGCACGCGGCACCCCGTACCCCGATCAAACTCGACCGTTGATGGCGGAGGTTATCGACCCAGGACACCTCAGCCTGCCCGGCACGGGCGGCCCCGCCGGAACCCACCGTCGGTTTCGTCCGGATGCCCGCGCCCGCGCACTGGGATTGCTCGTGCTCCGTGCCGCCGCGATCGCCTCGGTGATAGCTGGCCTGATCACCTTCGTGATCGCACCCATCAGGGGCATCTTTGCCGGCGAATTCGAGGATTTCAGCGCCTATCTGGCGGCCGCTCATGCCGTCGCCAGTCACACTGACCTGTACGCACAATTCATCCACCAGCGGCCAAATGTGGCCCTGAGCGGATTCGACTACCCACCGGTCGTCGCCTTTCTCGTTCAGCCGCTCGCCTGGGTTCCGGCGGCTGCCGCTGCGACGCTCTGGCTCTGGCTGACCGTCGCCTGTACCGCCGCGGCCACGGGCATTGCGGCCTACACGCTGTTGCCTCGAGGGTGGCCGCGTCTCGAGATCAGCGCGCTGGTCACCTTTCTGTTCTCGGCGGCCACGTACAACTACTGGCACGGTCAGATGAATCCCGTGATCTTCCTGTTGCTCGCGTTCGCGCTCCATGCGTGGACCCACGAGCACCGGACGCGGTTCGGCGTGCTGATCGGCATCGCGGCCTCGATCAAGCTCGCACCGATTGTCATGGTCGTCTTGATCATCCGCCGCCGGTGGTGGAGGGCGGCTGCGGCGTGTGCCGTCACAGTCGTTGCCGGACTCGCAGTCGGCGTCGCCGCGTTCGGAACCGCAACACTGCATGAGTACGTGACCCGCGTGCTCCCCGTGCTCTCCGCGCAGGACGGGTGGCTGTACAACCAGTCGATCAGCGGAGTTGCGAGCCGTCTCTTTGGACACGCCGTCCTGATCCCGCAATCAGGTTCGCTGATGATCAGCCTGGTGACCTATGCGGTCCTCATCATCATGCTTGGCTTGCTCTATTTCGGCGTCGGCCCCCGGACTCGAAACCAAGCAGTCAGCGGCGCCGAGTTCGCTGCCGGGACTCTCTTCATGCTGCTCGCCAGCACGATCACCTGGTACGCGCACTACGTGACCGCGATCATCATCGTCTTCGCAGCAGTGGGACTCATGGCAGCGGACAGGGCGTGGCGCTCACGTGTGCTGACGGTGGCGACCGCAACGTTCGTGGTCGCAGTCGCAGTGCTCGCGCCGGTGCTGATCGCCAACGTGTCGTCCTCGGCGCAGCTGGTCGCACTCAGCCACACCGGCTGGTGGTGGCTGCTCACCCAGGTGACATCGCTCCCGGCGATCTCCGCAGCGGCGATGCTGGTGGCGCTGACCATCACCCTGCGGCACCGCGTGGAGCCGACCGACGCCCCGACCCTGCAGACACTCACCCGGGAGCGCGCGCTCTCGGTGCCTTAGTGCCGATCCCTCGCGTGCTGGGGCGGGCCTTCACCGTTCCGCAAGGCAGCTCCGGGTAGGCTCTTCTCATGCCGCGACAGTCGCAGTTGGATTCCGCCCGCCTTCGAAGGGACCTCGGCCTGGCCCGCGCGCGCAGGTTGACTATCTGCACAGCAGTCGGGGCGACGGCATTCACCGCGGTGTTTGCGCTCGTGGCGGCGACCAGCCTTCCCGGCCACACGATTACCACGACGCCGGCCACCCAGCCAGGTGTCACCGACAACGGCGGCATCACGCAACCGGGCATCAGCGCACCGATCCAAGCGCCGCAGTACGGCTACGGTGCGCCCGTGACAGTCTCCGGCGGATCCTGACCGGGCCGTCCGTTGCTAGCGGCACTCGCCGGCCCCACCCCGATGTGGTACGCCACCCGTGCCAGCGGCTACACCGCCCTCATCCTCCTGAGCGCCAGCGTTGTTCTGGGGGTATTGACGTCGTCGCGTGAGAGCCGCCCTGAGTGGCCGAGGTTCGTGGTCCAGTCGTTGCATCGCAACGTCTCACTGCTGGTTGGCTTGTTTCTCGTCATTCACATCCTCACGTCGATTATCGACCCATTCGCGAAGCTCAATTTCCTCGACGCGTTCGTGCCCTTCATCGCGTCGTACCGTCCCGTGTGGCTCGGCCTCGGGGTGGTCGGATTCGAGTTGTTGATTGCGATCACCGCGACGAGTCTCGTACGGCACCGGCTCGGCTGGCGGACGTGGCGGGGAGTGCACCTCTTCGCGTACGCGAGCTGGCCGGTCGGCGTGGTCCACGGCCTGGGAACGGGGACGGACACCAAGTCGCTCTGGGCGATGGGTCTGGTCGCCGTCTGCGTGGCGGCCGTTATTGCCGCGCTGGTTTGGCGCCTTGCGCACGCCGGGCCGAGGTTCACCGCCCTGCGCTTCCTGGGCATCGCCGGCAGCGTCGTCTCCATCGGTGCGTTGATCGTCTGGATGGCCGTCGGCCCTCTGCAGCATGGCTGGGCCAAGGCGGCCGGCACTCCGGCGGATCTGCTGGCACGCTCCGGGGCTGCGCCCACGACTGCGCCCGCTCCGGTGACGCAACTCCCCGCCGGTCTGAACGATCCACTCATCGGTACGTTGGTGAGTTCGCCCACCCATGCGACCGCCACTCTCACCGATACGCGTGACCATGCGCTCCAACTCGTGATCGTCGCCAATGCCGACGGCAGCGGGACGCTCACGGTCACCCGATCGGGTGGACAGGTCTGCCAGTCGGCGGCGACGATCGGCAACACCTCGGTCACCGCCCGGTGCGGCGGCGTGCTCGCCGCGATCCAGATCGTCGACGAGGGCAACGGCGCGATTGGCGGAACGCTCACGACGCAGAAGGCAACAGCGTGAGCCTCTCGATCGACGTCGGCAACCCCGCCCATCGTCTGCTCCCGCAGCGTCCGGTTCCCGAGGACCTGGACGCGCACCTCGCCAGCTTCGGCCCGCGTCCGCAACCGGAGTCGAGTGCGCTGCTCGACGCCCTCGACGCCAGCGGACTGTGCGGGCGCGGCGGGGCCGACTTTCCGACCGGCCGAAAGTGGCGGGCGGTCAAGGAACACACGAAGCGCGATGGCGACGCGATCGTGGTCGCCAACGCCGCCGAGTGCGAACCGGCGAGCTTCAAGGATCGGTTCCTGCTGACCTACCGGCCTCACCTTGTGCTCGACGGTCTCGAGCACGCAGCGGAGACGGTCGGTGCTCGACGCGTGGTCATCTATACGACGAAGTCCCACAGCGACGTGGAGGCGGCGCTGAGCGCGGCGATCAGGGAGCGCAGGCGGCGAGACGACAACGATCGATTCATCGAGGTGCTGGTCGGGCCGAACCGATACGTCGCCGGCGAGGAGACAGCGTTGGTCGCGCGCCTCTCCGGCCATCTCGCCAAGCCGAAGGTTGTCCCTCCCCGTCCCTTTCAAAGCGGCGTCGATCGCCTGCCGACCCTTGTCCAGAACGTGGAGACGCTCGCCCATGCAGCGCTCATCGCCCGCTTCGGTGCACCGTGGTTTCGATCGGTCGGCACGCCGCGATCGCCTGGGACCGCACTGTTGACGGTCAGTGGGGCGGTGCGAACACCGGGCGTCCTCGAGGCGACGTGCGACACCACCGTCGGGGCCATCGTCGACCGGACCGGTGGTGTCGACGGCGAGCCGGCGACGGTGCTGCTCGGTGGGTATTTCGGCCGATGGGTCGCGGCGGATCGCATATGGAGCAAGACGATCGACGCGCACTCTCTGCAATCCGTCGGCGTTTCGTTGGGCACCGGCGTGCTCGTGGTCGCAACGGCCTCAACGTGCGGGATCAGCGAGACTGATCGAGTACTCACGTTTCTCGCCAGTCAGACCGCGGGCCAGTGCGGACCTTGCCATGTGGGCCTTCCGGCAATAGCTGAGACGTTCCACAAGGTGGCAACCGGCCGAGCCCGCCCCGCTGCGCTGGACCTCCTCGTCCGCTGGTCGCACGACATCCGCGGCCGGGGCGCCTGCAGGCATCCGGATGGGGCGATGCTCTTCCTCTCCAGCGCGATGGAGGTCTTTGCAGCAGATCTTCGCCATCACCTCAAGAGCGGTCCCTGCAGGTATTCAGGACAGCGACCGCTGCTGCCCGTGCCTGCAACAGAGGCCGGTTGGTGGTGAGGGTTCGACTGCGCGTCGATCCGATCAAGTGCAAGGCGCACGGCATGTGTGGCGAGCTGTTCCCGGAGCGCATCCGGATGGACGACTGGGGGTATCCCGTCATCGACCAGCGAGCGCTCTCCGATGACGTGCTCGACCACGCCCGTCGTGCAATTGCCGACTGTCCCAGGGCCGCCCTATGGGTGGAATCCATCGACGAGCCGGGTGCGCGAGTGCGCCCAGACGACTCCGACTGAGATTCCGCCGCCCGGCACGTCCGCGATCTGCCAGCGACCCTTGGTCGCTTCCACAATGGCATTACCGATCGCGAGGCCGAGTCCTGCTCCGCCACCGTCGCTCGTCCCCCGGCGAAACCGCTCGAAGATGCGCGCACGCCGTTCCAGCGGAATGCCCGGACCGGTGTCGCTCACGGTCAGGCGCACGTGGTCGCGCTCACGCGATGCCACGATGCTCACCGTGCCGTTCGCCGGCGTATACCGGCACGCGTTGTCGAGTAGCACGCCGATGAGTCGATCGATCCAGTCCGCGGGGGCGTCGACCAGGGCGAGCGCCGCTCCATCACTGCGATTCTGGAGATGCAACCGCGCCTGACCGGCGATGGATATGAACCGCTGCACACCAACGTCCGCCGCCGTGATGAGATCGACGGGCTCCGTGACCGGATCGGGGGGCAGCGCGTCGAAGCGAGCGAGCCAGAGCAGATCCTCGACAATGGCGCGCATCCTGTGCGTCTCGTCTGCAACACGGCGGAGCGTGGCGTCATCAGAGCCAGTACGTTCGGGAGTCGCCAGCGCAAGCGTCGTCTCGGCCTCGATCACCGCGAGAGGCGTGCGCAACTCGTGCGATGCGTCAGCGGTGAATTCGAGTTGACGCCGACGCGCTCGTTCGATCGGTCCCGCCGTCTGCCGCCCGACCACAAACGCACCCGCGAACACGAGGACCAGGATGGTTGGTACAACGATGGCCTCGGTGATCGTCAGGGCCGTGAGCGCCTTCGACTCATTACCCAGGCTCACGGCGCCGACGAGCCTGCCGGTGGGAATGCCAACACCGGCGATCAGGATGTCAGCACCGTCAATCTGCGTCTCGGAGGGTGTGCTTGCGGCGAACTCGCCCGAGGGGAGCACTGGCGCTCCCGCCGTGGACGCGACGATGGCGCCGGCGTTGTTCACTTCCCAGACAAGCACGGGATCATCAACGTCGGGCTCCACGAGATTTGGTCCACCGCGACGTTGTGACAATTGTGCAAGTTCGCTGGTGAGGCGTGTGGTGGCGGACGAGCGGAGTGTCTGGGCCACGATCACGTCGATCGCGACGCAGAGCGCGACCATGACTCCGGCGACCACCGCTGTTGTGATGAGCGCAACACGCAGGGCATGCCTGCTCAGTCGCGTGCTCACGACTCCCGCTCCACGAGCCGATAGCCGACGCTCCGAACCGCCTCAAGCCTGAGACCCGCACCAACCAGTTTGGCACGCAGCCTGGTGACGTGAACGTCGATGCTGTTGGACGCAATCGGGTCGAGGGCATCCGTCCACGCATGGTTTGCAATCGTTTCTCGCCTCACCACCGCGGGGCTCCGGCGCACAAGCAGCTCGACGATCGCATATTCTGTAGGCGTCAGCGCCAGCGGGACGCCGTCCACCGATGCCAATCGCTCCGCTGGATCGATGCTCAGCGCTCCGGCGCGAAGGCGCACGCCGAGCGTCGCTGCGGGGCGGCGCATCAGGGCGCGGAGACGAGCGAGCATCTCCTGGAAGTCAAACGGTTTGACCAGGTAGTCGTCGCACCCCGCATCGAGACCACGAATACGGTCCGACGGTGTGTCGCGGGCCGTGAGCATCAGCACCGGGGTGGATCGATGCCGGGAACGGATCGCGATGACGACGTCGATGCCATCCATGACGGGCAGCCGCCAGTCGACAACCGCTGCATCGTAGCCGTTCTCTAGGAGCAGCTCGAGCGCCTCATCCCCACGCGCAGCGACGTCGACTGTGTAACCCGCAGTGCGAAGCCCCCGCGCAAGGACCTCCCGGAGCTTCGCGTCGTCTTCAGCGACGAGGAGATGCATCGCTGCGCATCATGAGGAATGGTGAGACTGGCACACGCGAATTGAGCCTACTCGAAGACCAGGCCTTCACCGTTCCGCAAGGGACCCCGCGATACGCTGGCGGGTGTGAGGGCAGAGGTTTCGTTGATCGATCGCACCCTGGCGATCGCTCGCCTGGATTGGGCGCCGTCTCACCGCCAACCGACGCCGATGCGGGTGGCGGTGGCAACCATGGTCGCAATGGTCGGGTCGCTGGCCGCCGACGCGATGCTCGTCGCCATCGGCACGCGCGTCTTTCCGGGAACCGCGGGATACGAGCATTTCCGGTTCGACGACTACGCGAAGCTCACGATCATCGGCGTCCTCGGCGGTGCCGCAGGCTGGCCCCTGCTGACGCGCATCAGTTCCGCACCTCGCGCGCTTTATGGATGCCTCATGGTCCTAGCGAGCATGGCGCTGTTCCTACCAGACGCATGGCTGCTCGTCCGCGGTCAGCCCGCGGACGCAGTCGGCGTCTTGATGGCCATGCACGTCGCAATCGCTGTGATCCTCTATTGCTGCATGGTGTTTGTGGCACCAGTTCGGCGCATCTCCGCGTAATGACGGCGCCAGATCAGCCTGTGAATCGGGATCCAACGCGGGATATCACGCAGGCCGGGAATGAAGGGAACCAGCATGAGAAGCACGGTCAGCAGGAGCATCACGCCAACAACCGCCAGGTCGGTGTTGGCAGCGCTGATGCCCAGGAATCCGGTAGCCGAGTTGAAAGGCGGAATCTGGTACCACATCGTATACAGCCAGAGCCATGCTGACCCCGGATAGCGGCCTGTCTCGTTCATCACACCCCAGTCGCTACCGATGAGTTTCTGCTGGGTTGCGAGGTCGGCGATGTAGCCGCCGTCATCGAGGAATAACAGCGCCCGGGAGAAATCCGTCTGATAGAAGTGGTCGCTGGTCAGCAGGAGCGCGTCCAAACCGCCAGACCTGGCCAGCGTGAGCATGCGATCCATGAGCACCGTCACCGGCCCGAAGTCCCCAGAGGGAACCGTCACAGTACCGTCCGCGGCGACGGTTGCAGTACCGAGTGCGGTCGTGTAACTCGTGAGCCATTTCTGCTGTTGATCGCTCGTTGCAGCCTTGTACGTGGTCAACGCCGACGCGAGGTTCGCATCCCCGGCAGTCGCCTGGGTGAGTGGCTGGAGCACGAAGTCATTGGGAGCGTTGATGGGAATGTGCACTCCCGCCCACTGCTCGGGAGCCAGGGGGCCCCAGCTCTGCGCCGAGCCGGTCCCGGAGTTGTAAGGCGGTCCATATCCGGCCACAACAGTAGAGCCGGCGAGCTCGCCGGAAGCGGTCGTCAGGAAGTCGACGGGATTAGCTTTCGACCAGCTCTGCAACGTCACCGAGGGCACATCGGGGGAGGACAGCACTGCTGAAAGCAGCAACACGACTCCCAGGACGCCGAGCATCGCGATCGTGACCTCCTTCAGGAGGTCGTACGGAATCATCCGGATCCCGCGGTAGTAGGTCTTCTTGTCGACCTTGGACGCCTTCACGGCGCCACCTGGAAAGGATCGTCGATCGGCCGAACCACGCCTTTGGCTCGCACCTGAATGATGTGCAGCACCACGAGCAGGGTCACGCCGATCGGCATCAGCATCACGTGCAGCCCGTACATCTGCCCGAAGTTGAGTGCGTTGAAGAGCCCACCGAAGCCGGTCGAGTTGATCGCGTCCTTGGCATTGATCGCGATCCACTGCGAGTCGAAGTTCTGCTGGATCACGTATCCAGTGAAAGCCGTGCCCACGCTGATCGAGAAGATCACGACACCCACCATCCAGGTCTTGGCTCTCCCGTCACGCCAACCGGCTCCCCAGAACTGCCCCCAGAGGTGGAGCACCATGAAGATGAAGAACATCTGGACAGACCAGAAGTGGGTGCTGTTGAAGAAATGGCCGACCGATGACACATGCCACCACGCCGACCCGAAGAATGCGAGGACCACGCCGCTGATCACCAACCAGAAAAGCGCGGCAATGGTCACGACACCGAAAACGTAGACCCAGGAGCCAATGTACGCCGGCTGTTTGGTGGGGAGCAATTCGGTGATCGGCAGCGTCTTCTCCACACGGCGGCGTACAGAGGCCGTCCATCCGCTCTCATCGTCCAAGTCGGACGGCGCGGTCGCGACCGACGGGTCGACGGTCACCGGTGCGGCGTCGTCAGTCATCGTGGGGTTCCTTCTGCCGATGCGACGGGAACGGCGCGACGAGCGCAATCACGAACAGCAGCACCATCACACAGATGAGAATGAAGTTCGGCAGGGAGATGAGAATGAAGCCCCAGTGGATGTATGGAGCCGGCGCGTCCATTGGCAACCTCCGTGATGTCGTGTGGGTGTCAAGCGGGAGTATGTCTGTTAGGAGTCAGTTCCCAGAAGGGGAGAACGTCGCGGGAAGCGCATGACGTGCAGCACCCGGGGTTGTGACCAATGACCTACCAATCCACAGTTCGCCGTCCCGGAGCGACCGCCGCAGGTTGATGCGCCTACCATAGCGGTCGTGCTGATCCACGATCGGTACGGTCTCGTACTGACAGTCGTGGCTGCGGTTGGCGCGGTTGGCGCGGTCGCGAGCCTGCTCCGCCCACAGATTCTGCCCGTGGTGCGCCTGTACCTTCGCGCGACGGTTGCGGTGGTGGCGCTTCAGGTCGTGATCGGTTTGGTGCTGGTCGCGACCGGGGAGCGTCCCCATCAGCTCTTGCATTGGTTCTACGGTGCGGCAACGCTGCTCACGCTCCCGCTCGCCATGTGGATCGGCGGAAAGCTGGGGGGTCGCGAGCAGCAGGTGTGGCTGGCCGGTGGTGCTGTGCTGACCGTCCTGTTCGCGTTCCGTGCGGTCGCGACCGGTTGACGCGCAGGGAAAGCACGGCCCGGCTACGCCCGAATTGAGGACCTAAGGCACTGGCCGCGGGCTGGCGCGTTGTCCAGGATGGTGGGCAATGGGGAATCGAGTCTGTCTTGACGATGGGGCGGCCGCCTCTGGGTTGTGCCCGTATTCCGAAGAGACCGTGGCCGGCTGCCGCCACTACCGCCCAATCTCTGCGCATGGCGACTTCCCCGAGGCGGCGCACTGCGCGGAGGCGTCCGTTCTGAGCGGGGCCGACCACATCCGTCAGACGATCTGCCGCCGTCGCACACCCGGGGAAGAGCTGCGGCAAGCGACCCCTCAGGTCGACGGCGCGCAGATCAACGTGACGGCGCCATCAGCACTGATGGGGGGTCCGCCGTCCAGCCCCTCCCGGTGAACACCCAGAGAACGTTCAACGTATTCGGGCGACCCGCGTTGCCAATCATCACGACGCGGCCGATGTGCGGATCCGCGAGGAGCCACGCACCGTGATAGTCGGTGTCAACCGCCGGTGAGGCTCCGTCGACTTCGGTCCACGTCGCGCCGCCCAGGGCCCAGGTTGACCCCACCCGGGCGTCACCCTCGCCGATGTACATCAGGACGTCGCCCGTTCGCGGATCCGCCGCCATCGCCGCCGTGATCGGGTCGAATGGTGCGACCTCATTCGCGGCCAACCGCGACCAGTTGGAACCGTTCCAGGTCCAGGTCTCTGCACGGCTGTTCGCGGTCCCGGTGAACACGGCGACCACTCGCCGATGCGCCGGATCGGATACCAGCACCGGCGTCGATCCCTCAACAGGGAGCGAAATGACCGGTGCGTCAAGGCGCCATGACGATCCTTCCCACGTCCAGGTTTCGTCGGTGGTCAGCTGTGCGCTGTTTGGAGCCGTCACCAGCAGCAGTTGCCCGAGCGCAGGGATCGCCGCCATTCCAACCACAAGCTGGTTCCCCGTCGGCAGATCACCGCGGTTGGTCCACGTCGTCCCGTCCCACGTCCACGTCTCGACGACCTCGTCGCCGGGTGGAACAAACCCGGTCAGGACGATGGCACCGCTCACAGGGTCCTCGGTCATCCATCCCCAATCAATGTTGGGGTTCGTCACCGGGTGGCGCAGATGCCAGCCCCCAGCGTCGAACGTCCAGGTTTCGCGAGACGGAGTCTGTGCCCCGCTCCCAAACCCGGTGCCGCCGTACATGACGACATCGTTATGCACGGTGTCGAACGCCATCTCGTCCATCTCGCGCGGACTGGGGATCGGCGGCGCCAGGGTCACAGCTGGCGTTGGACCGCGAGGTTCGGCGGTCGGCGGGATGATGGCCGCCGTCGTCGGCAGATGGAATGGGTTCGGTAGGGCGGGATGGAGCAATGCCTGGACTGCGTAGTAGACGACGGGGGCGACAACGATGAGGAGCAGCAATCCCCAGATGCGACGTCGCGATCGGCCCATGAACCCCATCATCCAAGCCTTCGTTCGAGGGATGCTGTGGCCGGCGGGAACTGATGTACTTTGAGGACTCGGTAAGGAGTGATACAGGAGGCGAGCCATGACCACCCCGACCGCTGACGCGACAACGGTGGCGATCCTCGGGACCGGCAAGATGGGCGGGGCGATGGCACGCCGCCTCGCATCCTCCGGTTTCGACCTGATGCTGTGGAATCGCACGCGCGCAAGGGCAGAGGAGCTGCACGTGGGCCGCGTCGCTTCCACCCCCGCGGAAGCGGCTCGCGAAGCCGATGTGGTCATCAGCAGCCTGACAAACGACGCCGCGATACGTGATGTCTACCTCGGCGAGGATGGCGTGCTGGGCACCGCCGCCGGCAAGCTGCTCGTCGAAGCCAGCACCGCGGGGCCGCAGATCGCGGAGGAGCTCGGGCGCGAGGCCGACGCGAGAGGCGCACGTCTTCTCGAAGCGCCCGTTGTCGGCAGCGTGCCCGCCGTGGAGAGCGGCAAGCTGCTGATCCTCGCCGGTGGAGATCCGGCCGACCTCGCGAAGGCTCGTCCAGTATTGGAACACCTTGGCGAAGTCCGCTACGTCGGCGATCGGGCGAACGCGCAACGAATGAAACTGATCGCCAACAGCATGCTGGGCATCACCACCGCTGCCGCGGCCGAACTGCTCGCCGCGGGGACGGCCATCGGGCTCGACCGCGAGCAGATCTTTTCGATCCTGGTTCGCTTCGCTCCGGGCCTTGCCGCCCGCGAACGCGGCTTCCTGCACGACGAGCACACCCCGACGATGTTCGCGGTCCGCGATCTCCTCAAGGACCTTGAGCTTGGCCTGGGTGCGTACGGCGAGGCGGGAGTGCCCACGCCATTGACGCACGAAGCTCGACAGCTGTTTGCCGGCATCATGCGCGAGTCGGCGGACCTCGATATCTCCGCGGTGAGTCGTCTCAACCCATGACGACGTAACCGACGGTGCTGTCGACAGTGGGACGAGGGGTGTCCCGCGCGACTGCTAGCCGGCGCATAGAGGTGAACCTGCCCCGGGCTTGTCACCCGACAGCGAGGCGGTGACCGCGGCGGAGCTGCGAGCTCGCCGCGGTCACCCCGCCCGCCGGCTAACTCACTTGACCGTGATAGTCCGTTGGACGATGGGTCCGGCACCAGCGCCGGGGTAGGCGGATCCCACTCCGCTGAACATCACGAGCGTGACCTTGTAGGTGCCCGGTGCCGCGTAGGCGTGCGTGGGGCTTGCGCCCGACCCGGTCGTGCCGTCACCGAAGTCCCAGAAGTACGTGAGCACGGGCTGAGCACTTACCGTTGTCAGCCCGCTGAAGCTGACCGCGTGGCCAAATTTCGGGTGCGACGGTGAGAACTTGAAGCCGTTGGTGAACCCGTTGTGTCCGGTGGTGACGATCGCTCCGGTACCGGCCGATGTGCCGTCGATAGCGAAGACTGTCAGCCCGATCGAGTAGGAGCCGGCCGACGGGAACGTGTGCGAGATCTTGGGAGTCGACTGCTCGATGGTTTGAGCTCCGAATGAGTCGTTGAACTGCCAGACGTACAGGATGAAGCCGGGTGATCCCGTCGAGCCCGAGGCATCGAAGTTCAACGTGAGCCCGGAGCCCTTCTTGACTTTGAACGTCGCCGATGGAGTGAGGGACGATGGCGAAAGCCGCTGCAGACAAGCGTGGCCAACGTTGCTCCATTCCTCTTGGTACCAGTAGAAGTGGCCGTTGATCACCTGGTTGTAGGCCGCACCGTCGGGCGCGTGCCCGAGCGTGGTGCCCATGTGACCGACGCACTGGTCGCCGACCTCCTCTCCCTGACTCGCGCCGGCCCCGTTGGTCCACGCGTCGTTCGGGATTGGATCGGTGACCGACTCGTTCTGCTCGTGGCTCAGACCGCCCGAGAGCTCGCCGTCAGCAATGCCGTTCGGATGGTTCCCGTCGTCGCAATGAGGATTGCCAGGGACGAAGGGATCGTCGGCGTAGATCAGGAACTGCGAGAGGGACGTGTTCTGGTGGTAGGCGCAGTAGGCGGCGTATTGGGCGAAGGGCACGATGCCCGCCGAGCATCCGCCGAAGTTGGTGGTGGGGTCGTTGGTGAAGCAGGATTCGACGTGCGGCGGCGTGAGCAGGAAGTACTCGTGTCTCAGATCCGCTTTAAGGCCGTTAGCCGCGACGTAGTTCACCAGCTCCTGCTGGATCTGGGGGTCGGTGATGCAGGCGACGACTGGGCTGTTCACCGGGCACTCGGTCGTCGGGTATGGGTCGGTGTCGACCAGGACCCCTCCGAACGTCGTCGCGTAGCTCGCGTGAGCGCCGGTCAGGTCGGCGTACTGCGCGGAGACCGAGTCGGTGTTCTGCACACCGCCGCTGTCGTGAGCAAGATCGGTGAACCACTGCTGCAACCCGGAGACATACCCGGCGGGATAGGCGCCCAGGCCGCCCGGGCTCCACAGCAGCATGTAGTCCGTATTCGACGGCATGACCGGGCCGCCGTTGTAGTCCATGTTGGTGAACACCTGGTCGAACGGCGTCTTGTTCCGGAGAGGAACGATCGAGGCAGTATGCTTTGAGTGCGCGGCAGCGCTCCCACCGGCAGACGGCGACGAGGACGCAGCCGACACCGTCGAGGTGCCGAGAGCTCCCAGTGCGACCGCAGCGGTGGCAAAGGCCACCAGATAATCCCAACGCCGATGAACTCGCATTTGGCCACCTCCTCTCTGGGGGTTGGATTTCCGGACGCCAAATTAGATCAGATGCGTCGAGTCGATCGCAAGGCCCAATAACCTTTGTTCACCAAAAGCACACAATCGCGTCTCGTCTGACGATGTCAGACCATACTCATCGGCTTGAACCGCCATGACGCCATCGCGGCTCTCGAGCGCATTGCATACATCCTCGAACGCGAACGCGAACCGACGTACCGCGTGCGTGCCTTTCGCAATGCGGCCGCCGTGATTCGTGCGCTTCCCGATGCAGAGCTCGAGGAACGGACCAGGCGCGGAACACTCAACGGTCTCGCGGGGATCGGGCCGGTCACCGCCCGGGTGATCGAGGAGGCGCTGGCGGGAGCGACACCTGCGTACCTCCAACGCCTTGAAACGGAAGCCCCGCCCATCGCGGCCGACGCGCTGGCGCTACGCCAGGCGCTGCGCGGTGACTGCCACGTGCATTCGGACTGGTCGGACGGCGGCAGCCCCATCGAGGAGATGGCTCGGACTGCGATCGCCCTCGGCCACGAGTACATCGCCCTCACCGATCACTCACCGCGCCTGACCGTGGCACGCGGCTTGAGCGCCGAGCGGCTGCGCGAACAGCTCGACGTCGTGCGCGGCATCAACCAACGGCTCACGCCGTTTCGCATCCTCACCGGCATCGAGGTCGACATCCTCGAAGACGGCTCGCTCGATCAGGAGCCGGACCTGCTCGGCGAGCTCGATGTCGTGGTGGCAAGCGTGCATTCGAAGTTGCGTATGCCGAAGGCGGAGATGACACCGCGGATGCTCACCGCCATCCGCAACCCGCACATGGACGTCCTCGGTCACTGCACCGGGCGGATCGTCGTGGGCCGCGGGAGACCCGAGTCGGAGTTCGACGCGGACGCCGTCTTCGCGGCGTGCCGCGAGCATCATGTCGCCGTCGAGGTCAACTCGCGTCCGGAACGGCTCGATCCCCCTAGGCGCCTGCTGAAGCTCGCGATCGATGCCGGATGCCGGCTCACCGTCGACACCGACGCGCACGCGCCGGGCCAGCTTGAGTGGCAGCTGCGCGGCTGCGAGCGCGCGGCCGCGTGCGATGTGTCAGCCGAAACGGTCATCAACACCATGACGGCGGACGACCTCGTGGCGTGGACGAGGATGACCTAGAGGCATTCGACTGGAGAGTGAACTGACCATAAGAATGACCCACCGGCCCGAAGGCCGATGGGTCATTCAAGAGGGACCGAAGTCCGGGGAAGCCCTTACGCGTGCTGCCGGACCGCTGTCGGCTGCGCTGCCGGGCGGCTGGCTTGTGCCGCGCTGACCGTCTCGCGCCAGCGGACGATCTCGAAGAGGAAGGCGCCGAGAACCGCGACGGCTGCGATCGCAAGGCCGATGGCCGCGTAGCCGGCGAACATGCCGATCTCAGACCACCCATAGGCGTTGAGCAACATGCTGCGGAGCGTCGTGCCCTTGAAGATGGTCGCCACTTGGCCGGCGAGCTTGGTGTCGTTGGGAGCCGCCATCGAAGCTGCGCTGAGCTGCGAGTACGTCTTGCCGTTGGCGATCTCGCCCAGATGGACGTTGATGAAGCTGTTCGCATAGACCTCAGCCTGCTGGCCGGTGAGCAGTTGCTGGCCCGCGTACTGAGTCATGGCGATGTCGTCGGCCTTGGGGAGAGCTTTGAGCTCGGCCGAGCCTGCAGCCGGGAAGTAGATCTGTTGCGCGGCGAGCTGATCGTGCACGGTCGACGTCGCGAAGTTGCTCGCCCAGAAGGCGAACCCGCTCACGAACGCGAGGATGCCGATCAGTCCGACCTGTAGAACGAATATCCGCCAGCGAAGTCCACTTGTCATGGCCGTGTCCCTTTTGTTTGTTTGTCTCGAGCCCATGTGACCCGTGAGCACATCCTCGACCCGCGTGGTGTGCGGGGAAAAGAGCCGCAGGCCATGACATTTGCAGGTTGGATTCCCCGCTGCCCGGGCCGTTCTTCCCTGCTGGCGCAGTGACATCCGACCCATGCGTGCTCTCAGCGCAGGCGGCGAACCTCGGTCTCGGCGTGGCGTCGCCACGGCGCCAGCCGAACGCGAACATCTACCGCAACGGCCCCTTCTGGCGAGGCGATCAGGGGGTTGAGATCCATCTCGGCAAGCTGCGGGACCTCGTCGGCGAACCGGGCAACTCGAAGCAGCGCGTCCTCCACCGCGCCGACGTCGCACGGCGGAGCGCCCCGATGGCCGAACAGCAGTGGCGCGCCTCGAATCGAGCGCACCATCTCGTGAGCGTCCTGGTCGGTCAGGGGCAGGATGCGCAGGACACGATCGCCGAAGAGCTCAACCGCGGTGCCGCCGCTCCCGAACATGACGACCGGTCCAAAGAGCGAGTCGCTGATCACTCCGGCGATCAGCTCGACACCGAGGAGCATGGGTTGCACGATCGCACCCTCCATCGCGGCTCCGAGGGTGCTCACCATGGCCGCAAACGCCGTGCTGACCTCCTCGGCGGATGCCAGGTCGAGGCGGACGCCGCCCACATCCGACTTGTGCAGGATCGTTCTGCCCATCGCTTTGAGGGCGACGGGACATCCCAGTTGCAGCGCGGCACTCGCCGCTTCGGACGCCGAAGAAACCGAGACCTCGCCCGCGGTCTTGATACCGAAGGCGCGGAGCATCGCGACCGCACCCTCGGGCGGCAACCATCCACCGTCGCTGTTGGCGGCGAGATACTCCTTGACGAGCGACCGTGCCGCATCGAGGTCGATGCCCTCGAGCTGTGCCGCCGCACCAACCGGGCGGCTCTTCCAGGTGGAATGCTGGGCGATGCGTCCGAGTGCGCGGACTGCGCGTTCGGGGAATGCGTAGGAGGGGATCTTCCGCGCGCCTTCGCTGAGCGCGGCTGGGGCGGCGCTCTCGCCGAGGTGCACGAACACGATCGGGCGGTCGCCGGAATCGATCCCCGCGACCGCCCGGGCGACGTCCTCCGCGTCTGCGGTGGCCACAGGAGCAAGGATCACGACCACGCCGTCGATTGACGCTGTCCCGAGTCCCATCCGCAAGGCCTGTTCGAAGAGTTGCGGGGTTGCGCCGGCCCCGAGATCCACCGGGTTGCTGACCCCCGCATTCGGTCCAGCCAAATCGCGAATCGCGGCCTGGGTTGGGGCATCGAATTCGGGAACGCTGAGCCCGGCTGCCTCGCACGCGTCGGCAGCGAGCACCGCGGCACCGCCGGCGTTGCCGATGATGGCGAGCCGGTGGCCGGCCAGCGCGGGCTGATTCGCGAGCAGTTGCCCGCAATCCAGCAGTTCCTCGAGGGTGTCGACACGGATCACGCCTGCCTGCTGGAAGAGTGCGTCGACCACCGTGTCCGGGCTGGCGAGTGCCGCCGTGTGCGAGGCGGCCGCACGAGTTCCGGCAGAGCTGCGTCCCGACTTGACGACCACGATCGGCGTGGTCCGCGAGACCACGGGCGCCACGCGCGCAAACGCTCGGGGATTGCCAAAGGATTCCAGGTAGAGAAGGATCGCTCGGGTTTGGCCATCCTGCTGCCAGTACCTGAGCAGATCATTGCTGCTCACGTCGGACTTGTTGCCGGTGCTGACGAAGCTCGAGAGGCCAAGGCCCGATGTGAGCGACTGCTCCAGGATGGCGATACCGAGTGCGCCGGACTGCGAGGCGAAGGCGATGCCACCGTGAACCGGCGAGCGGGACGCGAAGGTGGCGTTGAGGGAGACGTCCGGTGCGGTGTTGATCACTCCGAAACAGTTCGGCCCTACGACGCGCATGCCGCCGCGATGGGCGCGCAGGAGCAACTGGCGCTGCATGTCCACACCATCGCCGCCGACCTCGGCGAACCCGGAGGAGATGACCACCAGCCCCTTGACGCCCTTGCGTCCACAGGCATCGACGGCATCGATGCACTGCGCGGCCGGAACCGCCAGGACCGCGAGGTCGACCGGACCCTCGATCGCTTCGACGTCCGGCGCGCAGCTGAGGCCGAGCAGCGTTCCGGCGTTCGGGTTGACCGGGTACACCGGCCCTTTGAAGCCGCCCTCCACGAGGTTGCGGACCACCGAGTGCCCGATGCCGTTGGGATTGCGGCCCGCTCCGATGACCGCGACGGATCGCGGCTCCAGAATTCTCGCAATGCTGTGCACGCCTGCGGTCCATGCGCGTCGCTCGCTTGCGGCGAGCGATTCGCCGGTCGGTTCGATGTCGAATGTGAGATGCACGACCCCGTACTCGATGGATCGGCTCTCGCGCCGGAAGCCCGCGGCCTGAAAGACCTCGAGCATCTGCCGGTTGTCGATGAGCGTATCGGCACTGAATCGGGTGATGCCGAAGGTCGCTGCGTAGGTCGCGAGGTACTCGAGGAGCAGCGTCGCAAGCCCGCGGCCCTGGTGCTCGTCGGCGACTGCAAATGCGACCTCGGCTTCATCGCCCGCGAGGCGGTCATAGCGACCGACGGCGATCATGGTGTCACGCAGGAACGCGACGAAGGCCATGCGGTCGTGGTAGTCGACGCTCGTGAAGTGGGTGACCTCGCGGTCGCTCAGCTCAGATCTTGGTCCGAAGAAGCGGAAGTACACGCTCCGCTTGGACTGGCTCGCGAAGAACGCCCGGTGAGCGGCCGCGTCGTCCGGGCGGATGGGCCGGATGTGCACCGTGCCGCCGTCGGCGAGCACTGCGTCGATGGCCCATGAGGTCGGGTAGTCGGTGGGGAGCGCTTCGAGGTTCATTGGCGTCAAGGGTCGAGCGGAACCGTGACCCGGATGGTTGTACCTCGACCAGGCTCGGAATCCACCTCAAGCGTTCCGCCAATGGCGGAGGCGCGCTCCGCGAGGTTGCCCATGCCGAGCCCGCTCAGCGTCGACTCGCGATCGAACCCCCGACCATCGTCGTCAACCTCGATCACGGCCGACGAGCCGTCGCGGCGCAGTGAGACTCGGCAGGTCGTCGCTGCGGCGTGACGCCCGACATTCGAGAGCGCCTCTCGAACGATGTGAATCACCTCGGCTGAGCCGCGGGCGAGCGGTGCTTCGAGGGATCCGTCCACGTCGACGATCACGGTGACACCGGTTCGCTCCTCGGTCTCGTGTCCAATCTGTTCCAGCGTGTTGGTGAGGTTGCCGGCACTCAGCGATGTTGGACGCAATCCGAAGATGTAGCTGCGCACGTCGCCGATGACCCGGTCGATCTCGGTGACGAATTGCTGGATCCGATCGGCGAGTCGCACGTCGCCGACGACGGCAGCGGTCCCCTGCAGACCGATGCCCACAGCGAACAGCGACTGAATGACACCGTCATGCAGGTCGCGCGCTATACGTTCCCTGTCCTCGATCATGCCGAGACGCGACAACTCTGAGAGCGCGCGTGCGTACTCGAGCGCCAGGCTTGCCTGCTCTGCAAAGCTTTCCAGGAGTGGGATGTCTGCCGCCGCGAATCGGGGACGCCCGGCGGTACGACCAACGGCCAGGACTCCGGCGGTGCTCGTGCGCAAGGCGAGTGGCACCAGGATCATGGGCCCCACGCCGGCGGCGCTGACCATCGGCTGCGTCAATGGCGATCGGCTCGCGTCGGCGACGACCATTGTCCGTTCGGTGCGAATCACCTCGGCCGACAACGAACCGGACAGCGGCACCTTCACGTCGAGGAGCCCGTCGGCGCCCGCGCCATCGGCGATGATGATGCGCAGCCCCTCCCCTTCGGGAACGCTGATGGTGGCCATGTCGGCATTGCCTAGCTCTCGAGCGTGCTGGGCCACCAACTGAAGAGCGGCACGCGCCGTGTCGCCGGCCAGCAGCGTCGTGGCCACCTCGCGAACCGAGTCCAACCAGCGCTCACGAAGTCGCAGCTCGTCATACAGCTGGGCGTTGGCGATCGCCACGCCCGCCTGGGTCGCAAGGATCAGGGTCGCCGCCTCGTCATCGTCGGAGAATTCCGATGCGCCCTGCTTATCAGTGAGATAGATGTTGCCGAACACACGTCCGTGGGCGCGGATCGGTGCGCCCAGAAAAGAGCGCATCGGCGGATGATTCGGTGGAAAGCCCGCTGAGCGCGGATCCTGTCCGATGTCCTGGAGTCGCAGCACCGTCGGCTCACGAATGAGAACGCCGAGGATCCCACGTCCGCGGGGGAGATCGCCGATCGCTGTGCGCTGCTGTTCGCTCAGCCCGCTCGTGATGAAGTCGCTGAGTTCCACTCCGTCCGGCGCCAACACGCCCACGGCACCGTACTGAGCGCCGGTCAGCTCGACGGCGAGATCGACGATGCGCTGAAGCAGAGTGGGAAGGGACAGGTCGGCAGCCAGCGCCAGCCCGGTGTCGAGGAGGCGCTCGGCGCGGCTGCCGCTGAGTCCCATCGAGGCCGGATCATAGCCCCGCTCAACAGCATCCACGACCGGCGCGACCCCTTTTCTGAGGCTGTCCCTTGACGAACGTGGGGCCCTTACAGGTTTCCGATCGCCACTGGCGGGTGCTCGCCTGCGAGGGTGGATGCGAGCCGGCTGAGAAACGCCCTGACGCTCGCCTCGGCGACGCGGTGCATGAGGAGCCTGTCGATTCGTCGCCCCACGGCTCCGAGCGGCGGCTCGTACCGTCCTTGAATGGTCAGCTGGGTGAGGTCGGGATCCAGTGGCGCGATCTCGAGGTCCGCGCTGAGGACTGGAAACAGTCCCGGAGCGGCCGTCGCCTTCCACGTGAGCGGCACGACCGTCACCTCGCCTCGTCGCAGCGGCGCTCCAACCTCCAGACTGACTGTCTTACTGAGCATCGGGAGCCCGCGCAGGGGGCCGACCCGCAGCCGGAGTGCCTCACCCTCGCCCATGGCCGCGGCAGCCAGCGGCGAAAGCCAGCCATGGTCCTCAGCCAGGATGCGGTCGCAGACCTGCTCGGCTGGCACGGGTACGTAAGCGAAGTCGTGGAGGAGCATTGTGTTCATGTGGTCCCTATGCATTGATCCTGAGGCAGGCTGCATCTGGTGGCCAGGGGAAAAGGTCACGAATGCGTCGGGCCCGTTGACCGGTCACTTCCCGCGCGCGCTGGTAGAGTTCAGACGTGCCTGACGAGCCCGCCATCCGGGTCATGCTCTGCGACGATCACGAACTGGTACGCCGCGGACTCATCAGCATCCTGGACGGTGTCGGAGGTATCGCCGTGGTCGCCGAGGCCGCCGATGCCGATGCCGCGCTCAAGGCGGTCGAGTCGAGTCGCCCTGATGTCGTGATCATGGACGTCCGTCTTCCGGGTCGATCCGGCATCGAGGCGTGTCGTGAGATCAGATCTGCGTTTCCCGATACGAAGGTGCTGATGTTGACCGCGCATTCCGACGACGAGGCTCTCTTCAGCTCGATCATGGCCGGCGCGGCTGGATTCGTTCTCAAGCAGGTACGTGGTGGCGACCTGGTTGGCGCCATCCGCCAGGTGGCCCGAGGCGAATCGTTGCTCGACCCCACGGTGACCGCACGCGTACTGGCTCGACTCCGCGGAGACGGAGCGCAGCTCGATGAGGGCATCGCCGAGCTGACCCCGCAGGAGCGAAAGATTCTCGACCTGGTCGCCGAAGGGATGACCAACCGTCAGATCGCCGAGAAGGTATTCCTCGCTGAGAAAACCGTGAAGAACTACGTGTCCAACATCCTCATGAAACTGGGGCTGTCGCGGCGTGCGGAGGCCGCCGCGTTCATGGCCCGGCGAAGCCTCAAGAAGCGCGACACGAACGACTGGACCTGAGAGGAGACCGAGTGGAGAGCCAGCCTCAGACGAGGGTTCAGGAGCTGGAACGAGCCGAGGCCGTCGAACTTCTGCAACTCCATGCGTACGTGGGAAGAATTGGCTTCGTGGTCGATGGGCGGCCGATGATCCTCCCCGTCAACTACCTCGCCGACGACGCTTCCGTCGTGTTCTGCACTGAGCCGGGCACGAAACTGAGTGCGATCGGTGGCGGCGCGGCCGTCGTGTTCGAAGTCGATGACAGCCGTCCGCTGTACCACGCCGGCTGGAGCGTCGTCGTCAGAGGGACCGCTCACGAGATCACCGACGAGAGCCGGTTGGACGAACTTCGACGTGGACCGCTGCGCTCCTGGGCAACGCGTTCCACCGCACATTGGGTGGAGATCTCGATGGATGAGGTGACTGGCCGACGCATCCCCGCGACCTGACATGTGTGTCCGAAAGTCCTCGCACATCGACGACCTTCGGCACTAGCCCCGCTTCGTGGTCAGCGGCATGCTCCTCACATGGAACGCCAAAGGTACGTCATGCTCGACCCCTCGACAGACCAGGTACTCGAAGAGTGCAGCGGGCCGACATCGGAAGGCCGCTGTCCAGTGAGCGACGCGCCGCCCTACATCTGCGCGGGGCTGCACGTCATCGGCGTGGGAGATCCGCCAGGCCCTGAGGTGTCGTTCACAGTGACGAACATGGAGCCGGGGCGCTGCCCGCTGACGCTTGCCCAGGGCCCGCAGAGCCCACGCTGAACCCCGGCGATAGGCGTGCGCGAAAGTTGCCCGTCGTCGATGGCGCTCGTCGTGATTCAGGGACACTGATCCGCGGTCGTCACCCTTCAGACGGCGGCCCGCGCCGTCACGATCAGCACCGGGATCCGGCTGCTGTGCAAGACACGGTGGCTCACGCTCCCCAGAAAGAGGGAGCCGACGTCTCCAAGGCCTCGCGAACCCAGGGCAACGAGGTCATAGCCGCCCGCGTTGCTCTCGTCAAGGATCGCCTCAGGAGCGGAGGAGTCGACAAGGCGGGTGGCGGCCTTCATCTCGCCCGGTAGCTGTTTGACGGCCTCGTCGAGGACCGCCTGTCCTGCCGCACGCGACGCTGCCACCACTTCGTCGTAGATGGATTGGCTGAGCCCGCCGAGACCCACCCCCGGCCACGCCAAATACGTCGAATACGCGGTGAGGATGGTCAGCGTTGCGTTCTGGGTTCGCGCAATGTCCACCGCCTCTGTCAGAGCCGCGCGCGCATGGGTGGATCGGTCAAAAGCAACGAGGATCTTGGTGAACATGCCTCTGTCCCTCTCAGCCTCGGCGGCGCTCGAGGTGCGCCTCGCTGGTTCGAATCCTGCGCCACCGACCATCGGTGCGCTCCCAACCCAGACTGCCGCGAATGCCGCTGGGGAGCGCCGCCTCGTCGCCATCGACGGTGACCAGATGCTCGCGCATCTCGATGCGATTGACCGTCGGGTCTTCCTGCAGTTTGCGGACGTGAGACAGCCCGGCACGCCGGGCGCTTGGAGTGTTCACCGAGAACACCAGCTCACGCGTCCCCTCCCTCCAGGCCCAGACCCGAATCGTGTGGTTCTCTTTCGACACTCCGTCCTCCTTTGCGGCTATCAGGTCGCCCCGCGCGCCGTTTCGAAGGTCTCGATCTCGAGCTCCCCGTACAGGTAGCGCTCCGACCTCGCAGAGCTGTGCTTGTGCACGACTGAGAAGCAGCGCTCGGCTTCAAGGGCGAGATGCGCCTCCGCGGTGTCGCAGAAGGCGGTGAGGAGCAGAGCCAGCTTCGCTCGACCCATGGCCGAGGTCCACGCGGCGATCGCCGTGGCGAGCTCCTCGAGCCGCATGTGGTCGCGACGGAGGGAAGTCAAACCGGTCCCATTGACGCTCGCAGCGTAGGGATAGAGGATGTGCTCCTCTGCGGGTCCATGCGCGGCGAGATAGTTGATGAATGGACGAAGCCGGGCGAGGGCGTCGACCACGTCTTCCTCGGTGAGGTCAGGCAATGCGCGGATCAGCCCGCGGATCTCATGCACCCGCGAGCCGAGCGATGCCGCTTCAGCGCTCAGTACGCCGCCGGCGGTCATGGCTGTTGTCGGAGTCATGGCAACCTCCTGTGCAGGCGGTGGGTCCATTCACCGGGAGCCCTTGGCTTCACGGTTCGATGATCGTCTTCCGCGCAACGACCCACCAGTGCCGTTGGTCACACATCGCCAACCACACCGGGTAGAGCCACAGGGGCGCAGATCTGGGTTGGGATGTTGGTTCCCGCAGCATGAGCGGCTCGATTCCCACCGGCAGCCTTTGCCTCGTAGAGGGCCCGGTCCGCGGCCGCGATCCGCGCCGCGGCGTCCTCGCCGCTATCGAAACCGGCGATTCCGATGCTGACGCTTGGCAGCTGGTCGCGCACGCTGCTCTTTGCCAACTCGGCAAGGACCCGGTCGGCAACAGCCTCGGCATGACCGGGATCGGCGTCGGACAGGAGGACCGAAAACTCATCACCGCCCACCCTCGCGGCCACGTCCCCACGACGCACGGATCGTCGCAACGCTCCAGCCACAGCCTGCAGCAACTCATCCCCTGCCTTGTGCCCGTATGTGTCGTTCATCACCTTAAGCTTGTCGATATCGATGGCGAGGAGCGAGTATTCAGCGCGCCGAGGCGTACTCGCCAACCGGCGATCGAACTCACGGCGATTGGCGATGCCCGTCAATTCGTCGATGGTGGCCGCTGCCTCAAAGACCAACGCTCTCGAGAGGGCAAGCTCGAAGAGCGGCGTCAAGGCTCGGAGCCACTCGCCTTGTGCGTGGCTGTATCCCGGCGCCGATGCATCGCTCTTGAAGACGGCGAGGAGCCCGCTGGCATCGTCTCCGACGCGGACCAGTTGCACGATTGCGGTCTCAACGTCGAGTTCGGCGAGCATCGCCGCGATTTCCGGCGGCGCGTAGCTATTGTGATCAAGAATGAAGAGCCGATCCTCATGACTCGCAGCCGCCTGATGCAAATGGACCGTGCTCAGGAGCGAGACGCTCAGGTCACCGATTCGCTTGTCGGAAAGGGCTGCGCCGCCCAGATCAGGATCGTAGAAGGCGACCAGAGTCGCTCGATCGCCGTCAACGAGGAAGAAGCCTGCCTTCGACTGGGCCTGACCCGCCAGATCGGTGAGGCGGGCAGCGCTCTGGACCCCGAGCCGGAGGACTTCGTCTTTGTCGAGTGTGGCGTACATTTCATCAGCGATCAACGCCAGCACCGCGTCGTGCTGAATGGTTTCTGAGCGCTCGTTCACCGTCTGTTCGAGTCGGGAGCGCAGTTGATACGTTGCGTACGCAATCCCCACTCCGGTGATCGGCCACACGACGAGGAGTTGCGCGTAGTCCGCGACGCTGAGCCGGTTGATGAGTCCATCGGAGCCCAGGGTCGCTGTGGCTGCGACGAGAGCGGTGATCGTCAGGCTTGGCCGACCGTACAAGGCACTTGCGACGAGGGGAATAGCGGCCAAAGCGAGAAGCCCCTCGCTTTGGCCGCCGGCACCTAGAACAAGGAGCGTCAAAGCAGCGTAGTAGAGAAGTGTCACGACGACCAGGGGCGCCAGACGCGGCCAGCGCGACACAGGAATCGCGATCGCCACCGTGACACCTGCGACGATTGCCCCCGCCATGGTCAGGTGCGGTCTGGCGTATGGCGCCGCGACGATTGCCGCAGCGAACCCGATCGCTGATGCTGCCGCGAAGCCGAGCAACCCAACCTGCGCGCTTGAGTTGGTAATGCGATTACCCGACCCGCGAGTCTCGTGGCGCTTGCCAAGGCTCGACGGAGAGGTAGCCTCAACCACGTTTGGCGCCGCCGGGGTTCGTCACTGTCTGCAAGTCGATCTTTCGACTAGCACATCGACAGACGCCGAGGCCACGTCGATCCATCCGAGGCGCTCCTGCTCGGCGCCAGGTGTGCGCTCCGAACCACCTCAACGAGCTCGGCGATCCGCGCGTCTATGGCCGCAGCAGCAGCCGACCGTGCCACGGTGGCGGTCTCACGGTCAATGTGATCGAGGATCGCAGTGGCCTCGTCGTGACTCACCGCGAACCCAGCCTGCCTGGCGATGGAGTCGACGTCATGGATGGAATAGGGGATCGTAACGTGGACCTCTCGTGGTGCGGCGTCGACCAAGGATGGCATCGCGCGTCCTCCGTTGATGAGTTGCTTCACAGTGAGGGCACTCTGGGGCTGTTGAAACACATGCTTGCCGAGTTGCCAGGCTTCTGCCAGAGCAACAGGTTGTGGAATTCCGGGACCTATGGAGGGATGGGCTCACGGGCGGAAGTCACTTCCAAGCCACCTAGACGGCGAGATACATGAGCGCCAGCATCAATGGTCCTGACACAGCGCGGCGCGTACCGCGACCCTACCCCGACGTCTTCTCGTGGCGATAGAGGCGAGAGTTCGTCACGAAGTGCTGGTCCGTCCCCGCTGGCAGCGAGAAGCCTTCGGGAAGGCCATCGCTCACGTCGAGGATGAGCTGCGTGTGCTTCCACGCCTCGAATTGACGGTGGTCGATGTAAAAGGGACAGCCACCGACATCGCCGAGCAAGATGTCATGGTCACTCAGGACGAACTCTCCGAGATCGAAACAGATCGGGAGGCTGCCATCACAGCAGCCTCCCGACTGAAAGAACATGATGGGGCCTCGCTGAGCAACCAGGCGACCAATCGCTCGCAAGGCGGCCGGCGTAGCGACCACACGCGCGGTTGCACGCGCCGTGGAGGTGTGATCGCTCATGCCGTTACCGATCTCGACTTCTAGAAGAAGCCCAGCGCCTTGGCGCTGTAGCTCACCAGCAGATTCTTCGTCTGCGAGTAGTGCTCCAGCATCATCTGGTGATTCTCGCGCCCGACGCCCGAGATCTTGTATCCGCCGAAGGCGGCACCCGCCGGGTACAGGTGGTAGCAGTTGGTCCAGACCCTCCCGGCTTTGATGGCGCGTCCCATGCGGTAGGCTCGGCTTCCATCGCGCGTCCAGACACCGGCTCCGAGGCCGTACAGGGTGTCGTTGGCGAGCGCAATTGCCTCGGCTTCGTCCTTGAAGGTTGTCACCGCGAGGACCGGGCCGAAGATCTCCTCTTGGAAGACACGCATCTTGTTGTTGCCTTCCAGGACTGTTGGCTGGAAGTAGTACCCATCCGCGAGTTCCGCGTCGACGCTCGGGCGTGCGCCGCCGATCAGGCACTTCGCGCCTTCCCCACGTCCGATCTTGACGTAGGATTCGATCTTCTCGAGTTGCTGCGCGGAGTTCTGCGCGCCGACCATCGTGCTCACGTCGAGCGGGTTGCCCTGCTTGATCGCGTGGATGCGAGCCAGGCAGCGCTCCATGAACCGGTCGTAGATCGACTCCTGGATCAGGGCACGTGACGGGCAAGTGCAGACCTCGCCCTTGTTGAAGGCGTAGAGAACCAGGCCTTCGATCGCCTTGTCGAGGAAATCATCATCCGCGGCCATCACATCGTCGAAGAAGATGTTCGGCGACTTGCCGCCCAACTCGACGGTCGAGGGGATGAGGTTCTGGGCGGCGTACTGCATGATCAAGCGGCCGGTGACGGTCTCACCGGTGAAGCCGATCTTCGCGATGCGCGGGCTGGATGCGAGCGCCTTGCCAATCTCGCCACCCGGGCCGGTCACGATGTTGATCACGCCTGCAGGCACGATGTCTTCGATGACCTCGGCGAGCTTGAGAATCGACCAGGGCGTCGGGGATGCCGGCTTGAGCACCGTGCAGTTTCCTGCCGCCAATGCGGGAGCGATCTTCCACGCGGCCATCAGCAGCGGGAAGTTGAACGGAATGATCTGCCCGACCACTCCGAGGGGTTCGTGGAAGTGGTACGCGACTGTGTCCTTGTCAATCTCTGTGCTTCGACCTTCCAGGGAACGAGTCGCGCCGGCGAAGTACCGGAAGTGATCAACCGCGAGCGGCAGGTCCGCATTGAGCGTCTCGCGCACCGGCTTGCCGTTCTCCCAACTCTCCGCCACCGCCAGCATCTCGAGGTTGGCCTCGATGGCATCGGCGATCCGATTCAGAACGGCCGCGCGTTCTGCGAGCGAGGTGGCGCCCCAGGCGTCCTTTGCAGCGTGTGCGGCGTCCAGCGCGAGCTCAACATCTTCCGCTGTCGATTTCGCCACTTCGCAGAACACCTTGCCGTTGACTGGGCTGATGTCTGGCATGTACTTGCCAAAGACCGGTGGCACCCAGCGGCCGCCAATGAAGTTGCCGTACAAGGGCTTGACTTCGACCAGGCTGCCAGGTTGGCCGGGCGGCGTGTACACCTTGCTGTCTACGGGCTTTGTCTCGACGAGGGGTTCCATCACAAGTGTCATAGCCACACCTCCGGTTCACAGGGTTGCCGATCTAGGCTCCACGCTAGGACTGCCAGAAGGCAGATAACAGAGCCGAATGTCACCGGCTGATGTGCCCTTCGTCTCAAGGCTCCCCGAACGAGGGTGCTACGAGGATTCCGGCGTTCCGTTCTCGGGCATCACCAGCAGCGGGCTGTGGCCGGAGTGGAGGATTTTGGTCGAAACGCTCCCGAGCACGAGGCGCCGAACGCTGCCAAGTCCGCGCGTGCCGACGACGACGAGGTCGGGCGTCGTTGCGTTGTCGCTGCGTTTGGTCAGCACGTCGGCAGGATCGCCGACGGCGAGGACGGTGCCGACCGGACGGCCGATGCGCCGACCAAGCGCCGCTGCCTCCCGATCAAGGCTCGCGTGTTCGGTGTCAACACGCTCGGGTGTGCGAAGCACCGCGTTCGGATGGACCGCAGTGTCCGCGAGCACCTGGATCAGCGTCATGGCCGTGTCCGGATACAGCTGCGTGATCGCCATGGCAGCCTGCGCAGCTCGGCGGGATGCGGGCGAGTGGTCGAAACCGACGACGACGCCGTGTGGCGGCCAGGATCGCTCCTCGCCGCGCACGATCAGCACCGGGCAGTGGGCACCGTGCACAACTCCCGCGGACGTGCTCCCGCCTACCAGCAGTTTGAACCCGCGGAGCTCGCGGTTCCCCACGACGATGAGGTCGGCGTCGATCTGTTCTGCCACCCGGAGGCTCACCTCGTCGATCGCTCCCATGCCGGCGTACACCTCGTCGACAACGGCACCAAGCGCCGCGGCCGTGGAGCGCTCGGCTTCGAGCAGCGTGAACGCCGCCGTCTCATAGGGCGACCGGTCCGTGACACCCATGAGGGCGGGAAATGCGTAGAGGGCGGATGCGGGAAGGTCGTATGCGGTGACGAGGGTCAGAGTCGCACCGGACCGGCACGCGAGATCCGCAGCCGC
The DNA here is from genome assembly GCA_049279755.1 of Candidatus Dormiibacterota bacterium. Lineage (GTDB taxonomy): Bacteria > Chloroflexota > Dormibacteria > Aeolococcales > Aeolococcaceae > Palsa-851. Next base: position 9,585 of record JBAPOS010000134.1, on the reverse strand, counting down.
ACGGAGCGCCGCATGGGCGTCGGCAGATCCATCGGTGGCCACCAGGATGCTCTTCCAAGGATCGCTTCGAGGGCGATTCATGACGGCAGTGCTCACCGCAATGTCAGTAGGAGCGGTCGCATATTCGTTCATGTGACCATCACACCAAGCGACGTAGCAGCTCGCCAGGGTCATTCGCCACGATATGGACGGGACCTTCGACAGGGCGCCTGATGGGACGAGGGTTGGAGAACCTCGGTATTCCCCTCAGGTCACAGGCACAGGATGGTCGCACGTCCCTGAAGGGCAACCATAACTTCGCCGCCCTGAAGGCGTGGCAACGACCATGTGACCTTCGGCCCTGGTTGCGGACGAATCTCGGTGCAAGAGTTGAACCGTGACTTGACCTGGACATGCGCTGGGACGCAGGAGGTGCATCATGGATGGAGTCGTGCGCCGCAGGGCGTTGCTTACCCTGAACTTGTTCCTAGGCCTCACGGCGATCTCCGGCGGCGTCGGGCTCCTCACTGGATGGATCAGCGTGCCCGTCTCCTCTCTTGCGGGTAGTCCGTTCCGCGACTACACCGTACCGGCTGTGCTGCTGATCGTCAGTGTCGGTGGCACGGCGATGCTCGCGGCATGGTTGGTACATCTGAGGAGGCTTCTCGCTGCCCCTGCGTCAGCCGTTGCCGGTGGTGCCATCATCATTTTTGAGGCCGTGGAGTGGAGCGTCATCGGTTTCGCATGGCTCCAGGCTTTCTATATCGGACTCGGCGTGGTCATCCTCACCGTGGCGGCATGGGCTCAGAGCTTCGACGCTATCAGCTCGATCAGGTCGATGACCCGGCAGGAGTAGCCCCATTCGTTGTCGTACCAGGCGATGACCTTCACGGTGTGGTCGCCGAGCACCATCGTCAAAGGGGCATCCAGGATGGACGAGTGGGAGTCGTGCAGGAAATCCACTGACACGAGTTGCTCTTCACTCACAGCGAGGATCCCGCGAAGCGCTCCGACGGCGGCCGCGCGCATCGCGTTGTTCACATCATCGACGGTTGCGGTACTCGTCAGTGTCGCCGTCAGATCCACCAGGCTGACATCCGGAGTGGGGACCCGGAGTGCCATGCCGTGAAACTTTCCTTTCAGCTCCGGGAGCACGAGCGACACTGCCTTCGCAGCACCGGTTGTGGTGGGGATGATCGAGAGCCCGGCGGCGCGGCCGCGGCGCTCATCCTTGTGAGGAGCGTCGAGAATCACCTGATCTTTCGTATACGCGTGCACGGTGGTCATGAAACCGGTCTCGATGCCGAATGAGTCGTTGAGCACCTTGGCCACCGGAGCGAGGCAGTTCGTGGTGCATGAGGCGTTCGAGATGACGTGATGCTCGGCGGGGTTATAGGTCGAGTCATTGACACCCATGCAGATCGTGACATCCTCATTCTTTGCCGGCGCGGTGATCACCACCTTCCGCGCTCCGGCCTCGACATGCGCGCGAGCCGATGGTCCGTCGTTGAAATGGCCCGTCGACTCGACGACCACGTCAACGCCAAGGTCTCGCCACGGCAGCGCTCGAGGATCCCGCTCGGCGAGCACCTTGATGGGGTGGCCGTCCACGGTAATGCTGTCACCACCAGCGACGACTGTTCCCGGAAAGCGGCCGAAGACGCTGTCGTACTTCAGCAGGTGCGCCAGGGACTCGGGTGTCGTGATGTCGTTGACGGCGACGACAACGATATCCTCGGAGCGCTCGCTGGCGGCGCGCAGGACGTTGCGCCCAATCCGGCCAAAGCCGTTGATGCCGACTCGAACGGTCATTTCCAGGTCACCTCGCTAATGCACAGCGGCATGTGATGCATGCCACTGAAAACCCAAGCTGTTCCATATGCCATCATGGTCGGCGATCTACGGCCGGCGCGCCCAGTGCCGAAGGGCCTCTGTCTCGAAGGTATTCGGACATTGCTGCATCCCGACCCTGGTCAAACCGTTTCGGGCACCATCTCCAGCGCTCCGCACGGACACTCCTCGACGCACATGCCACAGCCTTTGCAGTAGTCGAGATCGATCGCGTAGCCGTACGCCGCGCCCGGTTCCACCTTCAGCACAGCATTGTCGGGACACACGCCGTAGCAGTTGTCGCACGCGAAGCAGTTGCCGCAGGACAGGCAGCGGCGTGCTTCGAACAGTGCATTGGACTCATCGAGCCCGCCGATCACCTCGTCGAACGTGGAGCGGCGTCGTGCCGCGTCGAGTTGCGGACGGACGGTCGCTGGTGCGTCACTGTAGTACCAGGGATTGAGCTTGTCGAACGTCGCCAGCTCGTGTTTGGGTGGCGGGGCGTGTTGGATACCGCGGAGCCATGCGTCGATGTGCCGCGCCGCCTTCTTGCCGTGGCCAATGCCGACGGTGACCGTGCGTTCCGCCGGCACCATGTCGCCGCCGGCGAAGATCCCGGCGTACCCGGTCATCATGTTGGTGCCGACCTGCACGACATGGTCGTCGACCTCGATGCCGGGGACGCCGTCGAGCAGCGCCAGGTCGGACTCCTGACCCAGCGCGAGCACTAGAGAGTCGGCTTCAAGCTTCTCGAACTCCCCGGTCGGCTGTGGAAACCCGGCCGCGTCGAGCTCCATCTTCTCGAGCCGCAACGTGCCACCGTCGGCCTGGGTGATGGTCGAGAGCCATTTCATGGTCACGCCCTCGTCGAGGGCCTCCTCGACCTCGAAGTCGTGCGCCGGCATGCGCTCGCGCGTTCGGCGGTAGACGACCAGGGCGTCCGTGGCACCGAGCCGCTTGGCGGTGCGAGCCGCATCCATTGCGGTGTTGCCGCCGCCGTAGACGACCACACGTCTGCCGAGCATGGGCGCTTGCTCTCCCTCCATGCTGCGCAGCAACGACACTGCATCGAGGATGTGGGCAGAGTCACCGGCGGGGATGTACGCCCGTTTCCCAATGTGCGCGCCGACCGCGAGGAAGACGGCTTCGAAGCCACCACCGTGCATGGTGGCGAGCAGATCGCTCACCCTGTGGTTGAGCTGGAGGTCGACCCCCATATCGAGGATGCGCCGCACCTCGGCGTCGAGCACAGCGCGAGGCAACCGGTACTTGGGGATCCCGAAACGCATCATGCCGCCAGCGGCAGAGCCGGAGTCGATCACGGTCACCGAGTGACCGAGGCGGGTCAGGTGGTACGCCGCCGATAGTCCCGAAGGGCCGGCGCCGACGACGAGGACTCGCTTGCCGGTCGGCGCAGCCTCCACGCCAACCGTCCATCCCCGCTTTATCGCCTCATCCCCGAGAAAGCGTTCGACGGAATTGATCCCGACGGTCTGGTCGAGCTCAGCGCGATTGCAGGCCGCCTCACACGGGTGGTAGCACACCCGCCCCATGACCGCGGGCAGCGGGTTGTCCTCCATGATCTGTCGCCACGCCGCCTCGTAGTTCGGTCCCTCGCCCTGATACAGCCATTCCTGCACGTTCTCCCCGGCCGGGCACGCATTGGCGCAGGGAGGGAGCCGGTGCACGTACACCGCACGCTCGGTACGCCACGAGCCCGTCTTGTTAGCCAGGCTCGAGCCGACGTTCAAGGTGATTGCGAACGGCTTGTCCATCAGCGCGCTCCCACCGGCTCACCCTCGAGGAGGCCGTATCGGGCGATGTTGTGGTCGGCCTGCGCCTGCAGACGCGCAACGATGTCGGGCCGTGCCGACTTCCCGAAGAGGTGTGCGTAGCGTTTCTGGAGCTTCAGGTACTCCTCCACCGGCACCTGCCGGCGGATCTTGGTCACCGCGGTGACCTCCCCGTGCTCGGCCTCGAACACCGGGAAAAGACCGCTCTGCGTGGCCAGACGAGCGACCCGGATGGTGTCGGCGGAGTCGCATCCCCAGCCGAGTGGGCAGGTGACGAGGATGTGCAGATAGCGGGCGCCGTGCAGCGTCATGGCGCGTTCGACCTTGTACTCGATGTCCCGGAGGTCGGCGACCGTGGCCGTAGCGACATAGGGGATCTCGTGCGCCATCGCGATCCGAGGCACATTCTTCCCCTGGCCGAAGCGATTGCCCGGCTCCGGCCCGACCGCCTCCGTGGTTGCCGTGCGAGCGGCCGCCGGTGTCGCACCGGACCGCTGCACGCCGGTGTTCATGTATGCCTCGTTGTCGTAGCAGATGAAGAGGACATCGTCGTTGCGCTCGAACATCCCGGACAGGCAGCCGAGCCCGATGTCCACCGTGCCGCCGTCGCCTGCCTGACCGACGACGCGAACGTCATGGCGTCCCTTCACACGAAGCGCCGCGGCGATACCGGTGGCCACCGCGGGAGCGTTGCCAAACAGCGAATGCATCCATGGCAGCTGCCAGGACGACTCGGGGTAGGGCGTGGAGAACACCTCGAGGCACCCCGTGGCGTTGGCAGCGATGAGACGATGATTCGTCGCGCGCATCGCGGCGTCGAGTGCGTACCGCGCCCCGAGGGCCTCGCCGCATCCCTGGCACGCACGATGTCCCGACGTCAGGGTGTTCGATCGGTCAGCGTCGGACTGCACCGAACGCTGGTCCGGTTCGAGCAGGCGGTTGCCGGCGACGAAGCTGCCGGCCTGGTAGAACTTGATCGGTTGAAAGGGCATGTCCCGCCTCCTCAGACGGGGCCTGCGGCAACGGCGCCGAGGTCACGCAGCAGATTCTCGGCATGTGGGCCTGACTTCCGCTTGGCGCCACGGCGGGCTAGCTCCCGGTCGACCAGGTCGCGGTCGAGATCGAGGAAGGTGAGCTCGGGGAGCTCCGCGGCACGCCGCAGCAGCTGATGCAGCGACGTCGTTGTGATCGGCCGTCCACCGAGGCCGGCGATCACGGTGTGCACGTGTTGATCGAGGCCCGACAGCGCAACTCGCACGTCCAGCGAAACGACCCCACCGATGCCCACTGCGAGCGCCTTCTCGATGACGACGACGCGTTGTGCCCCGAGCAGCGCACGACGCACCTCTTCACTGGGCCAGGGCCGGAACGTCGTGATACCGAGTGCGCCGACGCGTTCGCCCTCATCACGCAACTCGTCGACGGTGTCCTTGATCGTGCCGAGCACCGACCCGAGCGCCACGACGATGATCTCGGCGTCGTCGGTCCGATAGGGCCGGACCAAACCTCCGGAGGCTCGCCCGAAGCCGCCCTCAAATGTCCGGCTGATCTCGGGGATGAGATCGAGCGCCTGCATCTGGGTGACATGCGCGAGATAGCGCACCTCCGTGAAGGCCTCGGGCCCGACCATGGCGCCGATCGAGACCGGATCGTCGGGGTCGAGGACCTGGCGAGGCTCGAATGGCGGGAGGAACGCGTCGACCTGTTCCTGAGTGGGGAGATCCACCTGCTCGACAGCGTGGGTGAGGATGAAGCCGTCCATGCACACCATGACCGGGACCGAGAGCTCCTCGGCGAGCCGGAACGCCTGGATGTGCATGTCGACCGCTTCCTGATTGCTCTCCGCGTAGAGCTGGATCCAGCCGGAATCGCGTTGCGACATGGAGTCCGAGTGGTCGTTCCAGATGTTGATCGGTGCGCCGATGGCGCGGTTGGCGACGGTCATGACGATCGGCAATCCCAACCCTGACGCGTTGTAGATCGCCTCGATCATGAAGAGCAGGCCCTGGCTCGCCGTCGCGGTATAGGCACGTGCGCCCGTCGCGGAGGCGCCGATGGCGACGGACATGGCGGCGAACTCCGACTCGACGTTGATGAACTCACAGGGAGTCAGCCGTCCGCTCTTGACGAGTGTCGAGAGCGCCTCGACGATGTGCGTCTGCGGCGAGATGGGATATGCGCAGATCACCTCGGGCCTCGACAGGGCGACTGCTTCGGCAACCGCGCGCGAACCCTCAATCTGCGTGAGCACCGGCGACCTCCGTGATCTGCTGTCGGACGAGTTCGTAGGCGCGTTCGGCGCCGGCGACGTTGCCCTCGGCGAGGGCTCCCGAGAAACGGTCACGGATGGCCGCAACAACCGACGCTAGGGAGATCACCTCGGTGAGGGCGGCGAAGCCGCCGAGCAGCACCGCGTTCGCGATTGGCCGCCCCACCATCTCGCGGGCGATCTCGGTCGCCGGCACTGCCACGGCGCGCTCAGGACGCACTTTCGCCGCGAGATCGCCGAACCCCAGTTCGGAGAAGCCGCGGCTGGAGTTGATGAGCAGGTAGCCGGTTTCCGGCAGGCCGCGGAAGAGGTCGACCTGGTGCAGCAGCGTCGGGTCCTGAATGATCAGCGCGTCGGGGCTCGCGACGGGCTCGTGCGCGCGAATCTCGTGGTCAGAGATGCGGCAGAACGCGACCACGGGCGCTCCGGTCCGCTCCGAGCCGAAGCTGGGGAAGGCCTGGGCATGCCGGCCTTCGCGGAAGGCCGCGACGGAGAGCAGCTCGGCTGCGGTGACCACGCCCTGGCCGCCCCGGCCGTGGATGCGTACCTGGAAGAGCATGGGTTCAGCCTAGCCAGCCCGCATTGCTGGGACCAGGGCCAAAGGGCCTCGACGGGTGATGACGGTGTGCCCTCGTCGGGACACCAGCACCTGGTCAGAATAGCCGCCATGGCGGCGTCCGCTGGAGCAGCTCGCGTCCTCGATGAGGATGGCCTGGATGCCCTCATCGCCGGATTGCGCGAGCGGGGCTACACCGTGATTGCCCCGACGGTCCAGAACGGCGCGATCGAGTACGCACCCGTGACGAGTGCCTCGCAGCTGCCGCGCGGCGTGGGCGACGAGCAGTCTCCCGGCCGCTATCGCCTGCGAGACCGTGACGACGGCGCCCATTTTGGATTTGCCACGGCGCCCTCTTCGTGGAAGCGATACCTCTTCCCGCCAACCACGACACTCTGGCGAGCTCGGCGCGACGAGCACGGAGCACTGGTCTTCGACGAGACCGCGGCTCCCCCGCCTCGATTTGCCTTCCTTGGTGTTCGGGGGTGTGAGCTGGCGGCCGTCCTTGTCCAGGATCGGGTCTTCGCCACCAGCTCGCACCCGGACCCCACGTATACCGCGCGGCGGCAGAATCTGTTCGTCATCGCGGTGCACTGCGGGTCACCGTCGGAGGTCTGCTTCTGCACGTCCATGGGGACTGGTCCTCGCGTGCGTGAGGGTTTCGACCTGGCGATCACCGAGCTTCTCGATAGGTCGGTGCCCCGCTACGTCATCGAGGCGGGAACGCGGGCTGGGCTCGAGTTGATGGACGAGTTACCCACGCATCCGGCGACCGCAGACGACGTCGAGGCGGCCGAGGCGGTCACCGACGAATCCGCACAACGCATGGGCCGGACGATGGACACCCACGGTCTGCCCGAGTTGCTCCAGCGCAATCTGGAACACCCTCGCTGGGACGATGTGGCGGCGCGCTGTTTGAGCTGCGGTAACTGCACCCTCGCCTGCCCAACCTGCTTCTGCAGCGATGATGTCGAGGCGCAGTCACCGGACGGCGCGACGAGCGAGCGATTGCGGGAATGGGCATCCTGCTTCTCACGCGACTTCTCGTACATCCACGGCGGACCGGTTCGAGCCACCGTGCGCAGCCGCTACCGCCAATGGATGACCCACAAGCTGAGCACGTGGTGGGATCAGTTCGAGACCTCGGGCTGCGTGGGATGCGGTCGATGCATCGCCTGGTGTCCGGTCGGCATCGACATCACCGAGGAGGCGGCGGCGATCCGATCAAACGACGGCGCTCGTGCTGAGGCTGCGACATGAATACGATCGCTGATGAACTCACAGCTCATCGGTTCTTTGCCGGAATGGCAGCGGACCATCTCGAGGTGCTGACCGGATGCGCTCGAAATACCGTGATCCCGGCGGGCGCCTCGATCATCCGTGAAGGAGCGAACGCCGACGCGTTCTGGGCGCTGCGCTCCGGGAGGGTTGGGCTCGGAGTCACCGCGCCGGGGAGGGGCATGCAGACCCTCGACACGCTCCATGCCGGCGACGTCCTCGGATGGGCATGGCTGTTTCCTCCGTACCGTTGGCATTTCGACGCCGACGCGCTCGACGAGGTCCATGCGGTGGTGTTCGACGCCCACTGCCTCCGCGGCAAGTGTGCGGACGACCCCAAGCTCGGCTTCGATCTCGCGCAGCGCGTCGCCGGGATCCTCGGCGACCGGCTTCACGCCGCTCGCATCCGCCTCCTGGATGTCTATGGCGCTTCCACTCCACACTGACGCGCGGGCGCACGGCCCGATGACGCCGGTGAGCCATCTGGTTGTCGGGCGCCGCCAGGAGACCTCGGACGCGGTGACCCTCCTCCTCGAGGCGACCAACGGCTCCCGACTGCGCTACGCCGCCGGCCAGTTCAACATGCTCTACGCCTACGCCGTCGGTGAGGTGGCGATCTCCATCAGCGCGAACCCGGTCGCGGACGGACCGATCGCCCACACGGTGCGCAACGTCGGCGCGGTCTCGCGCGCCCTGTGCGAGCTGCAGCCCGGTGACAGCCTCGGCCTCCGCGGTCCGTTCGGGTCCGATTGGGGACTGGACACTGCGGCGGGGCGTGACCTGGTGATCGTCGCCGGCGGGATCGGTCTGGCGCCGCTTCGCTCGGTGATCACTCAGGTCATCTCGCAGCGAGACCGCTTCGGCGAGGTGGAGGTGGTGATCGGCACGCGCACGCCCGAGGAACTCGCATTCAAAGAGGAGGTCGACGCGTGGCGAGCGCGCGACGACCTCTCCGTGCATGTCACGGTCGACCGCGCGACGCCTGGCTGGCGGGGCACCGTCGGCGTGGTCACGAACGTGCTTCCGCGTATCCACTGTGATCCCGCAGGCATCGCCATGATCTGCGGCCCTGAAGTGATGATGCGGTTCACCGCCCTCGCGCTGATGGAACGCGGTATGCCGCCCTCGGGAATCCGTGTTTCCATGGAGCGGAATATGCAGTGCGCGATTGCGCAGTGCGGGCACTGCCAGCTGGGATCGGTGTTCGTCTGCGCCGACGGCCCGGTGTTGACCTGGGACCGCGTCGAACCGCTGCTCGCGGTGCACCAGCGATGAACACCGTCAAGAAGCCGACGCTTGCGGTCTGGAAGTTCTCATCGTGCGATGGCTGCCAGCTCACCCTCCTCGACTGCGAGGACGAGCTGCTGGCGGTGGCCGGGCAGGTTGAGATTGCCTACTTCCTCGAGGCTTCGCGCGCGGTCCTCGCAGGACCGTATGACCTCTCGATCGTGGAGGGTTCGATCACGACCGCCGATGACATCGAGCGCATTCGCGAGGTTCGGCGGCTCAGCGCCCGTGTCGTTTCGATCGGTGCCTGCGCCACGGCCGGGGGGATCCAGGCGCTCCGGAACTTCGCTGACGTCCGCGAGTTCACCTCCGCCGTCTATGCGCATCCTGAGTACATCCGCACCCTCGAGCACTCGACGCCACCTTCGGCACACATCGACGTTGACTTCGAGCTTCACGGGTGCCCCATCGACAAGCACCAGTTGCTCGAGGTGATCACCGCGTTCCTCCGCGGGCGGCGTCCTCAGATCGCATCACACTCCGTCTGTGTGGAGTGCAAACGACGCGGCACGGTCTGTGTGATGGTATCCAAGGGCATTCCGTGCCTCGGACCGGTAACCCACGCGGGGTGTGGTGCGATCTGCCCCACCTAC